>JAGDXB010000055.1 GCA_023256215.1 Vulcanisaeta sp. | reverse complement strand
TAGGATGGCGGCCCCCCGAGCCGCAGAACCCGGGTTCAAATCCCGGCGGCCGCACCAATCAGGTTGGTGTGTTGACTTTTGGTGTTCTGATGGCCATGGTTTTATGTATTGAGACTTGATTTAACTTTGGTTTATATGCTATCGTGTAGCTCTTTTGTCCCTCTTTTCGTATTTCGTTACTAAGTGATTGTTTAGGTGATAGGGTTAGTTTTATATTTATTTGGAATTGAATATAGGAGTAACATGAGGGCCATACCCGCTAATAAGCTTCCCTATAGGACTAGGATATATGTTGATGGTCAGTTTCTCCTTCCTGCGAACCTTGTTAACAAGGACAAGGCGCATGATCAGTTGCAAGTTCTCAGTACCAAGAGAGATCAGGGAGAAGTACGGTATAGGGGTGTTGGATGAGGTAAAGATACTTGGAGAAGTCTCAAGGTATATATTGAGGAGAGGGAGGGAAACATTGTGTCATCAAGTATACTCCATAACATAGTGAGGTCGCTAGAGGACCTAGGCATAGTTAAGGACTACGAATTCCTAGACCCAATATATGAGGAGGCCGCTAAGCTCCTATGAAGCCGCTAGAGGTATCGTTATGCGCATCTCGAAAGATAGGAGTTGAACAGAGCCAATAAGCATTAACAATAACATACTCACTCAGTATATAAAAATACTGTATTTTAGGTGTGGGCCGAATCCTTTTTCGTGTCTATAGGGGATCTTTTTATATTCATTATATTTTAATTTTATATTATTAATTAATTTTGTGGAGAGGCTGCTGAGGCTTAAGGAGGTTTGTCAATTGCTTGGTATTTCATACTCAACACTGCTCGTTCAAGGTGTAAAAAGGTTGATGGGTGAGTTAGGTGTTGGTTAGGACGGTTAGGGTTAGGGCTAGGGTAAGGCGTGAGGTGTGCTTCGCGCTTAAGGAGGTTGGGGAGGAGTATAGGGAGGTTCTGGGGGACGCAATAAATTATGGGTTGTCAAACAACACGATATCATTCACTAGGATTAAGGCTGGAATTTACAGGACCGAGAGGGAGAGACATCTCTTATCCTCATTATCATATTTAATATTTGCTATAACCTCCCATAAACCATCTAAAGTCTTATTTTCACTAATCTACCTAATCTTACTCATGATGATTAATTCATAAGCCTTCACTTAGCAATTTCTTAATTGCCGTATTACCTGAAAAATAAGAAAAGGAAGAATGATCATGGAAATAAGTTTCCTCTTATTTACTTTCAATCTTTTATATTTTTTCACAAAAGTTTCAAGACAAGTTTCACAATATTCCTTATTATTAACCATCCTTTTCCGTATCATGATATGGCAGGCACAAGCTGGATAAAGGTTGGGTTGGTGGGGATGGCAATCGTAATAGCGTTCTTAGTTGGCATGAATGTAGCGCTGTTAATGCAGTTGCACAAGTTACTCCTTAATAATAACTATTTAGATAGTTTACCTACAGCCCTTAATGCCAAGGACCCAACATATACCTATGTTTATTACTATACACTGCCTGGTAATGCCACGAACTCATCAAAAATAGTGGTAGTTGTTAATGTAAACATACCGTGTGGTTGCTGTTGCTGCAACTGCTGTGTAAATAGCACAACTACTAATACTAATGTAAGCACTACGCTGACCGGGACAGCCGCGACGACAATGACTACTAGTAATATGACTACTAGTAATGCCAATATAGGGAATACAGGAATTACATACGAAGTGACCCTATCAATTCCAACAACTTCGACTACGCCAAACATAGGTACAATAACCTCATCATTGAATTCATCAACTAAAGCATATAGCAATACGGGCACAGCTACGACAAACACTTCGAACACCGCTGCATCACAGTACTATAACTATACAATTTATAACATAACTAGGATTTACATATATGCCTACAATACAACGAATATCTATAACATTAATAACTACACGTACTACATAGAGTTCACAGGTAATAACATAATCGTTAATGGAAGCAATAACACATTAAATATGGTGAATATGTATCTGGAAAGCATTAATGGTAGCACCTATGTTCAACTAAGCACAGTACCTGAGCTTTACTTTATCGTATTACAACTCGCCAATGGCACAACCATAAACATAACATCGTCAGTCATACCATCCATATTAATTATCAATAACTATGGTGAAGAATTTAACATATATAACTACAACGGTAGTACATACCTAGTGATCGAGAATACTACATATTCACAACCAATAATTAACCTATACCTCTACGGCAATGTTACAATCATAGGAAACATAACATTCTACGGAAACATATACATAAACGGAACATTAGTATATAGCTCAGTAGGTACAAACTCAACCACCACGACCACCACAGGCACGAGCACTGGCGTTACTAGTACCTCAAAGAGTAAATACCACATAATTAGTAACTATGGACTTAATGGCACAAGTACTGTTATCAACATTAACCAAAACGTTAACCAAGAACACCAGTCACATGCTGGGTCAGGCAATGGGTAAATAATACAGTTAAATTAAAATATAATTTCTATTAAATTTATCAATATCTTTTTCTTTATTAAATAAAATAATGGTGCTAAATAAAAGTCTAACCTGTAGTTCTGCATGGGATAATTAATGGGGTATATTTCTCGGTATACTGTGGTTATATTAATGGTAATAAACCATGAATAATGTTGAACAAGTATAGAATAATTACGTACAAGGTCATAATTAACGTAATAACCTATGAGCACGTAATTAATATATCCTTATAAAATTGAATAATCATCATCAGTTAAATTATTACAATTATTACAATAATGTATTCACTATCAACCTTCCTTTTTCTTAAGTCTCTTAACTTCATAATCAATATTAACCAGGTACTCCCAAAGGGCATCCAATGCCTCATCCTTATCGATAAGACCCAATCGAGCTTGAACAATAGCCTTAAATGCGCAGTTAAGAAATCTGTCAAGGTTAGTACCAGGGCATTTAAGCACCCTCTTCACGCCATATATTTTCAGTTCTGCTTAAATCACTTTCTATCCCAAATAAAAAATAAACCACATAAAAAGTAATACACTAATACCCCATGAGGAATTTATAAATAATATAAATAGCACCGACAGGGATAATTAATATAAATATAGAGAGAATAGGAATAAACAGAGCCCATACCTGCCTTGCATTCACACCATTGGTGCCGGGGCCCAACGACCCGGCAAAAACCGGGCCGCTGAGCCCTAGCGCCAGTGGTGTGGGTGCATGCAGGGGGCAAATTCTTCGTTAATTATTTATGGATATATATAAGGTAATAGAGTAAAGGGTTTATAAAAGGTCTCTATAATGGTGCTTGACCGAAAATGGGAAATTCGACAGTAGAGATTACTTTTTATGGTCGTGGTGGTCAGGGAGCCGTTACCGCTGCTCAGATTATTGCACAGGCTGCCATTAGGCGTGGCTTATTTGCGAGTGCCTTTCCTGAGTATGGTGCTGAGAGGCGCGGTGCTCCAGTTAGGGCTTATGTTAGGTTATCTCGAGAACCTGTCCTGGCTAGGGAACCAATTGAGAGGCCCGATATTTCTGTTGTTTTTGATACGAGATTACTCAATGTATTTAATATACCTGCCATTACCAGGAGGTATATCGTAATAAATGCGTCGAGTAAGGACGAGGTTAAACAAGTATTGAGTAGCTTTAATGGAACTGTGGTTTATGTTAATGCGTACGAGATATCCACGAAGCATTTAGGTAAGCCCATTGTCAATACCACGATGCTTGGCGCATTACTTAAGGTATTGGACCTAGTTGATTTAGACACGGTGAAGGAGCTCGTGCTGGAAACCTTCGGTAAGAAACTCGGCAAATCCAATGTTGAGGCTTTAGAAGAAGCTTATAAGATGGCTGAGGTGATCGTGTAATGATGAAACAATTAACATGGAAAGACCTACCACTCGGCGGTTACGTATTGGAGCCAGGTAATGCGCGTAAGAACTTAACCGGCACCTGGAGGACCGAAAGACCTGTTATTGACCAAGACGCGTGTATTCGCTGCAGGATCTGCTGGATGTACTGTCCAGAGCCAGCAATACTTGAATTAAAGAAACCATACACCACAAAGAGTGGTAAGAAATACGACTTAACATACGAGATCGATTACGATCATTGCAAAGGCTGTGGAATATGCGCCCATGAATGTCCCGTTAAGGCAATAAAGATGGTTCCTGAAGTAGGTGGTGGATAATGGCTGTAGCTAAGGCTCTAAGTGTTAGGGAAGAGTTGGTTAAGGAACGCCTCGGCTTAACGTCGAACTACGCAGCCGCCTATGCCGTTAAGGCTGTCGATGTTGACGTCATTGCGGCTTACCCAATAACACCGCAAACCACAATTATTGAGAAACTGGCCGAATTTGTGGCTAATGGGGAGGTGGACGCTG
Source organism: Vulcanisaeta sp. (assembly GCA_023256215.1). GTDB lineage: Archaea > Thermoproteota > Thermoprotei > Thermoproteales > Thermocladiaceae > Vulcanisaeta. The sequence continues at coordinate 8,273 of JAGDXB010000055.1, read as the reverse complement.
AGTATATACCTGTGGAGTCTGAACATAGTGCCTTGTCAGCTGTGGTCGGCGCATCTGCGGCTGGCGCTAGGGTATTTACAGCAACTGCCGCTCAAGGCCTTGAGTTCATGCATGAGGTCCTGCACATAGCTTCGGGCCTTAGGTTACCTATAGTCATGGCTGTACCGGGGAGGGCCCTTTCCGCGCCAATAAGTATTCATGGCGATTACCAAGACATCATGAATGCAAGAGATTCTGGTTGGATCATGCTTATTGCCTCAAGTGCTCAGGAGGTTTATGATTCGATTATCATGGCCTATAGGATCGCTGAGGACAGTAGGGTCCTCCTACCCGTCATGGTGTCCTACGACGGATTCCTAATGAGCCACACAACAGAGCCTGTGGAAATATATCACGAGGAGTACGTAAGGAAGTTCACACCAAGGAATCTAAGTAGGTATAGGCTTGATCCAAGGAGCCCAATAACCATAGGCGTCATTGCAAGTCCTGAGTGGTATTACGAAATTAAGTACCAGGCAATACATGCCCTTAAGGAGTCTAAGTCCGTAATTAAGGAAATACATGGTGAATTCAATAAGTTCTTTGGCACAAATTACGATATAATTGAGAAGTACATGGTTGATGATGCGGATTACGTGCTAATAACGTATGGTGGGGCATCAAGTGGCAATGCCAAGGAAGCAGCAAAAAGGGCTAGGGAAAGAGGGTTGAGAGCTGGTGTGGTTAGGATAAGGTTGTTTAGGCCATTTCCGACTGAGGAGCTCGTTAATGCCATTAAGGATGCTAAGGTCATAGCTGTCATTGATAGAGCGTTAACACCTGGAAATACGTATGAAGGACCGGTATTTAGTGACGTGATCACGGCACTCTATAGTAGTGGTGTTGAGAAACCCGTGGTCTCTGTAGTACATGGGATCTCACAAAGGACTATGCTTGCTGATGACTTCTATAATCTTTATAAAATGCTTGATGAGTACGCAAAGACAGGTGAATACCCAAGAAGAACGGTATTCATGGGGTTGAGAACATGAAGGTCTACTTCAGAACAATAAAGGATTTACCTGGCGAGGAGTATTTCGGTCCTGGACAATTAACATGCGCAGGATGTGGACCATCAATAGCCGTTAGATGGCTCTTAAAGGCTGCTGGCCCTGATGTAATTGTTGTAAACGCCACGGGGTGTATAGAGGTTACATCAACTTCATATCCATACACCGCCTGGAGTATACCTTACCTACACGTAGCCTTTGAAAATTCAGCGGCCGCTGCCTCAGGCGTTGAGTCTGCCATAAAGGTTCTTAGGAGGAAGGGTATTTTGGATACTAAGGCTAGGGTTATGGTTATTGCTGGTGATGGTGGTACTTATGATATTGGTTTGCAGTCCCTGAGTGGTATGCTTGAGCGTGGTCACGGAGTGCTCTACGTGCTCTACGACAACGAGGCATACATGAACACAGGAATACAAAGAAGCGGAGGAACACCGCACTTCGCCTGGACAACCACGTCACCAGTTGGTAGTAAGCTGAAGGGCAAGGTTCAGAGGAAGAAGGACATAATGAGCATAGTTATGGCTCACCACATACCTTACGCGGCCACGGCTAACATAGCATACCCAATAGACCTAGCCAATAAGGTTAAGACCGCCCTTGAATACCTAGACGAAGGTCCTGCCTTCATACACGTACTAGCGCCATGCCCACCAGGATGGCGTTACCCAGAGGAGATGACCGTGGAAATAGCGAGGTTAGCCACAGAGACCGGCTACTTCCCACTGTACGAGTGGGATCACGGAAAAATACGACTCAACCCACCAAGTAATGCCCACCTTGATAAATCAAAGAGAAAGCCAATAACTGAGTACCTGAAGAGACAGGGCAGATTTGCGCACTTAACCGAGGAGGATATTAAGGAGATCGAGAAGGAGATAGATGAATACTGGGATTATCTATCAAGGCTTGTTAAGGCATTCGGCTAAAATGAACTGCATTTTAATGTCCCTAAAACCGATATTCGCCGAGGAGATCCTTAACGGCAAGAAGAAGTGCGAAATAAGAACCTACCTAGGGAAAATACTCGAGAACGACCTGATCCTAATCTACGAATCCAAACCCATAAAAGCCATTACAGGCTATTTCCACGCAGGTAAAGTAATCATAACCACACCACACGAATTACCAAAAATCCTAAACAACGCCATATGCAACGAAATGCCGGAGGACAACATAGAATACATAATCAAGAACTACATGAAACCAAAGCCAAGAAAAATAATAATCATACAGATAACCCAACCAACACGCCTCACAAAAACAATAACAATAACACAGCTAAAGAAAATGAAAATAAAAATACCAAGAAGCTACACAAGACTAAATAACGAAAAATGCAAAAACATACTCAAAGAATGACAGCAAAGCTTTAAATCAAGCCCCGCAGAACTACTGTTGCCGGGGTGGCCGAGCCAGGTCCAAGGCGCGGGCCTGGAGTTGAAATAGAAATGAAATAGAAAGTCCGTCCCCGCAAGGGGGCCCGGGTTCAAATCCCGGCCCCGGCACCAAATCGTTTTATTGCTGTGTTTGGTTTGGGTTAGTTTATAGGAGGCATGGCTTTACTTATGTGGTGATTGTTGATTTATAATCTGACTGGGTGGGTCTATGGTGTTGTATGTGGAGTGTCTTTGTTGATTATTTCTCATCAATTACTGTGTTTCTTAGTGTTCCTATTCTTTCTATTTCGGCCTCAACGATGTCACCGTTTTTTAGGAATTTTCCCTTTGGGAAGCCTACGCCTGATGGTGTTCCCGTGCTTATGTAGTCTCCGGGCTTGAGCGTTACTCCCTGGGATGCCCAGTGAATTAGTTCGGGTATTTTGAATATTAGGTTTCTCGTATTATCGTCCTGCTCCACATTGCCATTAACTTTAAGTGTTAGTTTCAGGTTGTGTGGGTCTGGTATTTCATCTTTTGTAACTATGTATGGGCCTACTGGTGTTGATGAATCCATGCTTTTTCCGTAAATCCAATCCATTCCGTACGGATTTTTACTTGGGAATTGCCAATCCCTCATTGACACGTCATTCAGTATTAAGTAGCCGAAGACGTAATCAAGCGCCCTATTAACATCTATGTACTTTCCCCTCTTACCGATAATTAGGGCTAACTCAACTTCCCAATCAACCTGCTTAGAAACCCTGGGCTTAAGTATTGGTTGATTATGCCCAATAAGTGCGTTGGGGAATTTTGGGAAGAAGTACGGCCTATCAAGTGGTTTAGCTTGGCTCTCCTCACCGTGAGCCCTGTAATTAACGGCAACGCATAGCACCTTTTCAGGATTGGTTACGGGTGGCAACCAAGTTATTAAGTTAGCGTCCCTAATCAATGCTTGGTCGTTTAACTTAATAGCTCTATTCATTAAGTCCCTTATTAATGATAGGGCAGGTTCTCCATACTCAATTAAGGCCTTCATGTTGTACAAGAAGTCAGGGGCTCTATTTGTTTCGTAGATTCGCATATAGGCCTCGGGAAGGTCGAGAACACCTTTTTCCGTATAAATGCCTATTTTGGTTTCGCCATTCCATATGAAGGAGAGCAGCTTCACAGAAACGGGTTTTACCTATTGGATTTAAGCATCACTACTAACTAGTTTAGGACTCTCTCCAACCTCCCTTGGTTAAATACTCCTCAATAGCCATCGCTGCGTCAATGCCATTCTTCAAGGCCTTACCTATTAGGCTAGGTCCTGTTGCTACATCACCAGCTGCAAATACACCCTTCCTAGTTGTCCTGTGTTTCTGATCTATATCTATGGTACCGTGCGGTGTAAGCCTTATTCCACAGCATCCATTTCTAAATGGTGGCGTTGGTATTTCTCCAACTGCGGCTATTACGTTATCCATCTCCATAACATACTCACTACCCGGTATGGGCTCAGGGGCTGGTCTACCGCTTTTGTCAGGTTTTCCTAGCTTCATCTTTATTAATCTCACGGCCTCCACATGATCCTTCCCAAGAATCTCGGTAATGCCCACGAGCTCCACGAACTTAATACCTCTCTTTATCAAGCCCTGTATCTCCATCTTACCAGCAGGTGCCTCATTAATTGTCCTTCTATACAGCACGTAAACCTCCTTAGCACCCTGCCTCTGGGCCTCAATAGCTGCATCAACGGCTGTTAAGCCAGCGCCAATAACCGCGACCTTATTACCAGTTGGGTAAACAACATCCTTAGGTAAATAACCAAGCTCACTCGTGTAAATCCTATAGAGGTAATCAAGGGCTAAATAAACACCCCTAAGATTCTCTCCAGGAACACCTAAATTTCTTGATTTCCAGGTACCTGTTGCGATTAACACGGCATTATACTTATTTATCAAATCCTCAAGGTTAACCCTACTTTCTACGAAGTCATCACCATCAACATGCTCCTCCTCGTCAGCCACCACCTTGGTCTTAAGAATAAAATTGACACCCAATTCTATTAGCTCCTTAACACCATTCCTCACATTCTTCTTAGGAACCCTATACTCAGGTATGCCAAATATCATCAATCCACCAGGCTCTGGCATCTTATCATAAACATCTACCTGAAAACCCTTGCAGATCAGGTAACCGGCGGCTCCGAGTCCAGCAGGGCCAGCACCAATAATTGCAATCCTCTCACTACGCCTCTCTATTTTTTGGCCCGGAGAACACTTGAGTGCGAACTTCACGTGAGCCATAACATGAAACATTATATAAATCTTTCCTAATAACTTAATCAAGTGTACTTCTACACGATATTAATGATATATAATTAAATATAATAAAAAATAATTCATATTTAATATTCCGTACATAAGTAGGAACAGATCATTAAAAACACGACTTAATACTATATAAATCTATGAATAATATATAAAACCACTCATTTAGAGCCGCTGATAAAATATATTACTGGACTGTTCTTAGGAACCTTAAGTAGCCTAATCATAGGACCGCACTTAGCCCTAAATAGGAATAAGACCTTTAGGCTCAGACCACTCTCTAGATAAGCCTCGAAGTTGCCGACGCCCTTAGATATTATTAGGCCATGCTTCTTTAAGCGTTCCCATAAATTCCTATTATAAAACGCTGGGTATCTATTACCTGTGGAGATTACCTCAACATTATTGTTCAACGTCTTACTTACATAGTCAGCAGTCACATCGACCTCGTAGGGCAATCCTCTGGCATATACGGTTACCTTAATACCTAAATCAATTAACTTCTTTATTAATAATGTATCTATTTGAAACTCACCAGAATTATCCACAATATAACCCACACTCTTTGTATCACTTAGTAATTCACTTAAGGAGTCCTTGGAGATACCTAACCAAACCGCATCCTCAAGAAGCTTGTTCACAAAATCATTAATATCGAATTGGTAATCCCTCATGGGAACATCCACGGAATTAGCAGCCGCAGCAACTTCAAAATATCTAATGACATCATCACCAACATCCTCAACTATTTTATGTAGTATTGAAGAGGCTATATCCTCAAGCTCCCTCTTCTCCTTAGCGTGTGGATCATTATCATTAAGAAGCTGTGTCATGTATTCGAACGATTCTATGAAAAGTGGGGTCCTACCTCTTGGCATTAATTCAGAAATTTTCATTGATATGCTCACGTACTTATTCAAATCATTTATTCCAAACTTCCTGGCCTCCTGTAGCCTTGACTCGAGGGCGCACAGTAGGCATTCAGGAACCTCTATATATAGCATTGATACTTGGTAAGTAGTGAGTTAATAAGTATATTGTGAGTAATTAGTTAGTATAACGATCTTAGTCATAGCAAGGGCTTAGGTTGGGTGTGTCGTAAATATAGTTTTTTAATTCCCTATATTCCATAGCCGTAGATGCGCTCATGAGCGTTGATGCCTTATTAAGGGAGTTAAGGGAGGATAAGGTACATGGGGCTTCTTGGTACTTCCTTAAGGGCATAGAACTTTTGGAGCTTGCCTTAAGGAGTGGTTTTGATGCTAATGGCATTAGGTCCTTGCTCAATGAATTGAGGAGTATTAGACCTGGTATGGCGTCGATAACGACCTTGACTTACGTAATTGAGCAGGCATTGGGTAAAGGTTTTGATCTTAATATCGTGATTGGTAAGTTGAGGGATAGGTATGAAAGATCGTATACTAATTTAGCTAATTACCTGGATAGATTTCCCATAATGTGTGGGTCGAGAGCGATTACCATTAGTTACAGTTCTGCCGTTAAAGCAGCCTTGACTAAGTGGGGTAAGTGCCTCGATATGCTTTACATCATGGAGTCAAGGCCTGGCGATGAGGTTATGCAGGCGATTAAGGATTATTCCAGTTTCGTGAGTAGAGTTATACCAATACCTGATTCTTCTGTTGCCTATTTCATTAAGGATGTTAATTACGTGGTTACGGGCGCAGATGGGCTGTATAGTGACGGTTATTTCCTTAATAAGGTCGGTACTGAGACCCTGATGATCGTTGCCCATAGATTCGATGTAAAGACCATTGTTATTTCCGAGGCATTTAAGGCGTCAATAGGTGGCGTTACCGATGTATATTCTGTGAATGTAAATATCGGTGATTTTGCCGTTAGTGTGCCGTTATTCGATAAGGTACCCTTCGATCTAGTCGATTATTTAATAACGGACGTGGGCATCATTAAGAAGCCAACGTCTGAGGTTATTGAGAATTTAAGAAGCCACTTCATAGGTGATGTACTTAATATTGGTGGTGAACAATGAGGGTATTTCAATGCTTAAGATGCGATGAGTGTTGTTACTTCGATAATGAGGAGAGAGGGCCTATATTGTTTGAGGATGAGTTGATTAGAATAAAGGCCTTGGCTAGGGATAGGGGGTTTAGCATTAGGTATCGTGAACTCACGATAAATGGCGTTAGGGTTTATAGATGGCTAATAAAGGGTTATTGTCCATTTTACGACAGGGAGAGTAGGTCATGTACAATACACCAGGTCAAGCCCTTGGCCTGCAAAATGTATCCCCTTCTTTATAACCCAAACACTGGTGAAGTACTAATATCGAAAGAATGCAGGTGGGTTGCCGATACGCTCAATTCTGGCGAGGATGTCGGTATTGACAATTTCCCTGATGAGGTAAAGGCACTTGAGGATGCGTTATCACGGTTATACAGAGTTAAGGTTAGGATCGCTGGTAAGCAATATTTTAATTCTAAATAGGTAATGAGCAAGTATATGAAGGATCTACCTGCAATTGAAGGTGGAAAACCAATAAGGACTTCGCCGCTTCGTTATAGGCCTTGGTTGAGTGATGAGGATATAAACTTAGTTGTTGAGGTTCTTAAATCGGGTCAGTTATCCGCGATTGGTGGTAAGTGGAACACCCTGCTTGAGCAGGAATTAGCTAAGTATCTTGGGACTAAGCATGTAATAACGGTTTCTAATGGTACCACAGCTCTCCATGTCGCACTTAAGGCATTAGGCATTGGCCCTGGCGATGAAGTTATCACGACACCATTTACGTTTGCGGCATCGGCAACAACGATACTGCATTCTAATGCCATACCAGTGTTCGCCGATATTGATAGAGAAACTCTCAATATAAGCCCTAGTTCTATTGAGGATGTTATTACGGATAGAACTAGGGCTATCATTGTTGTTCACCTTGCTGGCTATCCCGCTGAGATGGATGAAATAATGAAGATAGCCCAGGAAAGAGGGTTATATGTAATTGAGGATACGGCGCAGGCCTTAGGGGCGATCTATAGGGGTAAAATGGCAGGTTCCATAGGACATGTTGGCACATTCAGCTTTTATCCAACGAAGACCATAACTACGGGTGAGGGTGGTGCTGTGGCGACTAATGATGATAACGTTGCCAGGATGGCGCGGTTATTAAGGAGTCATGGAGAAACTGGCAAGTATTATTACGAAATTTTGGGTTATAACTATAGAATGACTGAGTTTCAAGCAGCTCTCGGTTATTCCCAATTAAGGAGAATAGAGGAGATTATTAAGCGGAAGGAGTCCTTCGCTAAAGTATTAATGGAGGAGTTGCAGGATATTGAAGGTGACCTTCTTCAGTTTCCAAGACCTAAGCCCTACATAAGGCATGCATGGCATTTATTTCAATTATTACTTAATTTAGAAAGGATTAGAGTGAGTAGGGATAAGGTCGTTGAGGCGCTAAGGGCTGAGGGAATTGAAGCAGCTACCATAGCTTACCCAATACCCTTACATAAGGAACCAATAATAACGAATATGGCGGGACATGGAAGAGGCTGTCCCTG
>JAGDXB010000053.1:9191-59933 GCA_023256215.1 Vulcanisaeta sp. | reverse complement strand
TCTGTTGAAACCTCATGTCAATCTCCCTAAACTTACCACCAAGCCAATAAAGCGTGGTACCCAAAATCGTAACTATGGTAACTATCGGCCCAACAATGCCCAGGATTACTGATATGTCCATCAATGAGTGTTCAATGGGCTTGAATAAAAACCTTCCTTAGGCAGGTTGGCCTTGCTGTGCTTGCTGCGGCTGCGTCATTAATCTCTTTAGTATTGGGCTTGTTATTGCGTAGGTCACCCTGTCCTCAAGCTCCCTAGGAACTAGATAACCCGGTGACTTGACCACCCTACCATCAACTGCTATGTGCCCGTGGGTCACCAACTGCCTCGCCTCGTAAATAGTCCTGGCGAGGCCCCTCCTATAGACTATGGTCTGAAGTCTCCTATCCAGTATGGCCCTTACGTCTAATGATAATACAGCATCAAGTGGTATATCCTGCTCGGGTATGAAGCCCGCCTTGAATAGTCTCGCCTTAAACTCAGTCTCCAACTTAGCCCTTTGCTCGGCTGGCATTGAGAGTAGTGACCTTGCCCTATGCTTTATCTCCCTAAGCATGGTCTTCGCAAGCCAAAGCTCCCTCTTGTTCCTAAGCCCGTACTCACCAATGAGCCTAAGCTCCTCCTCAAGCAACTGTCTGCTCCAAAGCCTCCTGGGTTTACCACCTATGTACTTCTTCCTTGATTTCTTTGGATCGCCCATTCAAGGCATTGGTTATGAAACCCTTTTTAAATTTGTAGTCTGTAGTTGGTGTATGAGGAATGCAGGCTATAGTGGCGAGGAAACTAAGGAGAAGCTTTGGCGATAGGGAGGTTCTGAGGGGCATTGATCTAGATGTTGATTATGGAGTAATAGCAACATTACTGGGCCCCAACGGCGCCGGAAAGACGACGCTGATTAGGATATTAACCACGGAATTAATGCCTCATGGCGGTGAGGCCTATGTGGCTGGTTACGACGTGGTTAAGCAAGCCGGTGAGGTTAGGCGTAGAATCGCCGTCATACCCCAGGACGCCAGACCGATTTCCTACATGACGCCCTATGAGTTCGTCTACTCATACCTACTCCTCCGGGGTTTGTCCAGAGGCGATGCAAGAAAAGCCGCTAGGGAATCTCTCGAGGAGCTCGGTCTATGGGAACTTAGGGGCGTGCCTATCTATCAATTATCGGGTGGTATGGTTAGGAGAACGTTGGTGGCGGCGGTACTTGCTTCAAATGCTGAGATAGTATTTCTTGATGAACCCACGGTTGGTCTCGATGCCGTTTCCAGGAGGGTTGTGTGGAATTCTTTAAGGCGTTATAGTAGTGGTGGCGCCACCATATTCCTGACCACACACTACATAGATGAGGCTGAACAAATATCAGATGTTGTGTTCCTAATAGACAATGGCTCAATAGTGAGTAGGGGTAGGCCTAGGGATCTCGTGAATAGCCTACCGGGCAAGTACGTGGTTGAGTACCCAGCCTCCGTAAACAATAATTCATGCATTAGGGTTGGTACCTCCTGCCTATCCTTTGTTGATTCGCTCAATGAGGTTGGTAAGGATGCGTTGAGGGTTTCGCCTAAATCCCTGGAGCATTATGTATTGGTTACCATTAAGTCGTGGGGTGAGGGTAATGAGGAGGGTTAGGGGTGGCCTGCGGCATCAATTAAGGGCTGTATTGGTGCTTGCCTGGTTAAATGGTTTATTGCCGATATTTAGGTCACCCCTCTGGACCATCTCGACGTTGGCCATGCCTGTGTCACTGCTCATATTGCTAACTATTCTGTATAAGGGTATGGGCCTGATGATGGGTATCGTTGGTGGTTTAGTGTGGACCATGTTATCAAGTGGTACGGCCTTAATTGGCGATGCAGCCTACTATAGGCTTGAGCTTAAGTTTCAGCAGATGATTGTTGCAACGCCGACAAACCCATTGGCCTATGCTGTTGGATTAGCGTTAAGTGAGGTTGTGTTTACCTTGCCTGGCATTGTATTGTTCTCGGTATTGCTCGTGATCAAGTCGGCCATTAGTGCGGAAGGGGCCTTGGAAATCGCCCTATCCTTAGTCCTTTTGTGGTATGCGGTATCGTCGGTAGCCTTCTACTCCTCAACACTGTTCACGTACATACGCTATACCTGGGCTGTGGTGAGTCTAATGACCTTAGTACTTGGGATTCTACCACCGGTTTATTATCCAGCCACGTACCTGTGGAGCATGTGGTGGGTTGCTTACCTAGTGCCTACGTCCTCGAGCGCCATGGTGCTGCAGGGTATCTTAGGTATAGCTCATTACTCATCGTTCCAGCTTGCCCTGGCCTATGTTTCTGAGATTGTTTGGTGCGTGATCGGCACTGTACTTACATTGAAGGTTGCTAGGTGGAGGTCGTTGTGACAATTATGCGGTGATTGTGGTAAGGAATTAAAACTCCCTGCCTAGGGCTTACTTGGCATGAGCAAGAGGAATTATGTCATTGCTAGGTATGAGAAGGAGGGCTATGTCTTTGAGATACTTGTGGATCCTGATGCGGCGCTCGAGATGAGGCTTGGTAAGCCTATAGGTATTGATAAGGTCTTGATCACGGACACAATATATAAGGATGCGAGGAAGGGGCTTAGGGCTAGTGAGGAGTCTTTAATGAGGGTTTTCAAGACCACGGACCCTAGGAAGGTAGCCGAATTCATTGTTAAGAATGGCGAGTTACCATTAACTGCTGAGCAGAGGAGGAGGTTGATTGAGCAGAAGAGGAAGCAAATAATTGATTGGATTAGTAGGAACTGTATTGATACTAGGACCAGGACTCCAGTACCGCCACAGAGGGTTGAGGCTGCGATGCAGCAGGTGGATGTTGCCATAGACCCGTTCAAACCTGTGGAGGAGCAGGTCAACGCCATAATAAAGGCCCTGCAGAGGGTGTTGCCGCTTAAGGTTGCTATTAGTGTTCTCGAGGTCAGGGCTCCTGCTGAGCATGCGCATAAGGTTAGGAGCAACCTGTCTAGAATGGGTAGGGTGATTAAGGAGAGATTTGAGGGCGATGGATCCTTGGTTATGCAGTTGGAGGTGCCTGCTGGCCTTCAGGATACGATAATAGCTAAGGTTAATGAGCTGACGCACGGTACTGGTGATGTTAAGATAATATCTACGTCGTAGGCGGCACGAGGATTAAAAATAAATAAATTAAGTCTGTTGGCTTATTGATTATGCCTCTATACGTGAGTGATAAACAGATAGTGCTGCCTGGCGATATTATAGCCACTAGGGATTATAATGTGACAGGTAGTATCTACTGGGATGGCGACGCCGCCTACTCCGCAGTGGTTGGTCTCGTTAGTATTAAGGGCGAGCGCGATATTGAGGTGATACCGCTGAGTGGTATTTACAAGCCCAGGACTGGCGATATTGTGATTGGCTACATAACAGATATTGGGCTCACTGGATGGGTTGTGGATATAAATTCCCCCTACCCAGCCTACCTACCTATTCAGGAGGCAACGCTTAAGCCTGTTGATCTAACGATGGTTGACCTAAAGAGCTTATTGAATATTGGCGATATAGTGCTTGCGAGAATAATAGACTTCAACCTAACTAAGGATACTCCAGTCACATTAACGCTTAAGGAGGCTAGGTTGGGCAGGATTGAGGGTGGTACGCTCGTTGAGATTGACGCTAGTAAGGTGGCTAGGGTTATTGGCAGGAGGGGCTCTATGGTGGGTATCTTCAGTGAGGAGCTTGGCTGTGACGTGACCGTGGGCCAGAATGGGAGAATATGGATTAGATGCAGGGATCCTAAGGATGAATCCTTCGTTGCTAGGGTTATTAAGTTCATAGAAGCTGAAAGCCACACCAGTGGTTTAACCGATAGGGTTAGGTCGATGGTTTCCCAATACAAGGGCAGTAAAACAACGAGCACCACTAAGCCTCGCTAACACCCCACATCCTCTTTATCCTTAACAACTCCTCATCCCTAACCTGCCTCCTCCTTTCACCTTCCGCGAATAGCTTCCTCTCATAGTCATTGCTGGGCACGTACTCAGGAACAGGTACGGGTCTTCCCGAACTATCTACATGAACGTATGTATAATATGCAGTGCATACGTGCCTGGCGTGGCCGAAGGCGCCCTGAGCAATTACATCAAGTAGTATTTCCATTGATGACTTGCCCACGTACGTAATGCCGGCCCTCACAGTCACAATATCACCAACCCTAATTGGCGAGTAGAAGGCCGTCTCATCAACTGAGCCTGTCACAGCTATACCGCCTGAATACCTAGCCGCCAATAGGCCTGCTATCTCGTCTAGCCATGCCAACAACCTACCACCAGACACGAGATTACCAACAAAGGCATCTGACGGTGTTGCCCACCGACTAGACTCAACACGCCACCTAAGACCTACTGTTGGGTCCGTTAGGTCAAAACGCTTAAACTTCCTATCCTCAATCTTTCTCTTCCTATCTTCATACCTCCGCCTCGCCTCCTCATAAATCTGCACCTCGTCACTTGAAGGCTCAAGCCTATTATTTATTGGCCTTGGGACGCCATACTCGTCAACAGCGACGTACGAAGCAGTAGTCATAGTAACCAAAGCCTGCTTACCGCCTAAACCCTCCCTCCAAGCCTCTATCCTGACCTCCATGGAGGACGTACCCACGTACTCAACCCTAGCCTTAAGTATTACAAACTCACCAAGCCTAACAGGCCTAATGAAGAAATGCCTATCTAAGTAAGCGAGCACTGCCGGACCACCTGAAAACCGCGTTGCCGCCACCGTCCCAATATTGGCCATCCACTCAAGCATACGGCCGCCAAAGAGGTTCCCCAGCGAGTTTATGTCGAATGGTTGTACGGCCTCCACAAGCGTAACCTCGGTATCCTTAATTGTAACCATAATCATCTAAATCCCTAAACTTAGTCATTTAAGGATTAAGTGGGAAATAGATAAAATGATCCTCCCACATGGATAATCATATGGTGAGGGCGTTATTTGTTGGTAGATTTCAACCACTGCATAGGGGGCATGAGGAGGTCATTAAGTGGTTGCTGAGTAAGTATGAGGAGTTGGTGGTGGCTATTGGCTCATCCAATGAATCCTTCACGCCGAGGAATCCCTTCACTGTTGGTGAGAGAATTGAGATGCTTTACTCCATGCTTAAGGAATTGCATTTGTTGGATAGGGTTATGTACTGTGCAGTACCTGATACCAAGGGCGATTCGGCTCTGTGGTTTGCATATGTACGTGAACACTGCCCATCATTTGACCTAGCATATACTAACGACGAGTTTACTAAACTATGCCTTGAGTATGGTGGTATTAAGGTCTTCAACACACCGCTCTTCAATAAGGAGGTCTATAGCGGTACTAGGATAAGGGAGTTGATGGCTGCGGGTGATAGGTCATGGCGGGATTTAGTCGCAAGTGGGGTTTTACCTGTGTTAGATAAAATAAATGCTGAGGAGAGGGTTAGGCGAATAATGCAAAAATAATTTAAGGGGGTAGTGCCATCGGTATTACGTGAGCGAGGAATTCTTCGAAGAAGGTGGTGAAGAGGCGCCAACTAGTGTACCGGGTGAGGGTGGTGAGGAAGCGGCTGGTGGTGGGATTGCTGGTAGAAAAACCTACATGTGCCTTAGGTGTGGTAGAGTATTCTCACTTGAGGATATGATAACGCCGGGCGTTCACTGCCCGTACTGCGGTTATAGGATAATAGTTAAGGTCAGATCCTTCCAGACAAAGAGAATATCACGTATTGAATAAATGATCTACCCCGCATTAAATGCCGAATCTCTCCTTTACCGCATCTATTACGTATAGGGCCTCCTCATAGTAACGACCAGGTGTTGCTGTGGGTTCCTTATCCATGTAATCACTATATCTATTGATATTGCTAGGCTCCGTAAGTAGGATCACGGCCAGGAACCAGGTTTTAACAGTATTCCAAACGTCGTAACCACCACCGCCAGTTAGTACGAGTTTACCGTTAGAGTACCTATGGGCTATTTCATGGACAGTATTTATGATCTTGATGTAGGATGTTGTTGTTAAATTCAGTATTCCTAACTCATCGCCAGCATGTGCATCAATGCCGAACTGAAGTATCACGAATTCGGGCGAGTACTTCTCGAGCATTGGTCTTATTATCTCATCAATTACCATGGAATAGATATCATCACCAGTACGTGGAGGTAATGGTATGTTTACCTTAAGACCCTTACCAGCACCTACACCATCCTCATCAATCCACCCGGTACCTGGATAAAAACGTCCATCATAACCATGGGTAGAGATCAGGAGTACGTCCTCATTATTAAATATCTCCTGTGTACCGTCTGCGTGATGAACGTCCACGTCAACCACGGCAACACGCCTAACACCATTCTTCCTAAGCCACCTAATGGCTACCGCAATATCATTATATACGCAAAAACCTGCCGCCTCGCTGGGTTTCGCATGGTGAAAACCTCCTCCTGGGTTAAAGCCATGTAAATACTTACCCTCAAGGACTAATTTCGTAACTAATAACGTACCTCCAACCCTAATGGCAGCAGCCTCATGAACGCCCTTAAAGGCCGGAGTATCTCCGTAATCCAAATAACCAACACCACTTTCACTGGCCCTCTTCACAAAATCTAGGTAATCCCTCGTGTGGACAAGCAGTAAATCCTCATCTGACGCAGGTTCAGGTTCAACAATATCGACATAAGTACCTAATAAGCCATGTCTCCTTACCAATTCCACTAACTCTCTTTCTCTGTATGGTTTGAAGGGATGCCATGCGCCAAAGTTGTAATTCAAGTATTTATCCGAATATGCAAGTACGAGCTTCTCCATAATTTTAAATAGTCTCAATTTTTATGTAATTAACCTTTTCTTCCCACTTACAAAGGTAGTTAATTTAGGACTTTAGGACTATTGAAGATGTATCTCAGTAATTTCAACATTGAAGTAATGCTCAACCAGGTTATTATCTATTAGGGCATTTAGTAATGCCTGCGATCTGTCGCTAGCCCTAATGATTAATTTATTGCCATCAACACCAATTAATAAGCCATGTACCCTAAGTATATTTATGATATTATTAATATCGCCATTAACCTTAACAACCAACTCGAGGGGCTTCATCTCCTGCTTTCTAATTTCGTGATCCCTAATCAGCTGTATTATTGTGTTTGATATCTCACGATGATTGGCATCCCGAGGTATTGAGACGATTATTGTGGGATAACCCTCGTAGGAGAAATGGCTTAGGAAATCGGCAGGATCGGACTTCATGGATTCGTAATTATCTATGATGAATGGTTCGGGCACTACCGTGGACCACCTATCCGAACCTTCAAGCATTATTATAAGCTCAGGCTTTATTTCATTAATTGAATTATGAAGCTTAATCGAGTACCTACTCTTAAGTGCCAATGCGTCGTATCTCACGAGAACACCCTCATCATCCATTAAGTAAAAGGAATCCTTTCCGCGGATTATCTCCCATGAATTAAAGGGCCAGGGATTAGCCATGGGCACTATGTTTATGGTCCATTTAGAAAGCTGTGGAGCACTAAATGTCGGTATTGTGTAGGCGTCGCCAGTACATCTGCTTAACAACATGTATAGGAGTGAGTTGCTTATTTTGTAGTCGTTCAACGAGAAGCCGGTTATTATGGCAATACGCCTAACCCCAGTTCCTATGGATATAATCAGCGGCTCCCTGTTTATCAATGACCCGCATTTTAATGAATCCATTAATGAGTATGCGTACCTAGGTGTCACTATCTCCGTAAGCAATGCCTTAAAGGGCTCCCCGGTGAATGGCACATGAACTTTGCGTATTAAGTGTTTATAACCTGTACCTTCATGAGACGCAAAGTACTTCTTAACCTAGCAGCTATTTCTCTAGTTTGGTTAGCGACAGAGTCGGGATCAGTAACCGTGAACCTTATGGCCGATGGTTTTGGAACAACGTGTATGTGCATATGCTCCTCAATACCGGCCCCAGCAACCCTACCTATGTTTATCCCTATGTCGAAATCTTCATAATCAATACCAAGAACCTCCATCAATGCCTTAACAATAGCCACCAAAAGTGCCGAGCACTCCTGTATTTCTTCAGTACTTAGGTCCGTAATCGATGGTACATGCCTATTGGGTACGATCATGACATGACCGATATTGTACGGATACTTATTCATAACTATAAAGCAATACCTACCCCTGTAAACGACTAATCCATCATCACCATGTAAATACGCACACAATGCGCAACCTGACCCCTTATTGTTTGTTGACTTTATGTAGGTCCATCGCCATGGTGTAAAGACTATCTCCATTACGAATCACTTTTTAATGTAAGAAAAATAAGCTTATCCCTGCGGAAAGGTATTTTTATTCTCATGAGGGTTTAAGCAACAATGACTAGGATAATCCACGTTAGGAAGTTCATACCACTTAATGTCAGTGTCGGTCAACTAACTAGGGGTGTGGAGTTCGAGGTTGCCCTGAATAGGCTGGATGATGCATTGAATAAGGCCTTAAGCGAGCTAGAGAGTGTTGCTGGATCACGTAGTATTAAGCAGGTCGGTATTAGTATTAATAATGTGAATCTTGGTAACGTTGGGGGAATATTAATAATTGCTTATGCCTTGGTTGATGGGGATGACGAAACTCGTAAAGGCAGTGGTTAAGGGGTTTAAGGGCATAGGTAAGGAATTGATGGTTAAGTTCAGTGGCAATACCCTGATTGTTGGGCGTAGTGGTTCAGGGAAGACGAGCTTGATGGAAGCCCTGGCGCTCTTAATGCAGAGTAGGGGTGAGGAGTGGATTGTCCTTGAAGGCAATTTGTTGGTTATTCATGAACCAACTGATATGGTTTATGGACTTAATCCCAATGAGACTATAACGATAGGTGTCCATTATGAGGTCGATAATGATGGTGAGGGCCTCGGCCGAAGTCTCGGTGTTAATATTAACAAAGGATCTATCATAGGGTATCACTACAGTTTCAGGCTTAGTGATTATTGGGTTAGGCAGGAGATATATCTGAACGATGAGTTAATTGCCGTTGTAGAGAAGGTTGGTAATAGTGGTGTGGTTACACATCCTGTAAGTACAAAGCTCTGCATCGCGCCTACCCACGTAATGAGTGAGGATGCGTTCATGGCCTGCGATGGTGAACAAACAAGGATGGCTTACGCATTAGCCTTTATCCTTAGGAACATGTTAAAGAATAAATTCTATTACCTTGGTGAGGGTAGGACTTGTTGGTGGAAGAGGGATTACGAGACTACGGTGGATCTGCCCATGAACTCTGTGGGATCCGATGGGCAATACACGGTACATCAGCTCTCCGTAATCGAAACGAGACCTGAATACGAGGAAGTCTATAATGAGGTCCTGAACTTAATAAGGGATCTCGGCGTGGAGGGGATCAAGGCAGGCTTTACTGAGCCCAAGAGGATTTCAGGATACGTAAAGATCGGCAATAAGTGGGTTCCGATGTATCACGCTGGTCTTAAGTTCAAGGCCTTACTGCCAATAATAGTTCAGCTAGTGCTTACGCCCCCTGGCTCTGTGCTAATGATAGATAGTGTTGATCTAGGGCTCACAGTGGAGGAGCTTGAGACAGTAATAGACATAGTGGATAGGATAGCTAGGAAGGTTGGGTATCAAGTAATCATGAGCAGTAAAACTGCGCCGAGACGGGGTCCTGTTAGTATTGTGTATATTTAACGAACTGTTTTTAACCAGTTATTAATTGGTATTAGGGGCGATGTTATGGTCACCGTACCTAGTAATAACCAATAGATTGGTAACAATACCATTGATTTACCCATACCTATACTCTCGCGTATGAAATCCCTCATCATGTATAGGACCATCATTTCTGAAATGATTATAGCGAACACCAACTGGTAAACCACGCCAAGCGCGTACATCTTTATCACTACGGACATGTAGGCTATAATGAAGAAACCAATAACAGAAACCAGGAGTAACGCAGGGGGTAGCACAATTAGTAGGTATAGTGTAAAGACCCTCAGGGCATAGCCTACCTGTACGCCCTGCTTAAGTATTATGAAGAAGTTCTGGGCGTAACCCTTATTCCACCTTATTCTCTGTTTTACGAAACTGACTATGTTTAATGGCGCTAATTCATACACGTATGAGTCAAGCAAGCCAACATTATAGCCCTGCCTTGACAATTTAAGGGAAAGTAGCGCGTCCTCAGCCATACTTTCTGGTATTGCGTTAACGACATCCCTCCTAATGAATAATCCCTCGCCTGACAACGGCGTTATCTTAACTGTGGATCTTAGAAATGGAATGATAGTATTATACCAAATTATTGATTCAAGATACATTAAACCGCCAAGCACAGTACTCCTAAACCTATATACCCTAGTGCCCACAGCAACGTAGTTCTTATCCATCATTAGAAGAACTGCGTTAAGCACCTGGTCATTTGGAAACACATCATCAGCGTCATAAAAACCAACAATTAAACCGCTCACATGCCTCATTGCGGTATTCATGGCAATAGCCTTAAGCCTACGTCCAGTAAATTCATTAGTTATTACCTTAATGTTTAACGAACCTATGAACCTATCCATGGCCCTAAATACCTCATTCAGTGTGTCTTCATCATCCCTATCAACCACGATAAATACTTCCATCAAATTCTTTGGGTAATTCTGGGATGCGAGGCTCTCGAGGGTTTTCTCAATACTTTGTTTTTTCTCCTTATGAACGGGAACCACTATAGATACCTTGGGCAAGTTCTCGATTTGTGCGTTAGTTAATGCTGGCTTTTCGTAAACATTAACCTTCCTAGATACTAAATACTGTATTATCCATAACGATGTACCTATTAAGATTAATAACTCTAGTACTGTAATGGTGCCAGTCAACATACTATGCATGTCTATATTTAAGTAATTTAAAGTATTTTTATTGACGTTAATGCAGACGTGCAAACATTAAATCGTGGGAGATAATACTTGTAATGGAGAAAATGAGTATTTTAAATATCTAAGGATTAATCATTAATCGTGGATTTAAGTATTAAAATAATTCAGGAAAGTGAGGAGTATCAGGTAATCATTGAGGGTGATGGATTAACGAGAATTATTAAGGCACGGACAATAGACGAACTCATAAAATCACTAAACAATGAGATCAGGGAACTATTAACAGCAAGGGAGGATACGGAGTCACTTAAAGCAAGCCCATGTGTATTGAGGGGTTGGTACATAAGACTACCTATCATGAAATTGCTCGATATTGTGGCATACCTCGTCAAGAATAACCAGGGAGACCCAACTGACAACCTAATGCGTTATCTCGATACACATGGACTTAGCAGGTCGAATTATAGGGTCATTGTACCAACATTATCAGCACTAGGTCTTTGGAGGCAGGGAGGCTTAACAAGAGAGGCTGAGGAATTAGGTAAGGCTGTGATGGAGGGAAGTTCCGAATTACCTAGTTTACTGTATAGGTTGGCTATTAGGAATTGTGTGCTGAAAGACGCTATTGATAAACTGGCTGAGGGTGTCCCTATGGATGATGTCGTTAAATCCATGGGCCTAACAAGGAGGGATGAGATAAATTATACGAATAACCTGTTGGAGATCATAATGGGCAGTGACGAGTTTAAGTGTCTCCGCTACTCCAAAGCCCTAAGCAACTACTTAAGGAATGGTGGCTGCTTCACGGATTCCGAGCTGCCAAGAAACTGCGTCTTAGAGCAGGTAATTACCGTATTTAATTACCTAGTAAGTAATAGGAGCTTTCACATGGCTGGTCTCTTAAGCGATGTTGATGTTACAGTGAATCTCAACGCAATAACCATTCAATTAAACGATAACTATGCGTTGATAATGCAGGGCAATAAGCCCATTGGAGTTCTCATGGGCGATTTCATAACAACTAGTAGTAACTATGCGCCTAAGGCTAGGGAGACCGTAGATAGGCTTGAACCTGTTGCCGCTAAAATAATGAAAATTAACAACTTAATGCTCACTGTGATTATCGTACCAATAATTATAAAGGATGGCTGCTCGAGAATGAAGGTGTACGTGATGGTTGGTAATAAAACCGATGATTGGGTTGCCAGGGTTTTTGATATACCCTAAATCCTAGGTTTCTCTGGCATAAATACTTACGAGGGATCTAAAGCCCATCTTATTGTAGAAGTTTATAGCTATCTGGTTCTGCGTAGGAAATTCAGCCGTTATTAATTGGGCACCCCTTTCACGAAGTATTGTTATGGCCCTTTCAAGCATTTGTCTCCCTAAGCCTTTACGTCTGTATTCAGGCATTACGTAAAAATCAACGATGGCGCCCTCAATCGATGGTGAATAGAACAGTCTTTCCCTAATGTCTGCCTTAAGAACACCGACGATCTTGCCCATGTCCTCGGCAACGAGTATTAGGTGATTCTTATTATCACGTATGGCATTCAATAAGTACTCCCTGGCACGCTCAGCACAGTCGCTCCTTGCGCTAAATAGCGGGTCAAACTCGCTATTTAACCTTTTTAACCTGACCACAAGATCAACGAGGTATTCCACATCCCCCTCACGGGCTTCCCTTATTGTGACCATACTAAGGGACTAATAACAACTTGTCTTAAAAATGCTTTTATATCAAAAAATTACAGGGGTGCTAATGGGTAAGCAACCGCCGGTACCTTTACTAATTAACGGCAGGAGGAGCGATGGTAGGTTACCTAATGAGCATAGACCCGTAAGGATGGAGGTTGGCGTGATAAACAATGCCGAGGGTAGTGCATTGGTTGCTTATGGTAATACCGTAATACTCGCCGCGGTCTATGGACCTAGGGAGGTGCCACAAAAGCACCTTGAGTTACCTGACAAGGCGATACTGAGGGTCAGGTACCACATGGCACCATTCAGTACCTCCGAGGGCAGAAAGAGCCCAACACCGTCTAGGAGGGAGATCGAGATCTCGAAGGTCATTAGGATGGCGTTAGAACCTGTGGTGATCCTTGAGAGGTTTCCAAGAACGACTATAGATGTGTACATAGAGGTTCTGCAGGCCGATGGTAGCACTAGAGTGACTGGGATCACGGCTGCGTCCCTAGCCCTTGCCGATGCTGGGATACCCATGAGGGATCTCTTGGTCGGTGTATCTATTGGTAAGGTCTCGGGTACTATAGTCGTTGATTTAAACCAGCTTGAGGATCAATACGGTGAGGGTGATATGCCATTCGCAATAATGTATGGGCGTGGATTGATAACGTTAATGCAGGCTGATGGTGAGTGGACACCGGGAGAAATAGGTCAGGCGATTGAAATGGCGTTTAAGGCTGCTGAGCAAATATACAGGTTGCAGAAGGACACCCTTAAGAGTAAGTATGTTGAGTCCTCAATATCATTATTGACATAATAACGATTGACAACGAAATTAAATAAAAAATTAAAAGGCCTGGCGCCCACTCCCTACTAAATGTTGAGCGTAACCCAGGAGAGGAGTGTTATACCTAAGTTGAAGCAGGAGGTTATGAAGAAGATGGTTGAACAGGGCGTTAGAATTGATGGTAGAGGGCTAAATGATTACAGAAAGCTAAGCATCAGCGTTGGTGTTGTAAAGACAGCTGATGGAAGTTCCCTCGTGACTCTTGGCAATACTAAGGTCATTGCTGGCGTAAAGGTTGAGGTAGGCAAGCCCTTTGAGGACACTCCAGACGAAGGCGCATTAATTGTAAACCTAGAAATCGCACCAACAGCCTCGCCGGATGTGGAACCCGGACCACCAGACGAAAATGCAATAGAGATTGCCAGGGTTGTTGATAGGACGATAAGGCATAGTGGATTTCTAGATTTCAAGACCCTATCGATAGTCAGTGGTAAGCATGCATGGTTCCTTTGGGTTGATGTCTACGTACTCAATCATGATGGTAATCTGGTTGATGCGTCAACAATAGCCGCAGTAACAGCATTAATGAATACTGCCTTGCCTAAGGTGGAGCTTGATCCTTCAGGAAACATAATAAAAATAGATAAGAGTAGTAGGGCGCCATTGACGCTCAATACGGATAAATTACCATTAACAATAACGCACATAAAGATGGGTAATATACTATTGATAGACCCTACACGTGACGAGGAGGATCTATCCGATGGCACGTACATAGTGGGCGTGGCTGGGGGTAATGTGGTCGCCATACAGAAAGTCATGGGTGCCTTTACAAGGGATGAGATTAATTACATGATTAATAATTCCACCAACCAATACGCAAGGCTTAAGGATTTAATAATAAATGCGATGAGAAACCCGTCGACGGAATTGAAACTTTAGCAAAAGTCAGTTATCAGCGGTCTCGTCATTAATTAGGCGCTGCAGACTCTCATCACCAAAGGCAATACTCTAAAGTTAATTAATAGGCTTGCGCTACGGATTATAGTGGCTAACGTTGGAATTAGGTTTGAGGACTATGTAGCCGAATTATTGAGTAGGCTT
The DNA here is from genome assembly GCA_023256215.1 of Vulcanisaeta sp. Classification (GTDB taxonomy): domain Archaea; phylum Thermoproteota; class Thermoprotei; order Thermoproteales; family Thermocladiaceae; genus Vulcanisaeta. The sequence goes on along the minus strand of JAGDXB010000053.1, from coordinate 45,481 downwards.
GGGTTTAAGATCCTTGGTAGGAGGGTTAAGGCCACGGTAAATGGTGTCGAGGTTGGCGAGGTTGATATCGTGGCTGAGGATAGTAATGGGGTTAGGTATGCCATTGAGGTTAAGTCTGGCAAGGTTGATGTTAGTGCCATTAGGCAGGCCTACGTAAATGCTAAGGTCCTAAATGCAAAACCAATGATTATTTCGAGGGGGTTTAGCAATGATTCAAGTAAGGCATTGGCGGAGGAGCTTGGTGTCTCCGTGGTTAATCTTGAGGATGCCGTGGTGCTTACGATAGACGAGTTAAGGACTGTCATTGAAAATGTAATTTATGAGGCGATTGGGGATTTAATAAACACGGTTTTCACGCTAGCGGCAAAATCGTGTGACTCAAGGATTAGAAACATAATGGGCGCAGTACTTAGTTGTAATGATTGGAATTGTGTCTGTGAAAGACTCGGCGTTAGTAATAATGACTGTGGTTCATTAATAAGTGATGTACGGAGGGAACTAGGACTTGGTAATTTATCACTTAGTAAGTTAAGGACTGCCGTTCGGCTATATAACCTAGTATCGTTATTGTTAGGGTCTTGTAATAAGGGAAATGCTTAATAGATCGTGAAATATAAACAACGTGAATGAGAATTGACGACTTACTGAGGGAGTACAGGTCAGTGTGGGCCCTTGATCATGCGAGGTCATTACTCGAATGGGATTTGGAGGTTAATATGCCTGTCGAGGGGGCTGCTGCCCGTGGTGAGGCATTGGCACGGTTAACGCTGATTCGTAGGGAGTACCTACTTAGGCTTAAGGATTTGGTTGATAAGTACGAAGAATCCAAGGACCTTAATGACCTTGAGAGGGGCGTTATTAGGGTTTTGAGGAGAGAATTGAAATACTACACATCAATACCTCCAGAAATACTTGAGGAGTTGGACAGAACTACTACGAAGGCCGCTGTTGTCTGGAGAGAGGCTAAGAAGGAATCTAATTTTGAAAAGTTTAAGCCTTATCTAACGAAGATAGTAGAGCTGGAGCAAACAATCGCGGACAGACTTGGTTATGAGGGACATCCGTATAATGCACTTCTTGATTTATATGAGGAGGGATTCACGGTTAATGATGCCGATAGCGTCTTTAACAAGCTCCTTCCGAATTTAAAGACGATACTCGAGAAAATAAGGAGCGAGGGCAGATTCCCAGAACGGCATCCGCTTGAGGAGGTGCCTTACGATGTGAATGTAATGAGGTCTATAAACGAGGAGTTGTTAAAGATCCTGGAGATGCCCGTAGGGAGTAGGTTTAGGATGGATGTCTCTGCGCATCCATTTACGATAAGTATGTCCGTGAATGACGTTAGGATCACCACCAGGTATGAGGGTAAGGACTTCCGTGCGACAATGTTTTCGGTGATTCACGAGAGCGGCCATGCAATGTATGAATTAATGATAGACCCGTCCCTGGAGATGACGCCCGTTGGGCGTGGTGTTTCCATGGGCGTTCACGAAAGTCAATCTAGGTTCTGGGAAAACATAATTGGTAGGAGTAGAGAATTCGTGCATTTGATATATCCATTACTTAAGGAGAGGTTGCCGTTCCTTAAGGATTATAGTGAGGATGATGTGTATAGATACTTTAACATTGTTAGGCCGAGTTTGATAAGGGTTGATGCTGATGAGGTTACGTACAACTTCCACATCGCCCTTCGTTATGAGATTGAGAAGGGGTTAATTGCAAATAAGCTTAGTGTTTCTGATCTGCCATCACTGTGGAATGACTTCATGGATAAATACCTGGGGGTTAGGCCTAGGAATGATGCTGAGGGTGTTCTTCAGGATATTCATTGGTCACAGGGGTCCTTTGGTTACTTCCCAACATACACCCTGGGCAATGTTATTGCTGGCATGATATATGCCAAATTACCTCAACTTAAGGATAAGGTGATTAATAGAAGGTTTAATGAGATCAGGGAGTTCTTGAGAGATAGAATTTGTAGGCATGGCGCCATATACCCACCTAAGGAATTATTGATGAGGGCGTTCAATGATACGTATAACCCGGATTACTTATTGAATTATTTACGTGAAAAGTACCTGGGCGGATAGGTAATGCAAAAGACTTAAAAAATATGATAATTCTCTAGAGAGGTTATGAGGATAGATCTTGAGGAATTGAAAAATAAAATAAAACCTAAATTAAGACCAATAATATGGCGTGATGAAGACAATACATTAATATTGCTCGACCAAAGAAAATTACCGTTTGAGGAGGTTTATGTCGAGCTAAGAGATCCTGTATCCACAGCTGATGCTATTAAGCAGATGATCGTTAGGGGTGCGCCGGCCATAGGTATAACTGCGGCTTACGGAATGGTTCTCGCTGTCGCCCATAGCAACGTTTCCTCACTCGAGGAGGCGCTTAATGAACTATCTAAAGCGAGAAACGTACTGAACGCGGCCAGACCAACGGCTCAAAATCTTTTCTGGGCTACCAATAGAATGTATAATAAGGCCGAACAGTTAATACATAATGGCTACGTCAAGTCAATTAAGGAGCTTGTGGATGAGCTAAAGGCTGAGGCTAGGGCTATCTTCGATGAGGAGTTTGAGGCTGAGCTAAAGATGGGTGTCTACGGTCTTGAAAAAATTAGCGATGGAGACACCATACTAACTCAGTGTAATGCAGGTGGTTTAGCGACTGGTACTGGTATTGGTACCGCCACAGCCCCAGTAAGGGTTGCACATGCACTGGGTATTAGGGTCTCCGTAATTGCTCCCGAGACAAGACCTTGGCTTCAGGGTGCTAGATTGACGGTTTACGAATTAATGGCCGATGGGATCCCTGTCACATTGATAACAGATACTGCAGTGGGTTACGTCATGTATAAAGGAATGGTGAGTAGCGTAATGGTTGGTGCCGATAGGATATTGAGGGATGGTCATGTCTATAATAAGATAGGTACATTTAAGGAGGCCGTGATAGCTCATGAGCTTGGTATACCATTTTACGCAATAGCTCCTTCATCAACATTCGACCTTAAGAGTACTGTAAATGATGTTAAGATTGAGGAGAGGGATCCAGACGAGGTAAGGAAGATAAGGGGTGTGCCAATAACGCTGGAGGGTGTGCGTGTTTTCAACCCGGTATTTGACGTAACGCCTCCTAAGTACGTAACTGCATTAATAACAGAGAAGGGTATTATTTACCCACCCTTTGAGAAGAATGTGCCTAAGGTTTTAGGCGTTGAGTAACCATTTCAGTGATATTCCGAGCTTATTTGCATAATCACGATAAACACTCACTAACCTACCGTACCAGCCAGATAAACCACTTGGATCTACTGGGTAGGTCTCGTATAACGACTTGACCTCGTTCATGTACCTCAATGCTAATCTTAATTTCGATGCCACGTCGGGAACTTTCATTAGGCGTAAACCTACTTTCAACTTATCAATTAGTGATAGCTCCATATAACCCTTTTCAGAAATCTCTAGCACCTCATCCTCAGTGAGTATCCTAGCCCTTAAACCCCTATTTAATTGATCATTGGTGAGTGTTTGAAGCATAAGCCTAAAAACGTCGAGCATTGCCTGCTTAATTCCGTAAGCCCTTAGGTACTCAATATTGTACTTCCATAAACCCTTCTCCGAGAAGTCTCCCTTTTCGAAGGCCTCTATCACGGCCTTAGATGCCAACTCAGCCGAAAGTAGGGCAGGCCCTATACCACCACCATGTACAGGATTCACCGTTACCGCGGCATCACCAACAGCTAGAAAACCGTCGGCTACAAGTGATGGTAACGGCCTACGTGTTGGTACAATACCACCACCTGCATGTATTACTTTTCTACCCCTCGTGTATTGACTATTGGCTAGGTACTTATCATAATTGTGCCTAGGATTTAATCCCTGTTCCTCGCTGAGTTTGCCCCATAGACCTAGCCCTATGTTCATCGTGTTACGGCTCTTTGGGAATAACCACCAATAACCACCAGGGGCTATATTCGCGTCTAAATAGATCTTTATGTACTCCGGTCTCTCAATGTCGTAATCAACTTCAATTATCTCTCTATATGCATGTGATGCATCCTCAGGTAGTAATGGTTCTGAGACCCACCATTCACGGGGTAACCTACTCCTAACAACCGCACCAACGCCACTGGCGTCAATAATAACCTTAGCCCTAAACTCCTCAGTGGAGCCATCAGGCTTCAGCACCTTAACCCCCGAGACCTTGCCATTCTCTATTATTGGACCTTGGACCTTATGATTATCAAATACCTGAACCCCTGCAGATTCAGCTTCACCTATAAGCCATTGAGCCCACTTAGCCATATCTAAGCCGAAACCCTTACCAAGAACCACGTACTTTACAGAAAGGTCGGGGCTATATAGCTCGGCCCCTTCATATTTTATTGTAAATACGTAACTCGGTGGTTTAATAGCCATCCTTTCAATATGGTGAATGCCGATTGCATCGCCCGTGACTTTAAACACCTTATCTCTCTTCTTCATTTCCACAAGTGCCACATTAAGTCCAGCCTTGGCAAGTAGGTAAGATGCGTAGGAACCGCCAGAACCTGCGCCAATCACTATGACATCGAAATTCTCCATACCTGTAACGATGCATAAGAAGGATTTTAAAGATTAAGGGCCTGTCAGGAATTAATTACTTAATTGGCAATTGTAAAGTTTCGCCAGGTTTAAGTATATATACCTTCACATCCGGAAGCATTGATTCAGCAAGCTCCTTAAATTGCTGAGGATCCTGCTTAATATCGGGGAATGTGTTGTAATGCATTGGTATAACGGCCTTTGGCCTTAATAGTGTCAATGCGTAGGCTGCTTGTCTAGGATCCATCGTGAACAGGCTACCTATTGGTAGCATTGCAACGTCGATCTTAAACAATCTACCAAGTAAATCCATCTCGCTAAATAAACCCGTATCCCCTGCATGGTATATTGTCGCCTCGGGCGCCTTTACTATGAAACCAACGGGCACACCCCTGCTTGAACTATGTATTGCCGGTGTTACATAAACCTCAATCTCGCTTGTAAGCTTGACGGAGCCGCCGACGTTCATACCTATGGTGTTCTTAACGCCCTGCTCACTTAGGTAGTTAACAAGTTCGAAGACACCAACTACCGTGGCATTGGTCTTTTTTGCTATATCTACAGTCTCTCCCAAATGATCAAAGTGATCATGCGTTACAAGTATGAAGTCCACATTAGATATCTCATTTAGTGTTACAGGTGATAGTGGGTTCGATATCCATGGATCTATCAATATCTTTTTACCGCTTAGTGATATTTCGAAGGCTGCATGACCAAGCCATTTAATGTAGGATTGCGTGCCCATTAATTCTTCCAAAGCGTTTAACATTAATTAATTTTTCGGAATTTTTCACCTCTTCTTACTAATTATAAAGTGGAGTCTTAATGCCCGTGTATGTGGCGCATATATCATTATATCATTGAGTGATAGGTTATATTTATCCGCTATCTTTTTCGATAATTCATAGACACTATTAAATTTTATTGGTCGATCAAGGTATATCTTCACGTTTACCTCAAAACCTACATTAAGCTCCTTAACGCTAACCCGCGTAAATCTTAAGGATCTCGCCTCTAGACTCTTAAGAGATTGATCTACCAAGGTCTTTAGTTCGCGTTGAATGGATGATGACATTGCATTAACCATTAAGTATAAGCAAATATTAAAGATTAATGGTTTTTCAATATAGTCATGGTTAAGCGTTGTAGAATAGAATTACTTTAAATACTCCATTAATGATTTACTCATATATTTATTAATTAATTGCTCAAGGGTAAAGGCATTACCTAGATCCTCAGGCCTTATTAAGAGGCTTGACTTATTCGTGACAGGTATGAAGCGCCAATCGTCACCCCTAAATTTAATTGCGACATAAGCATCACCCTTAGCCCTCTCAGCAAATTCGAGAAGCTTCACGATCTTCTCCTCCTCAATTCTAATGGTGCCTCTTTCAGACCTATATTTAACCTCTAGAACGAGGATAAAGCCAGGTCCCATAGCAACAATATCTGGGACGAACCTCTTCCTAACACCGCCACCTGATGAGCAACCCCTAAGGACGGCAAGGCCCATATCCCACAGCTTATTTGCTAAAGCCCTCTCATGCGCAGAACCCTTCCTTTTAGGTAGGCTCATACTACTCAACCCTCAACTCCTTAATGATCTCGATATTCGGACATAATAATACGCATATTGGGCTGGGTGAGCCACCACAAAAATCGCAATTAGCCCTTACGGTATTTCCTAAATTACCTTTGACAATACTATTGTAAACCTCCGCTATTTTAATATCGTACGAAAACACCAGACTTGAGTGCGAAATCAAATCAATGTTATTTAATGAGCCATCCCTAACCAATATATAGAGGTCGCCTCCTGAATCGACATAGTCCATGAGCCATTCAATTACTTGTTTCGATAAATCCTTCGGTAGTATTTGAACACCATCATCTATTATTGGATCTATCAACAGTTCATTGGGCAGGTTAAGTAAATGCGGCTTCAACTCTATGAACTTCATTAATGCATCAAGTGTCAGGCCAATAGTCGTATTTACGAGACCCATTATGTACCTAATCCATGACATCCCAACCCTAGAGTTTAGTATTATTATTGCCTTATCGAATTGATCCAGGGTCTTTGGTATCCTTGCGTTCAGCTCGTTATTAATTCTAGCTATGCCAAATACCTCCTTGCCCAATGATTTTATTCTCTTGATAATTCTAAAGTCCATGTCATTATTGAGCTCCAGGGCTAATTTACTCGTAAATACCAACTTAGGTATGTGCTTAATACCCCGTGTTATTATGGGCACTGCCTCAGGAAACATAAATCAAATCTCCTCCTCTTCCTTACTAACCTCTTCCTCGTACAGGGCTCCTATGTCCTTAAGGACATCATGTATCTTAAAGACGGCATCCTTAACCTGGGCCTCCTTCTTAGCGCCCGTGCATACTATCTTGCCGGAACTGAATATTAGCAAAACGACTTTTGGATCATCCATTCTATAAATGAGCCCAGGGAATTGCTCGGGCTCATACATAGAATTCTCAAGCATTAGGGCTGACTTCTCAATATCAACCTCGGCATGCAGATTGCCTGAGGCAACTATATTCTGCACCTGTATCTCCGGGGTCAACGGTACATCGGCGCCATGCTCATTGAGTAGTCTGACCAATTCCTTAACAGCCCTCTTAAGCTCATTCTCACTCTTGGCACCTGTACACACCATCTTACCCGTCCTGAATATTAATGCCGATATCTTAGGCCTCTGTAGCCTAAGGATAAGCCCAGGAAACTGCTCAGGATTATACTCAGCAGCATGAAGTCTTTCGGCGAGTTTATCTAGGTCTAAATCGACGCCGAGGTTTACCGTAGCAACGATATTCTCAATACGATAAGTGGGATTTGGCATCATTCATGATTTAAAAAAGCACTTAAAAAGCCTTTCCGATACAGCTGCAATTATATTACCTCTAATGTACTGAGCCACAAAGAATAATTTATAAAGTCGGGATGCTACGTATACTTGATCAGCATGGGTGGAAAGAAGAAACCAACGTTATCACAATTAGCTAAGAAACAGGAGAAACAGCAGGCAGCCCAGGCAAAACCAACTGCTAAGGGTAAAAAACCCACCACTGAGGAGAGACAAACAGCAAAGGCATCGTTGGTAGATCCTAAACTATTAAGCGATGTTGAGAAGGAAGTCACTAAATGGGAGTACGTAACACCATACCTGGTGGCTAGCAGGTTTAATACTAAGATTAGTACAGCATATCAAATATTAAGGGCATTAGCCAGCAAGGGCGCCTTAGTACTTGTCTCTAAGGGTCACAGGACTGAGGTGTATACGACGCCTAATAGAATCAAGCAACTGGCTGCGTAATAAAGATCTTATTATGTAAATAGCGAATCAAGCCTTACCTTAATAAAATCCTTAGGCAACTCCTTAACCCTATTAACCACACCAGGTTCCACAACCTCTACTAAGCCCATCTTTCTAAGAGCCCGTAATACCCCATCCTCAATCCTCAGGGTGTTCTCATTAACACCACCAAACTGCCTGGCAACATCAAGCTTTAGTCTCAACTCCCCAACACTCCAATACTTCGATAAGTATGCCAACATAGCCACAGCTATCTTAAACGCCTCCTCCCTGTTCTGCGGTACCTCCTCGCTAACTGCATTTCTCAATAGCGTCATGAAACTATCAGTTGAAATTGATGAATAATCAGCGAGGCTTAGAGTATTCTCCGGTTCGGTTATGACCTCTACTTTACCTTCAGTAGTTTTTTCTTCAATCTTATTTTCGGTCTCATTAATACCTTCATTATGCCTCTCCTCAGTATTACTCGGTTCTGATGTAGATACAGGCTTTTCCGTCTTTTCAAGCGTTGCCTTCTCCTTTGTTCTTTCCTCACCTTTAACGCCACTAGAGCCTTCCTGCTCCTCCTTACCTATGGTATCAAGTATACTAGCACTTTTAGCAGGTCTTTGCTTAACTTGGCGTTTAGCCACACCCACGGATTTTGCGGTGGTTCCAGCAACCTCTATGTACATGGGTATTGACAATTTAATATCATTGTCGCCCACCCTTATAGTTCCAATCACGTATTCCCCAGATGCTTTAAACCTCTTTTCACGAATCAATTCCTTAATAATTAAGTAGAGCAGCGTGTTACCAACCCTATTACTTGATGACCACTTTAATAAATCCTGATAGGAAACCTTCCTGTTCCTTACTATGTACGTGCTCAGCATCACCTTTAAATCCTCAAAGTTAACCACAGTAATCTCTCCGAAAAGAACTCTTTTATACTTACTCTATAAGTATTGCTGTAATGAGTAGGGATTTTGATGACTTTAGCAACATATTGCTAAGACCAAGGAGGGTGCAGATCCTTAGAATACTAATGGAACAAGGCACGATGAGAATATCGGACCTAAGAAAAATACTAAATATACCAGCATCCTCTGTTTATTACGATATCGAGATATTAAGGGCTAACGGCCTTATAATCAGGGACGGTCCCTACGTAAAAATAACAAGCAAGGGCAGGATGCTCATGGAAAAAGTAGATGGGTTATTGAGTGCCAGTCAGGGTGAGGAGAGGGTTGGCACAAGAACTGAGGAGTTAACGGATATATTACTCATGAGACCATTAACAATGAACATGTATAGGCTTGGCGCTAACGTGCTCCTTCTTTACTCAATAGTAATAATAACCTTAGGCTTGGTCATATCGTTTTTACAGAGTTATGAGCTATTCCTCTTGGTATTTGTGGAGGGGAGTTACTTAATGCCTATAGGTATAACCGTAATGTCAATACTCGCCTACATAGGTATAGCACTCTTTATTTATAGATATTTGCTTGGTAGTGAAATAATCGATATTAAATTATTAAGTGGGATTCTTACGTCATTAATACCCACGATGCTTTATCCAACGATCATAACAGTAATAACGCCCTGGATCCCACCATTTCCGCTATCAATAATAGATGCATTACTAAAGGCATTATTACCACTAGTCAGCCTAATAATACTGGCCACAGTACTCTCAATATCCTCTGGAAAACCCATGGAATACTCCCTACTCTTCGAAACAATACTCCTCCTAATACCATCGGTGATTATTTACATACTGCTATTTAAGTAAACTATGAAATTAGTGATACTAGACGGCGTCTATCCTCCCGCCGAGGATTCTTGGCAAACTGCAAGGATCCTTAGCTGGGTCGTAAAACACCTTGCAGGAAACAGCACCATGCTGAAGATAGTTGATGTGGGTTCAGGTTCGGGCGTCTTAACGCTGACGGCAGTGAGCGAATCCCTAAAAAACAACGTGGGAGTGTGGGTATTAGCCATAGACCATGATTACTTAGCTGCAACAAACACGAAACTTAACCTGGTGAACAATAACCTTTATGAGTATGTTGATGTGGTTTCAACAAGCACTCTTGATGCAATTAGGGATAATGCACACTTTAATATTATCGTTAGTAATCCTCCTTACTTACCCGGTGATTGGAGTGAGGATTGGAGGATATTCGGTGGGTTAGGTGGTATTGAGATTGCTAAGCGGTTAGTAAATGAGGTATGTATAGGCAACAAAGCCGATATTGTCGTGCTGACATTATCATCGTTATCAGATTGGGAAGAGGTGATAAAACTACTTAGAGATTGCAATTATAAGTTGGTGGTTATGTATTCAGGACATTACTTTTTTGAAGATATTATTACGATAGTTTTTATAATCAGCTGATCTGCTCAATGGAGAGGTTAAGTAATGCCTCGCCTACGTCTGAGGCGTACTCAGCAATCCTATAGATACTATCAAGTATTAATCTAGCCGATGCGGCGGCTTGCGTGTTAAGGTTATAATTGGTTAGTGATGTATCAAGTGAGTCAATGGTTGTCCGTATCTCGTACTTAACAGTATCGATTATATAATTAACCTCTTTAATGTCGGGTTTATCCGTCATTGCCTTACCGACATTATTCATTATCATCGAATCCTTACTGAGCAATTCACTAAAGCGCTGCCTGAGCTCCTGCGGAATCAATAGGATATACTTATCCCCTAGGTTTAGGACTTCCTTAGCTATCTTAACTGCGTGATCCGCTGCCCTCTCGAGGGACTTATTGATTATTGCGTACTCAATTATACTCCTCGGATCCTGAATTCCAGATAGACTGAGGGCATGCTTACTAACCAGGACCCTCTTTAACTGCCTATTTAGAAGCCAATAGAATTTATCTACCTCATTATCCCTCTCAATTATGTCAGTAGCTATTGACTTATCACCGTTTTCTATTGGTGTCCTTAAATCATCGATCATCCCCACGACAGTCCTCACGAGCTTTATGATTATATCCCTAATGTTTATGTCCGGCACATTAACCAGGTTTTGTATCACCAATGTATTCCTACCCTCCTCTATAATCTCAACACCGGTGAGCTTTCTCCGTACAATATCCTTAACCTGCTTCTTTAGGTTTAGGGTCGATATATCGAAATTAAGCCTAAAAACATCATAACCAGAGAGGTAATGGGCGAGGAGGAATCTCTCGAGGTGATCGATATTTGATAGGTCTTGATTAACATTTATTGAGGACTCAAGTAATGGAGCCTTAACCATCTTCTTAGGAACAACCAATAGCGACAGGTCTGGCTGTGGTATTACCAAGACCTCATCACCCGGTTTGAGATCTACCTGTCTCGTCCACTCCTTAGGCAGTGAAACTATTAGTGTTGCACCGCCAGTTAATTGTACCCTTCTAGTTTCCGGTTCAAATTTCACTATAGACATCACAGCCTAATAATTAGACCCCTATAAATACCTTATCCTAATAAATCACTAATTATTAATTATGATTACTTATTTGATTTTTAGAGGTGAAATATCTATGCCATTATCATAACTATTCTATTGAAACCTCCGTCTCAGCTATACTACCTAATTTAGGAATAATTACTTGCAATACACCGTCCCTGTACGCCGCCTTAGCACCATCAACCTTAAACCTCACGCCAAGCTCAACCTTCCTATACACCCTAAAGTTACTCAACCTCTCTATCCTCGCAACCTTACCAACTGTTGGCGATGCTTGCGGTTCAGCCATTATCTCCACATAGTTGCCACCAACCCTGACCTTAATACTCTCCTTCTTAACGCCAGGCAGATCGGCAAGTATTATTATTGAGTCCCCATTATCGAAAATATCTATTGGCGGCTCCCTAGTTACTAGCCTTGGATCAACCACAGTAGCCAACTTACTGATCAACTCATTCATCCCAGACTCCACCTTACTCACACTAACTGCTATATCTGTCGTGTTTTGCTCTGCCGTCATGATTAAGAGATTAATTACGATTAATAATTAACCAACGCATTAATTAAGCGATACTTCATAAATCACACACAAATAAATACGATACTCCACTTTAAATAACCAAGAGCTCCTTAATTAAATTACCAGTAATAAATCTATCAGGCAGGAAGGGCTTCATCAAAGGATCAACCACGCCATCCAGCATATATTTCACTAATAGCTCGGCGGCGTACGGACCAAACATAAAGCCATGCCCTGAGAAACCGGATAATACGTACACACCCTCAGGCCACGTGTCTAACCTACCCATTATGTGACTGTGATCGGGAGTCATCTCGTAATAACCAGACCAAATCCTCATGACCCTGATGTTCCTGAGACTGGGAATTAACTTAACTGCCTCCCGCGCCCAGGCGGTTAACCAACTAAGCGTATTTCCATACGGTAAGAACCCCTCACCACCTTCAAGTTCAATACTGCCCAGGATCTCCCCTCTCATTGTTTGACCAATATATAGGTTTGTCTCTGCATCTATTATGTACGTATTGATTAACGGCCTAACGGGCTCGGTAATCCCTATTTCCCTCCTAACGGGCCTTATTGGTAAATCTATACCAAGCAACTCCCTCATTAACTCACCCGTCCAGGCACCAGCCGCAAAGACCACATTCCTCGTCCTAGCGAAGACCCCGCTCGAAGAAACACTAACAACTCTACCTGACTCGATCCCCACATTCTTAACCTCGGAGAACTCGAATATCTTAACCCCAAGATCTAGGGCCTTGGTGTAGTAACCCATGATTATGTAATCATGGTGGAAGGCACCATCCTGAGGTCCAAATACTGCACCAATTATTCCTTTAGTATTTATGTAGGGGAATCTATCCTTTAACTCATCAGTAGTGAGGATCTGGACGGGTATGCCGAGAGGCTTCCATAGCTGCTCATTAAGCCTTTCGTAGCTCTCGAGAACCTCTTTACGCCTAGTGAGCCATAGGTAACCAGGTCTTTCGAAAATACCGTTCCAGCCAAGCTCATTACTTAGCGATTCAAGTTTCCTTATAGCCCTAATTGCAAATTCCGTATTCTCCCTATTCCCAAAGTGAACCCTGTATCTGCCTGCGTTTCTTGTTGAGCTACCACCACCAACGTAGCCCTTATCGAAGACAACCACGGACAAGCCTCTGCGTGCTAGGTAATAAGCCACGGCCAGGCCAACTATCCCAGCCCCAACAACCACAGCATCTGCGGATAGGGATATCAAGCCACGACCTTCACTCATTACTCACCACCTGCGAGCACTCCCATTGGTATTGGTGACTCTGGGAACCTAATCCTAGGTAGGCCGATCTCATTGGGCTTCTTTTGATATATAAAGCTAAGTATTAGGTTTGTACTGACTAGACAGAACTTACCCTGACAGGGACCAGTTCCTAATCCAATAACCCTCTTGATCCTCTCCATGCTGGGTATCTTAAGGGACTTGTATTCCTCCTCCTCACCGTGCAGGATCTTCACCTTTACCTCCTTACCATGCATGAGCACCTTGATTGCCTCAATAACGTCCCTAAGCGTAATATCCTCACAGAAACACAAATATTGCCTATCCGCACTCTTTATAGCATTCTCCACGTCCTCGACAGTGCCGGCAGTCGCCCACATAGGCACGTAATTCACATTAGGCTCCGCATAATAACCACTACCCTGAAGCCCCTGCTCAAACCTAAGTATTACATTGTAGTACGAAGAATTCGTAGTGACCAAATCCCTCTTAAACTCAGCCAACTCCCTATCAAGTACGTCCTGCCCAATCAAACCCTCCTTAACACCAATGCTCATTGCCGTAACCCTAGCCTGCCTAACAATTAAGTGCTCAGGTAGTAAACCACCTGCGTCACCAACAACATACACATTACCAAGACCAAGATCCCCAGTAAAACCCCTCCTAGGCGTAAGCCCACCAATCTCAGGCGCATACACAATTTGGGCATTCAATTGTGCTGGTAAGTCGATAACGGGTATCCTAGCAGCACTTACAATGACGTCTACCGTAACCTCCTCCCTTCTCCTTATCTTAGCCTTTTTACCCCTTAAATTCTCGAGAACAAGCCTTAACCCATCACCCGTATCCTTCGAATCAACGATATTCATACCAATAAAGGTCCTAATACCCGACGAAGCAACCTTGTCCCTATATAAGTCACTCCTGATAGTTACAGAATTATCACCAAGATAAACCTCAACACCTAGCTGCGCTAAATTCATGGCAACCCTAACCCCCCAATCATCACTACCCCAAACCAAAACCCTCCTCGGCTTAAAGCCCCACCATTTAACGAACTTCAGTATTGTTAATCCCGTCATCATACGTGGCGTATTATTTCCAGGAAAGACGAGAGGAACCTCCCTAAAGCCCTGAGCCAGCACTAAATACCTATAATTGAATATGAGTAGCTTCGTGAAATCCCTGGAGTGCCCGATCACCGCATCCTCTAAAAAGCCGTCAAAAATAACCCCCCTATATACCGTGACCAGGCTCTCCACTTCCTTACTCAATTTGCCAATGAATTCGCTGCCACGGCCTAAATCCTTAACCTCAGTATCATCAATAACCAAATGACCACCAAGGTAATCCTCACCCTCGACAATAACTACCTTAAATCCAAGCTTAGCTAACTCCTTAGCCACAGACAGACCTGCCACACCACCACCAACAATAAGCACATCGGTTGAGACCTTAGTATGTACCGCGGTAGCCATAACGCCAGGTAACTCGTTCGCAGAAATCCTATTTAGGGATGACCGAATTCTTTCACGTATAAACGGCCATAGTAGTATTAATAACCTGCTTCGGGGAAAGGAGGATGGACTAGCTAAACCCTTGAATGGTGCAGGAACACTGCTAACTTTACTCGGCCTTGTTGGCTTATCACCGCATAAATTGTAATAGCCGGATGATGCCCAATAACCCTCGCACCACCACTCACAGCATATAAAACCCCTAGTCTCACCATACCTCGAACTGCGCATAACGCCGTAATTACCGCGATTAAGCTCTTCAATTATCCATGGCCGCTTACTCATCCTTGTCCAATAGACACTGCATGTTATTAAATTTTGTCTATTAGTGCTTTCTCATAACAATATTGGAGCCATTCATTTGCTAAGTGTAATGCCGTGCTTTAACAGAAACCTCCTGAACCAATTTATAACTGTGTTACTTCGTTGTTGATATAGTTTGTTGTGTCTTTATGTATGCATCGCATTTATTACGGTAGAGACAGTAGTTACATGATTGTGGAGCTTCGCCATTCAACCTACGCCTAATCAGCGGGCAGCGCTTTATGTAATATTCAGGGTAGCAATTCTTACATATGATAAGTGAGTTGCCTATATACGCAACCTCCCAAAATGATATGCGCCTTCCGCATATACTGCATGTGAAACTCATTTTCACCCACCTCTCCCTTTATACCCTTTAAAGCTACTGTGTCAGTAAATTAACTACTACATATATTAATTTCCCCATTGAGGAATAACATGTTTTGATTATGACTAACGTATTTGTGGACTGCTTAAAGATGGATGGCGTAATAAGGTGCCCAGGAGATGGGGGATTTAGCGACGTAATTGTGTTTGGGAGACACATTAAACTTAGGAAGGATCACCCAGCCATAGAGCTTATGGGCAGGCTTGACGAGCTCGAGGCTATGGCTGAGTGGGGAATTACCGAGATGGGTGGTGAGGAGTTCACGAACATCGCCGCCATGGCTGCGGCATTAAATACCTACTTAGCTACGGGTAATGCTTCGTGGCTTAAGCCCATTAGGGATCTAATCAATAAGTCATGCGAGGTGGATAGTAAGGAGTTGGGGTGGTTCATACCTGGTGATAAGAGGACGGCGTTATTGAACTTACTCAGGGTTAAGGCTAGGGAGGCGGAGAGGACGGCTGTTAGGCTTCTTGATGATGAGAATTTACCAAGTAATAATGTGCGTGAGCTTATTGGTATGCTTAATCAATTAAATAAGTACATAGCACATCTAATATTCCTGAGCAATGTCCAGGTGTTTAGGAATGTAAATGATAAGATAAATACGTTAATTAAGTAATGAGGACAATAACTTTTATATAATTTCGCTTTGGCGAAGGGATCTAATGAGGTACACTGTGATACTTTCAATAGCATTGTTCTTAGTAACCGTCATAATACTAGTGTACTACGCTGTTTCTGTAGATCATGGACAATTCCTAGTTGGAAACACGAACAAGGCTCTAGATGCCTTAATGCTTTCTCTCGTTGTAGTTTCAGGGATTATCGTAGGCATAGTGTATTTATTTAGCTCTAAAATAGAGAAAAGTGGTGGTAATGTTCAAACCGTACAGTATTGAGGAGGGCAAGTTCCTCGTTAGATTGGCTAGGTTGGCTGTTGAGGAGTACCTACGTAATGGTAAAATAATCCAGCCACCGCCAGAAACACCTGCGAGGTTGCTTAAGGATAAGTATGGGGTCTTCACGACCATAGAGGTATTCATGGGTAAAGATAGGAGGGGTGAGTTGAGGGGTTGTATTGGTTTTCCAGAGGCTGTTTATAACACCGCAAATGGCGTCATTAGAAGCGCCATTGCAGCTGCGGTCGAGGATCCTAGGTTTGAGCCTATGAGGGTTGATGAGCTTAATAACGTAACGTTCGAAGTCTCGATATTAAGTCCCTTGGAACTCCTTGAGCCTGGAGATCCGAGGAGTTACCCAAATAAGATTGTTGTTGGTAGGCATGGAATCGTGATTCAGAAGGGTTACTACTCTGGTTTATTGCTTCCGCAAGTACCTGTTGAGTATTGTTGGGATTCAATGACATTTCTTAATGAGGGTTGTATGAAGGCCTTTTTGCCACCTGATTGTTGGTTGGATGAGGATACTTCGGTATTGATTTATGAGGCTCAAATATTCAAAGAGGTTGAGCCTAAAGGCGAAATTGTCGAGAGAGACCTAGTTGAGGAGTTAAAAGGGTGTAAGAATGCCATTACAAGTGAGGGCTGATTTACATACACACAGTATATACAGTGATGGAAGTGGCGATCCAAAGGACATAATAATGATGGCGTTAAATAGAAACATACGGTTATTATCGATCACCGATCATAATACATTCAAGGGATCGCTTAAGGCGTTGGAGATTCTAAATAATGGCGACAAATCCCTGAGTAACGATTTAATTTTTATAATTGGTAATGAGGTTAGGACCATTGACGGTGACGTATTGGTACTTTGTAGAGAATATCCAGGAACTGACGATATACCAAGATCAATACCTGAACTCATTGATTGGACTATCGCGAATAATTGTATAGCCGTACCAGCCCATCCATTCGATATTTTCAGGCGTGGGATTGGTAATAAGGTACGGTTATATAAATGGCAAGCCATAGAGGTATTCAATGCAGGCGCACTGCCGATATTTAATTGGAAAGCAGCCGGACTAGTACGTAAACTCGGAATACCAGGCATTGCGAATAGTGATGCACACGTGCCTGACCTCGTGGGTGTTGCATATACATTGTTTGAGGTCGAGGATTTGACCGTAGAATCCGCGTTTAAGGCGTTAATTAATGGTCGAGTAAGGCCCGTGGCTCGGTATCCAGGTCTCGAATTACTTATTAAGAGGTTTTCCTGGTCGATTACGCGTAGAATATCTAGCTTTGTGACTTAAAGACTTCGTCAATAAATCTCCTAAATAATAACTTAGCAAAACCACTACTTATCGGATCTAGATACTCATTGGTCGTTAGGATCAGGGAATAATCATTATACTTTATTAAGTATGCGTACTCATTTTTGTGGTAAAGTACTATGAAGTCACTATCATAATTAAGAAGCGACCGTATTACTTCATCACTAATACTCGTATCACCCGTGTACTCCAACATATCGCCGTTCTTGAATAATGCAACGAAGGATGCCCTAAATAGGTCCTTAAACTCGGGAATGCTCGATGGTACGTAACCCAACTGAATAAATGATGGAGATTGCGATGAGCACTGCTTCATTAACTGATCAATCGAGTTCTTAAGTTCACCTATCCGTGAAAGAATCTGATCAGCGGTTTCCGCAGAGGTTTGCTTAAGAACTTGGACTAACTCATTCTCAAGACCCCTAATGAGCTTCTCAATCCTCTCCATATCCACAGACCGCTCAGGCCTTTGCAATGGCTTGACCTCAACAGGCCTACTCTCGATGAGTAATACCCTACCTCCCTGCCCTGTCGGTACTTCTCGAGACTCTGAGGGATACTGCGAAGTGTTTGCTCTTTGTTGCCGAGGCAATGGTTCTGCCGCAGAGGTGAACTGACCCACGCCACCTTCACTATAGTCCTCTCTACGTCTACCTCTGAAATAACCTAGTCGGTACATTACCGCTAAAATTATGGCTATTACCACTATTACTATCATTACAGCTATTATCGTAATCTCCGCAGATCCTCCCAACTGCAAAGTTACCATTATCAATATAGATGATGAGAAAATTAATAAAATTAATGCTTAATGGAGAATTGAATTGATATCTAAATATCTTACCACATCCCTTAAATCTTTAATACTTATTACCCGAGGGTCCCAGGAATCACCGAGGAAGAAAATAATCCTAACACCAGCATTAATTGCCATCTCAACATCATACTTAGAATCACCAACAACAGCAACCTCATCAACACCTAGACCAAATATAGTGAGCAGTTTGATTAATGGCTCAGGGTCAGGCTTACCTTTATCAACATCATCACCAGCGATTACGGCATCTATGTATTTAAGAAGCCCCGTAACCTCAAGAACCCTCAATGCTACGTGCCTAGAGCTTGATGTAACAATACCTATCATGAAACCCTTATCCTTGAGAACCCTTAAAACCTCAGGGGCACCATCAATCGCCCTAGCATTATTAAGCAATGATAGATAGATTTCGTTCTTAACCTTAAGCCCCTTTTCAGCATTTTCATCTCCACACAATTTTCTGGCAATATCCAAAGCCCTAAGCCCCATTAGTGTCAATACATAATCCATAGAAGGCGCGGGAAGCCCTAATCTCCTGCACGTCTCTATCCAGGACAGAGCATGTAATGGTACCGTATTTACCAATGTTCCATCAAGATCGAAGGCTATAGCCCTTAACTTCCTATCAGCCAGCAAGGCATCTTCATTATGATCCGAAGACCTGTAATTCATCACATCAAATCTCATGAGATCCTAAATTATAAAGCTTGTTCCTTACCCATTAAATGAGGACTTTATAAAGAGAGGCCAGTATTAATGATGTTAAGCCTGTAATGTAGATTCCGTCAAATACGCCGGCTCCTCCAATGGCGACATAACCCCTCATTGATTGTAAAACCTTCTTGGTATTCATTATGTCTGCCCCAATCAGTGTTGATAAGGAGCCTAGGCTGTACGAGAAGGCCAAGGGATTTGTATGTAGCAGTGCTGTGGCTATTAATGTGAATAGTAGGGTTATTAATACGGGCAGTGCCGTTGGTAAGGTAATTCCAATACCTGGTATGATTCTTGAGCTTTGCCAAATCACTATTGATGATATGATCAGCGATACTAAGAAGACCGTGATCACCACCGCGTTATTTGCCAGATATGTTAGTATTAGGTATATTGAGGTGATGATTGGTATTACAGCACCACCAATGTTTAGCTCCAGAAATAGCTTATCAACCCTCTGTATGATAATTGGTATTGGAAAGAACTTCATGAAATCCATAAAGGGGTTGAAGGGTACGTAGTACGTAACCTCAAGTATCGTTATATTTATGTAGCTTGTTAAAAGTGAACCTAACGTTAATGCCAATGCAATTAATGGGTTAATACCTATGCTGATGAGCACTAAAAACGTGAATAGTAATAGGGGTGATATCACTAAGAAGCCTATGAAGAGGAGGATGTTCATAGGGAGTGAGAATCTAACACCGATCCTGGGCTTTATATCGTATCTATAAGACATGATTAGTGGCAATTAAGGGCATACTTAATAAACGTAACTAACTCAACGGCTTGATGAGCAGCACATCGTTTTCAATGCCAACAATAAGCACTTTCGAACCCCTCTTAACACTCTCAAGAGCCTTAGCCCTCCAGTACTCACCTCTAACCTTGATATAACCAACATCATCCTTATTAATATCATCAACAGCAATACCAACGTCATTGATGGGCCAATAAAGCCGCTCAGAAAGAGGTCTAGTCCTTATTATACCTATGACCTTGGCGGCTATAAAGCCGCCAAAACCACCGGCAAAGGCGATCAATGTGTAAAGGACTATCTTAGCCTCAACCTGATTTATGGATATTAACCACGATTGAGGAGTATATGTGGGCTGCAGCAGCACAATGCCTAGGGCAGCAAGCACCAAACCCACGATGAATAATGCCGCGTGTGTGGTGAAGCCTGCATGCACGTCAATAGCTATGGCAGCCAAACCTATTATCAATAAGGCCAGACCGAGCCAGTTGATGGGTAGTCCCGTCAATAATGGCAGTAACATTAACAATACACCAACACCAGCTAAGTAGTAATGCCTCGTGGCAAACCCAATTATTGCAAGCAATAATCCCAATCCACTGAGCAGATCCTGTATCGTCGGGTTAAGTAAAGCCTCGTACACTTGGTAACCAATACCTGGCTGGTAATAGGTTATCACGGGATTTATTACGTAGTATGTAACACCATTTATGGTACTACCGTTTATCTCGCTGAGCAAGGAGTTTACATCACTAGCTATGAAGTTAATAACTCCATAACGAAGTGCCTCGTTAGGTCCTAGGTTTGTGTTGTAGAATACGCAGTCATGTGCAAACGTTGCATTTCTACCTCTAAACTCGGCGACCTCCACAAAGTACTGACTAATGGCATTGAGTATCTTGCTCTCATTTATGAATATCTCCTGACCTGTTATTGGGTTTATCTCCACGGGCTGGCAGGAGCCTATTACCGTACCTGGCGCCATGGCGGCTATACTTGTTGATAAGAGAACCAGAGTACCCGCGGACCATGCGTAGGAACCCGTGGGGTAGACGAAACCTATAACTGGTATCTTGGCATTCTCGATCGCTGACACTATATTTAATGCAGCATCCAATTCACCGCCTGGCGTTTGGAGTATTATTAGTAATGCCGAATTCGGTGTTGACTCGGCAAGTTGTAATGCATTTTGTAGCTCGGTGTATGTTAGGTCTGTAATCTCACCATTTAGGTTAAATACGTAGATCTCATGAATGACATAAGCATTGGGTCCACCAAGTACCACATGGGAAACAATTAATGAAAATAGAATTGTTATTATTAAGAGCAAGGTTAAACTTCTTGATGCCATGACCGCACCCATCACTGCGTTGCACTTGAACCCTCCTGCTGCCTCTTTAATGCGGCTGCGGCTAGGGTTGACAATGTAGTAACCTCGAGAGAGCTGGGTACAACAAGTATTAGGTTGTGTTCCTTAGCGACTTCAAGCAATGTGTCAAGCTGTCTAAGCGTTAATGATATTGGGTTTTTGGTATAAGTCTCGGCGGCTTTCAGATACATCTGTGAGGCTTCATAATCTGCCTGAGCTAGGATAACCTTAGCCCTCCTCATTCTCTCGGCCTCTGCCTGAGCGGCCATGGCTCTGATTAAGGTGTCGGGCAGCTTTATGTCCTTTATCGCGACTGCCGTTACCTTAACGCCCCACGGACTGACGTGCTCGTCAATTATTGAGGCTATTTTCTTAGCAACCTCCTCCCTCTGCGTAAGCAGTGTGTCTAGGTCAACCATTCCAATTACATCCCTTAGAACAGCCGCACCAAGCGTGGCCGTGGCACTTCTGTAATCGGCCACTGAGAGCACGGCCTTAGATGCGTCGATAACCCTCATATAGACCGCGGCATCTATCGTGACCTCAACATTATCCTTAGTCAAGGCCCTCTGGCTCGATAAATCAATTGAAATTACCCTTAGGTCGATTGTTATTGGCCTATCAATAACAGGTATTATGAACACAATGCCAGGTCCATAGATACCTTTATACTTACCGAGCCTAAGCTTGACTATCCTCTGGTACTCAGGAACTATCCTAATGGAGTATGCCAATATTGAAATTATGATTATTAACAATATTATGGCTAACACTATTGCTACTATTAACGTGCCCACCTGAAGCAGGATCTGAAGCGGTAGCTGCATGTATATCAATTTTACCTCTATAAAGCATTAATAAACCTATTTACCTACCCATTCCCAAACGCATCACACTTTGTTCAGAGACTCAACTAGTGCGTCATATGCATCCTTCTATCCTTAAAATAATCACCAATTGCTATCAAGACAAAACCTACAATCAACATAGCAACACTAAATGAAAATAGATAGATGGGTTGCGGATATTCACCAATGAATACGCTGATGGTATAACCATTGCCTACATAGGCACAGTAAGACCTACCAAAAATCTCATAATTGCCTGAACTTATTGGCGTTATAAAAACGCCAGATGGACCAATGGGTATGTAGTAACCATATTTTATGCTTGAACCATTAATATAGTTTATATGAACCTCAATCGACACTATAAGTGATTGCTCTAAGGAATCAATAAGACTATTTATTCTCGTACCTGCAAGTGACCCATTAACAATCGCCTTCAATACCGTTAAGCATGTCGTTGCATTCACATGATTATACGATAAAGATGATAATTGGTGGGCACGATACATGAGGATTATCGAGATAACTATGAGTATTATCCCCACGTACATCAATGCTTGGTACTTACTTATCATTTATCATTATTTAGCAACACAACTGTCACTAAAACTTAAGCCTTGCCATTATCATATTTAGCAGATGGTTTTATAAACCCAGCCTTTCTACGAGACATAATGGCGACATATCACCGGTATAGATGGGAAGATATTGAAAGGGGTTCCTTAAAATTGGTCCAGGATATATTAAGGAGTGATTTTCAACCCGACGTAATAATAGGAATATCTAAGGGTGGCGTAATTATTGCATCGATGATATCCGACATGATCAATGTTCCGGTTGACTTGATGCAGTTGTCTCATTGGGGCTTTGGTAAGGCTGAGAATAAGGTGGTAACTAAGTATAGGCCGTCACTTAACATTGAGGGTCTCAACGTACTTATAGTCGACGACGTAAGCGATACCGGCCAAACCCTCAAAACGGCCAAGGAGGAGTTGGCACGCATGGGTGCTAAGAACGTTAAAACCGCGGTCTTAGATTATAAGGTATTATCAAGCATTTATGTACCTGACTACTACGCCTTTAAGTGGGTGAGGTGGGTATACATTATTTATCCATGGGAGAGTATTGAGGCCTTTAGGAATCTCAATACGATAGACGCCAAGGTAATATTTACGGAGTACGAACTATCAAAAATGCAGGAATTAGTGGACAGAAGAGTTACTGCTTAATCCTGATCCTCTGAGAGTCTGTGAAGCTCCACTAATTTGGGCGCTTCAACCTTAGTCATGAGTCTCTTATGTTGTATTTCAGCGGCTATTTGGTCAAGCTTGCCATACAGCGCCTTAACTCTCTTCTCAACATAATTAATGAAGTAATTAACGGCAACCCTAACGGGCCAGTACTGCGGACCCCTTAGATAGAAGTGGTTCACAATGTCCTTAGCCCAGTAAATACTGTGTTCAAACATCTTCTTTAGAAGCTCTATATGCTCTGGCATTAAGTTATACTTAACTATCCAACCATCCTTCTCAGCTCTTATGTGGTTCATAGGCACGTAGAACATAGGCACCACCAAACTCCTGTATGGCTTTATCCTATCAAGCAGCTCTATCGTCTCCATAACATCATCCTCAGTCTCACCCGGCAAGCCCACAATGACGGTTAGGGCAGGTATGAGCTTAATATCATGCATAACGCCCAGGGCCTCCTCAACCACGTCCCACCAATCCTCAATCTTAAATGGAGCCGCCTTGCCCGGCATTATGGCCTTGGCAAGCCTCCTAGAGCCGGTCTCGAGCCCGACCTGTGCGCCCCACCAGTCTTGGTGTTCGTCCTCTATTATTTCTGCGATCTTCGTGGCTAATCTATTATATTTCTTTTCTGCCGTTAACACTGATGCCAGTGTCGTGTGGCTCCAGGCTATTGTTAGGTAATACCTCTTTACCAATTGATGTAACTTAATTAACTTATCAGGGTTAAGGTCAACACCCGTTGAACCATAAAGTGGCACGTCATCGGAGTGTATTAGCCCATGCACTATACCGTACTTCACGTGTAATTTCAATTCCTCCTCAATCTTCTCAAGGGGATACCACCTAAGTGGTCTTATTGTGACTGGACAGAAAGCGCATCCCCTTGGACAACCCCTACCTATTTCAATAAAACCATTAATTGCCGGGTATTTAATCGTAGGTATCTCATTAATACTCGGCACGTCATTAACACCGACATATATATACCTAGGCACAGGCTCATTATTTAGAATCCTCTTAACCAAATCAACAACGAGTTTCTCGCCCTCACCATCAAACACAGTGTCAACACCAAAGAATTCCATCAACTCCGGCAAATAGAGCCATTGCCATGCCGAGGGACCGCCAACAACAACCCTTAAACCATTCTTGTCCTTAGCCTCCATTATGTAAGGCCTTATCCTCATCATAAACCTCCTAAACGAATAGGCGTTTAGTGATTCCTTACCAACTATAGCTGACCAGGTTGAGGAGGGAGGATTAAGTCCGAAATAATCATGGTGACTGAGCATAAGCACCTTCGCGGTTGGTATATACTTATGCACGTGGTCAGGATCTATGATGGCGGCGTTTATACCTGCATCTAATAACGCGGCCTCTATCTTCCTCATACCATACGGTGCCTGGTAAGGCCTGCCATACCTATCAGTCTTCATTTTTGGCATTGCAATATACTCATGAATCCACTCGCCCAGTTTCTTAAATGGTCCCACTGTTATGAATAGGGGGCCTGTTGTTACGAAACCTAGAAACTCCTTGCCGTGATAATTACTCATCATTGAACGATCTGTTGTTAGCACTACATCGTACTTTGGTAATACCATTAATGAATGCAGGGAAGCGAATCCTTTAAAAGCTTTTACCACCAGTTAAGAATCTGATTTGTATTACTATCGTTCTAAGCTATGCATAGTACATATCGTAAGAATAATAAACTCCTTAGGGTTAGATTTTTGTATGGAAATTATTCAATTAATAAATATCACGAATGAGGAATTGAATAATATAGAGAGACTCATTAAATGGGCCCTAAAGGAACTTGGGATATTGGATACTGACGTAATTATTTACATAACTGATGACCATAATAGGGTGAGGGAGGCCTTAGGAATTGAAAAAACAACCCATGAGGAATGGCCCATAAAGTATATGAATGTTGAGGATATGAATATAATATCCATAGTACCAGATAGATTGATGCAATTAAGTGATGAGACAAGGAATATCATGATTTTACGTGAAGTGGCTCTCATGAGGGTCATGAGCGACCCAACGCTCATAAGCATTTGGAATGCGCCGCCAAATGTGAATGACCCAATAATCCATAGAGTGTCATTGGCATTATTAAGGAGGGTTGTTGATCTTATAATTGCGCAATCTTCATCATTAATACAGCATTTAATAGCCGCCTTTAATAAGGATGAACTAAGGAATATACTATTAACCTGCCAATCAACTATTGATTGCGCAATAACGGCATTAGCTCTCGATGTACCACTGAGCATAGAGCTGTCTGGAAACATGGGTCTGGGCAGAGCTTTGTGGGGTGAAGTTACAAAAAATGTAAATAATGATTTCCTAAGGAAGTATGATGATTTCAGGGACTTCGTTAGGAATAACTTTAACGCTGAAAATACGTATAACTACTTATTGATGCTGTTTCGAAAGACACCCTCTTAATTATCTTAATTGAATGAAATTATCACAGTTTAGGCAAGTAATACCTAAGAAAGTCCGCCACACCTTTACCACTGGGTTTAGGCAGCACTATCTTAGCCTTTCTTTTAAGCTCTTCAACGGCGTTTGATACGGCAACTCCATAACCAACAACATCCATTACATCAATATCTGTATCACTATCACCAACGTAAACTACATCATTACATGAAATACCCATTAATTTACAAAGGTGCTTAACTGCAACGGCCTTGCTTGAATTAATCGGTTGGAGATGAAGAGCATAGCCACTATGCGAAACCCTAACCTTCCCATCAATGCCCATTCTCTCCAGCTCCCTCCTCACGATAGTCACCAATTCGTGAGGATCCTTAGGCGCCCAAAGAGTTATGTCAAACCTCCTATAATTAAATTGGTAAGTAGGTCTTAGACCCGGTATAATTCTCATAAGTTCCAGGGCAACATTCCTTAGATTTAAGTCTTCACATAATTCATGAACCTCATTATTATAATCTAAGAAGCACCCATTTTCTGCGATAAGGGGGGATCCTTTAGGTAATCCAATATACCGCGCGAGTGCCTGTGTGACCACTAGGGCATTACCAGTAACAAGACCGACCACGTACCTATTAACAACCTCTTGAATGGCGGCTACGGCCTCAGGCTCTAGGGCCTCTGTATTTCTATCCCTAGTTAAGGTACCGTCTATGTCTAGAAGCACGAGCTTTACCATCAAGACAGGACTGAGAATTAAGGACTTAATTTACCTTTGCACCTCTATAATCCTGGGCTTTACATCGTCACTCCACTCAATGCCCATTAGGGCCCTATCATCACGATAATAGGTCCAATCCTTAACCCATAAACCGGTTATCAGGTAAATAACGAGCGCTGTGGCCACCAACTCATGGTTATTTAAAGCCTTTATTAACAGGGCTGTGATTATTGCCATCGTAATAGATGAGGCAGCGATTATATAAGGTAATGCGCCATGTGATGAGCCTAAGATAGTAGCCATTATTGCTAAAATGAAAAGGGGTATGGATATGAGGATTAAGGGCTCGGTCCTTTTGGGCGCCAATTTAAATAAGAATGTTGGTGGTCTTTGATAAAGTACGTGATGAAAAACCTCATGCATTATAACCCTACCTAATAATGCCTTTGGCTTCCCTAATAATTCCGTGGATACGTAAATCCTAGGAATGGGCTTTGACGGTGAGTATACTGAATAAGCCCCAAATAACTCAGTCATGAGGTCTGATACTATGAATTTGACTGGATCATATCCACAGTTAACTAGTGATTTATTTATCTCATTAATGAATGATTGAATGTCAATATTATCAAACTCGAATTTATACAATACAAGCCTTAGTTTATTAATGACGTCCCTATATTTATTAATCCACGGTGGTTCATTCATAAATCCTCACCTAAGGTAATCTATAGATTCCTATATTTAAACCATAGCAGAATATACTACATATGCATTCTATGCAATCTTTTTAAGCACAAGCATGTAGTGATAAGGAGATACATCCAATAATTGCTCCTTAATGAAGCCCTCCTTAATGAAATACCGCTCAACCTCATCCGGACTTAACTTGAATGGTGGGCCAAACGGCGTGTCCTCCTTAAACTCTATTATCAATATCCTACCATTCGGCTTTAACATCCTCCTTACCTCCTTAACCGCCGACTCCTTATCTTCAATGTCATGAAAAACATTTGACATGAATGCCAGATCTACGCTTGCCGTTGGTATTGATGTCCTTACAATGTCCTCATTAAGAACAGTAACATTACCATAACCACCAAATTTCCTCCTAACCTCCTCAATCACCAACTCATCAATATCAACACAGTAGAGTCTAGATGCATAATCCTTGAAGAAATTACAGTAATAACCATCGCCACAACCCAAATCAGCTATAACCATACCATTAACAACGAAGGGCCTTAAAAAATCATAATTACCCAAACCCTCAACATGCCTATGGCCATGCGTGTGATGACCATGATGATGTTCAGCGTGGGTAGGGCCAGATGCCTCTTGAAGCTTGCCATTAATAAACGCCCTTATTGCATCGCCAACGCTACCATTGAATATGTAGACCTTAATTCCATTAGCAACAGCCCATCTATAACCAGGAGGACCTATTTCCGATAAAATAACGGTATTGACCCCGCGCTCAAGCACACTCCTAAGCATAAATACACCCCTAACCTGCTGCGCATACCTTGCGGGATTCTCATAACGATCAATGACCTCATAGGAACCGTCAGCCTTAGCATCAACGATCCAAACCTCGTCGCCCTCCCCCGGTCCAGCCACATACCCATTGCTGACAGATATCGCTATTTTCATAACCGATATCGGAATTGATTACTAATTAATAAAGGTTACTCGCCAGCCAGCATTAAATAATAGCAGTAGGTTTGACTTAAAAAGCCCTTTGGAGGGAGCATCTTTGATAAGCATGTTCTCACCACAGATATATGGATATGATAGAGCCATAACAATATTCTCACCAGAGGGCGAGCTATACCAGGTTAGGTACGCTGGAGAGGCTGTTAAGAGGGGCTGGGCTACGGTAGGCATTAGGTGCGTGGATGGTGTTGTACTGGCGGCGGAAAAAAGGAAAGTCAGCGCGTTAATTGACCTGGAAAGCATTGAAAAGGTATACATGATTGATGACCACATAGGCATAGCAGCCTCAGGCCTATTATCAGATGCCAGGGTACTCATTGAGTACGCAAGGCAGGAGGCCCAGACCCACAAGTTATTGTATGATGAACCAATAGATGTCGAGTTATTAACAAAGAGAATTAGCGACCTAAAGCAAATGCATACGCAGTACGGAGGTGTCAGACCCTTCGGTGCAGCATTAATAGTTGGTGGTGTTGATAAGCATGGACCAAGACTCTTCCAAACAGATCCAGGCGGAATTTACTTCGGCTTTTACGCAGTAGCCATGGGTGCCGAATCCACGAGAATAACAGAGTTCCTTGAGAAGGAGTATAAATACGATTTGAACATGGATGATTGCGTAAAGCTAGCCATAAGGGCCTTAAGTCTCGTTCTTGAAGCACTAGAGCCTGATAGATTGGAGATTGGTGTTATTGATGTAAAGACTAAGCAGTTCAGGAAATTGACTTCTGATGAGGTAAGTAAATACCTGCAGGAGGTCAAGGGCACGGGCGCATCAACTTCATAATCCTAATGTAGATTTAATGATTAAATGAGCAATTTAACATCAACAGGTATTTTCGTTATTCTCTTATTAACTGCACGCTCTATTGCGCGTGTCAGGGCAGGTAAAACCCCTATTAACGGACCCTCAGCAATACCCTTACTTGGGATAGGGGCGTCTGACTTACCATCCTCAAGGTATATCCACTTAACTTTAAACGACTCCATGGCAGAAGGTAACCAATACTCGCCGAATGATTGCGTCAATAGATTACCTGACTCATCATACTTAACCTCCTCAAGCACGACCTCACCAAAGCCCTGAATAACACCACCAATCACCTGACCTTCGGCGAGCATTGGATTAACCACAAAACCAATATCATCAATAGCCACATAATCAAGCACCTTAACCAAACCCTCCTCAGTAACCTCAACAAGCGCCACATGTGATCCATAGGGATATGTGTAATCCTTAAGCCCGAAATACGCGGTCTCCTCAAGCTTAGGTTCCGCTCTGTACCCCCACGTACCACCCACATTACTAGTGACCGCATTGGCTATTTCCTGTATGCTCATGGACTTACCGCTCCTTAGGTGAACTACTCTACCATCCCTATAATCAACCTCCTCAACGTTAACACCCATTAATTGAGCACCAAGCACCCTCAACCTCTCCTTAAGACCCCTAGCAGCAAGTAATGCAGCGTTACCTGCCAGGGTCAATGTACGACTACCATACGTACCAAAACCCTCACCAATAAGCTCGGTATCACCCCAAGAAACCTCTACCTGGTCAATATCGATGCCCAACTCATCAGCGACTATCTGCGCTATGGCCGTTGCATCACCCTGACCATGCGGTGCCGCGCCTATTATGACGAGAACCTTACCATCAGACTTAACTCTAACTGACGCTGACTCCCATGGACCAAAGTTATTCTGCTCTATGTAAAATGATAAACCAACACCAACCCTCCTACCCTGCTTCCTAAGCTCCTCAGCCCTCTTCTCAAAATCCCTATAGTACTGCTCAGCAAAGCTCAGCAATTTAATATAATTGCCACTGTCATAATGGTGACCAAATGGGTTTGTGTACGGTAACTGCGTTATTAAGTTCCTCCTCCTGATCTCCACGGGATCCATCCCCAACTCATCGGCTGCAATATCCATTATCCTCTCATAAACAAAGGCCGCCTCTGGACGGCCAGCGCCACGGTATTGATCCAGGGGCGTCTTATTTGTCCTAACGCCGTAAACCTCGACAAGTATATCCCTAACCTTATATGGACCGCTTATTAGTGTTGCCGTTATATCAGCCAGGTAATAACCATGAGTAGCCGCGCCTAAATCAATTACCAGGTCATCTATTAGGGCCCTCCACTCACCATCCCTTGTAAAACCAGCCCTTAACCTGTGTATTTGCCCCCTGCTATGGTACGTACTCATTAAATCATCTCTCCTGGTATTAACCCACTTAACAGGTCTCCTAAGCATTATACTGGCGTAAACTGTTATATAGTCCTCGGGGTACGGGAACATTTTAGAACCAAAGGCACCACCAACATCAGCTTGCACAACCCTAATATCGCTAACGAGATTACCAAAGGCGTTCTTGAGAAACCTCCTCATGAAGTGAGGTGCTTGTGTCGATGCATATACCGTTAACCTACCGCCCTGATAAACGGATAATAACCCTCGCGGTTCCATGGCGGCTGGATATACCCTGGATATCTCCAGCTTAGTCTCAATTACAACATCACTCCTTGAAAGGGCATCCTCAGGATTACCCGCCCTATAGGTTTTCCTATAACCAATATTACTCATACCCTCAACAGCCTTAACCTCATCCTTCAACGCATCCTCCGGATCTACAACGGCAGGCAGCGGCTCATAATCAAACTGTATACGTTCAAGGGCATCAAAGGCTTTATATCTATCCTCAGCAACCACCGCAGCTATTGGGTGACCTACGTATAGAATTTCATCCTTAGCCATCGGGAAATTCCTAGGCCTATTCTCAACAGCTATGTTGAGTCCCGTTATCACCGACACAACGCCGGGCATTTTCAAGGCATCACTATAATCAACCTTAAGCAACCTAGCGTGTGCCACCGGACTCCTTAGTATTGCTAGGTATAGTGTCCCTGGGAATTCTAGGTCATCGACGTACTTAGCTGTGCCAAGCAGGACCTTAGGATCCTCAATCCTCTTAATCCTTTGCCCAATATAACGGGGCATACCTTGTCTTATTGAATTCTCATTTTAAGTATTGTGGGATTAAAAAATAAAATAGTACTTACAATGATTTACATGGGGCATGGGCATAGATGTGAAGGTCGAATTTCCGAGGGTTAGGTTTTCATGTGTAATGTGTGGTGAGTGTTGCCGACGTTATTGGATACCGGTTACGCATAGGGATATTGCTAGGATTGTGGAGTACACAGGTATGAGACCTAGGGATTTCTTAGCCCTATTTCCAAGAGAGATGGCTGCTGATTGGGATGAGCCTGTTATAAAGATTGGGGGAGGTGAGTATTACCTAGTGCTTAAGAAGAGGCTTGATGGCACGTGCATATTCAATAAGTGGGTTAATGGAAAGCTCGTGTGTTCGATACACCCAGTAAAGCCTAATGTGTGTAGGTATTACCCATTCATCTATTGGCTTGATGGTGGTGTCGTAAAGTTCGAGGTTTATGATAAAGCGCTTAATTATTGTCCAGGACTTAATAGGGGTGGATATGCGACGTTTAAAATTGAGATATCATCGATAGGGGATACGGTAAGTGCTAAGGCTGAGTTTAGGAAGATTGTTGAGGAGTGGAATAACACTGTTGGTAAGGGTGGTAGGGGTACTATTGAGGAGTTCTTCAGCTACATAGAGAGGGTTGTTGGTGATTATATACGTAATAAAAACCCATAAATACAACCGTTAGGTTGCTAAAAATCAATGCCCATTAGGGATGGGGATTACGTATTGCTGGTTGGTGATGGCGTTAGGTCCGTTATTAAGGTTACCAGGGGCTCTAGGGTTAGTACCATAAGGGGTGTAATCAATGCCGACAGTATCATTGGTCTTGAGTATGGTTCCACCGTCAGAACAAACCTAGGTTACGAGATCGCTGTGTTAAGGCCCCTAATTACTGACATGCTTCTTGAGAGAGCTGATAGGGTTACGCAGGTCATTTACCCAAAGGATGCGGCACAGATAATAGTGAGTTCGGGTATAGGACCTGGCAGTAGGGTTGCGGATGCCGGTGTTGGTAGTGGCTTTATGACGGCTATGCTCGCCTATTACGTGAGACCCACCGGTAGGGTGTATGGTTATGATAAGAGGGATGATGCTATCAGGATTGCCAGAAAGAACCTTGAAATGCTTGGGCTACTCGAGTGGGTCGAGTTACGCCTAAGGGATGTGAGTACTGAGGGTTTCCTGGAGAATGATCTAGATGCCGTAATACTTGATATGGGTGATCCATGGAATGCGATACCCAACGCCACAAGGGCGTTAAGGCCAGACGGTGTTCTCATAGTATATGTACCAACCATAAACCAGGTAATAAAAGTCCTGAATACACTCCATGAGGTTGGTTACGTAGATGTTAAGATGGTGGACGTTACGGTTAGGGAATGGAAGACCGAACCAAGCGAAATTAGACCGCAGACCTGGGTTAATGCCCATACCGGCTACTTAATAATTAGTAGAAGGACCTTGAGAACCACGACCGAGCCAGCCAAGTAAGCTCCTCATTATTGAGTAAATAAACTCCTGATATTGCGGTAATGCTAATGTTAGCTCCACATTGGCTATGCCTAACACCCAACCCGCAACTACATCAAGAGGCCAGTGAACACCAACATACACCCTACCATAGGACACAAGTAAAGCCTCTATTGTAAGTGGTAATGAAATGTACCAGGGCAATGTCGCTACGGCTGAGAAGGCCCCCGTACCAACAATCAATGCGTGTCCAGACGGATACGATGAATCAGGTTGCTCGTGAATCAGAGGCGTTATGTGAAGGACTAGGAATGGTCTTGGCTCGTAGAGTACGTGCTTCATTAACTCACCAAGTACTAGGCTAATTATGAAGGCTGAGACCATAACCACACTTGCCCTTCTATACTTACCGCCAAGGTACCAAAGTATTAAGGCTACAGGTATCCAGAAGAAGGCTCTGCCATAATCGTCCGTACTTATTACTGAGATAAGTGGCGTCAATGGAGGTATCTTGTTATTAAATACTGCGAAAAATGCAGCTATATTTATGGGGTTGTCCTCTGTACTCGCAATTACGTATATCGTCAATACGACATACACTAAGTATAGTGCTAATGCCGTGTATAGGTGCTTACGTACAACCTTCAATTTCATTGGTTGATACCGTACTGCATGATTAATATGCATTACTCACAACGAGAGCGTTTAGGCATAAGGTTTAATTTTGCTTATTTACCATATCAACGATCAATGCCCATTAGGATTGCCGTTGTTGATAAGGACCTATGCCAACCAAGAAAATGCAGCCAAGAATGCATTAGATTTTGCCCAATAGTCAGAGGCGGAAAGAGGGCCATATATATGGATGAGCAGCTAGGGCACCCTGTAATCACTGATTTATGCACAGCCTGCGGAATATGCGTCAGGAAGTGCCCCTTTGAGGCAATTACCATTGTTAACTTACCTAGCGAGCTCGGTGAGGAATGCGTTCATCAGTACGGACCAAGCGGCTTTAAACTATTTCGACTACCAATGCCTAAGCCAGGTAAGGTCCTTGGAATAATTGGGCAGAACGCAATGGGTAAAACCACTATTGCAAAAATACTCGCCAACGAGTTAAAGCCAAACCTATGTACGAACAATCAAGTACCCACTGAAGACATTATTAGATTCTTTAGGGGCACTGAACTACAGCCGTACTTAACGAAACTTTACAAGGGTGAGGTAAAGGTAGTGCATAAACCTCAATATATTGAGTTAATACCTATGTATGTTAAGGGCACGGTCAAGGACGTATTATTAAAAATAAGTAATAATGAGGATGAGGTGAGGAGGATTTCTGAGAAATTGAACCTAACCCATCTCCTCAATAGAGATGTTGATAAGTTAAGCGGTGGCGAATTACAGAGGCTGGCTGTCGCTGCGGCATTACTTAGGAGGGCTGATACTTACATATTTGATGAACCAACTACTCACCTAGACATTATTGAGCGATTAAGGGTGGCTGAGGCCATTAAGGATATTACTGGGGAGAACAGGTACGTGATTGTCATAGACCACGACCTAGCAGTTCTTGATTACTTAGCTGACCAGGTTGTTATTCTTTACGGAAAACCTGGCGCTTACGGTATTGTATCGCACATACGGGGCGCCAGGGAGGGAATTAATGAGTACTTAAACGGTTACTTAACTAGCGAGAACATGCTAATTAGGAGAGAACCCATTAAGTTTAGAGTAAAGCCGGCCCCAAGACCCGCCCATAAGGAAAAGGTATTACTTGAGTGGACCGACATTGTAAAGAAACTTGGTGATTTTGAATTAGAGGTCAAGGCCGGCAGTATCCATAGAGGTGAGGTCATTGGCGTATTAGGTCCTAATGGCATTGGAAAAACAACGTTCGCGAGACTTATTGTTAATGAACTAGAACCGGATTCAGGTGTGGTTATTCCGCATGGTGAGGTTAGGATAAGCTACAAACCACAGTACGTCAGGGATCTGGCAGTTAAGTACGGTGATAAGACAGTCAGGGAGTACTTAGCCATGACCGCCGGCAGCGACTTCAGCGCAAAGGTGGTGTGGCCTGATCTCGCCAATGGATTATCATTAACGCCATTAATGGATAGAGAATTATCGAGCCTAAGCGGTGGTGAATTACAGAGGGTTGTTGTGGCCGGTTCGCTATTGAGAGATGCCGAGGTTTATCTACTCGATGAGCCGATGGCTTATCTAGACATTGAGCAGAGGGTTAGGGTTGCATCTGTGATTAGGAGGATTATCGAGGAAAGAGATGTAGTGGCTCTAGTGATTGAACATGATATAACAATGATTGATTACCTGAGTACCACAGTAATGGTATTCTTAGGTGAACCAGGTAAGCATGGTGTTGCCCAACCACCCACCGATCTTAGGACCGGCATGAACGAGTTCTTAAGGAACCAGGACGTGACGTTTAGGAGAGAACCGCAGGTCGGTAGGCCTAGGATAAATAAGAAGAATTCCTACCTGGATAGGTTACAGAGGGAGATTGGTGAGTACTATTACTACATAAGTACTGAAGAAACGGAGAAACTAGAATAGGTTAAATATTATTAATTGCGGTTCAGACCATATATCGTGGTTTCCATTGGTGTTGTTGGTTTGGGTCCTATGGGTCGTGCGATTGCGTATTTCCTGGTTAAGCATACTGGCCATGTTGTTAATGGTTATGATGTCAATGATGTGGCTATTAATGAGGCTAGGAGGATTGGTGTTAACAATGCCATTAAGGCGGATGTCACGAAGTATGAGGACCTAAGGCGCATTGCCAATGAGAATGATGTGGTTGTCAGTGCTGTCCCCCAGTCAATCGCTGATCAAGTAGTCCTTAGATTGCACGAGCTCGGTAAACCGGTGATCGACCTAATATTCATGTGGAAGTACGATGAGGAGCTTGCACATAAACTAGGCAGTGGGCCCATTATCGTCCCAGCCTGCGGTTGGGCTCCGGGTTTGACCAACATACTCGCCATGGCAGCGGCAAGCGAGTTGGGTGAGGTTGAGGAGGTTGGTATTCACGTTGGTGGTAACCCCATTGATCCCAAGCCACCGCTTTACTACGAGCTCCTCTTCTCCCTCGAGAGCACTGCTGATGAGTATGTTAGGCCGGCGACAATTATTAGGGATGGTAAGGTAGTCAGCGTTGAGCCCCTTGCGGAGGTATACCCATTCCAGACGTGGCTCGTTAATGGCGATTTCGCCGAGTTCTACACTGATGGTTTAAGCACGCTACTGGTCACATTACCGAGGTACTTCAGGACATTGAGGAATGCCTATGAGAGGACTGTTAGGTGGAGGAGGCATCTTGAGGTGGTGAGGACACTTAAGGAGTTGGGGCTACTAAATGATCTGGAGACGGCTAAGTTCATCTTCTCCAGGTTATTGAGGCCTGGCGTTAATGATCTTTCAATAACGATGGTCGAGGCTAGGGGCAAGATTAGTGGTGAGGAGGCCGTTGTTAGGTTTGAGGGTGTTGATTATGCCCAGGGTGGCTTCACATCAATGGCTAGGCT
>JAGDXB010000053.1:0-9181 GCA_023256215.1 Vulcanisaeta sp. | reverse complement strand
GGCCTCAGTTGTCGCAGACCTCGTTGCCAGGGGTGAAGTAAAGGGCGAGGGGCTAACACCAATCGAGGAGGCGTACATGAGGAACAGGGACATACTAAACCAAACAATAAACGCACTAAAGAAGGAAAACATAAAAATATACAAAACAAAAACAACAATAACAAATTAGTAAGATTAATAAGGGCTTCCTTCCTCTGCTTAAATTGAAATGGTTAATTGGGTTAAGTTAACAATACCGCCAATCCTAACGGGTATAGGCTATGCAATAATAGAATCAATGATACTACCCGAGCTAGTTTACGCTTTTCATCACGATCCGACGAACTCCTGGTACCTAGCGATTGTTCATTACCACCCATGGATTGGAATGTGGATGTATAGGCTTGGCGTAGCAATAATACTTGCAATACCATGGGTAGTGCTTGGCAACTTCTGGCAATGGTTATTTGCCGCAGACCTAGCCGTCTGGACAGAGGATGCAGCCTTCTGGCTATTCATAGGGCACATACCCCATTCCTGGGGCTACATTAAAAGCCTGCACGTATATACCTACCCAACAATACCAATACATGGAGGATTGCCGCTATACTACATACCAGCGGCCATAATACTATACATAAGCATAATGAAGATCAGGGAGGAAAACGCCGGAATCAATACCGCAAAGAAACACCCCTCCTAACATCCACAGACTCAACAGGCCTAACCTCAATAATCTCTATCTCATCAAGTGGCTTAATGCCGTAAGTTTCCCTAATCTCCCTAGGGATTGTGAACTGCCTAGACGCAGCACGCCTATTCCTCAACAACCTAACACCCCTAATCTCAATAACCTTACCCTCATACCGAATCACCACATCCGCATAGAGATACTTCTCAATACCAAGAAGCTTAACAAGTCCTGAGGGTAGGAGGACTTGACTATTTATATATATGCGAGTTCGATACGGAAGCCCACTAACCCTTATCTCTCTACCCATGTCAAAAGAAGGACAAAAAGACACTATTATAAAACATTCTATCTAGTTATCGAAATAAAAATCGATCAACCATTAAATAAATAACAAAACCACGTACATAATAATTAGCTATATGACAAGGCGTCAGGGATAAGACTGACGCAATAGAAAATAAAAAGTAATGAGACAAAAACAACCGTACAAAAACCTTAAAAACATTGTTTGACTAATTCTTGCCGGGCCCGTAGTCTAGCGGTAGGATGCCCGCCTCACGCGCGGGAGTCACTTAATGTGCCCGAGATCCCGGGTTCGAATCCCGGCGGGCCCACCAATTATGGATTTTCATACCTTGTTTTGGCTTGCTCGTATTTTGCCTTTATTAAAAATCATTGGTTTTTATTTTCTGTGGTTTTGCGCTTAATGATGGTTAACATATACATGGGGCGTAATAGTTGTTATGCCGTTAATGAGGGTATGTACGTGACCTCAGGCCCTATGGACTTGGGTAGAGTTGCTGCTCACTTGTTTCTTCATCTTCGTGATCTAAGGAGGGGCTGGACCTATGACCATGAGTGTAATAGGATTGCTATGGATAGGGGCTTATTCGAGGCTAGGAGTAAGTATTTGGCTAGGATTTGTAGGGATCAGGGTTTGGATGATTGTGATGATGCTGAGGTGCTCATTAGGGATGTGATCATGACGCTTAGATTACCTGGGTGGGCTGAGGATTTGGCTCTTAGGAATATCGTTAGGGTTAGGTCGATAAGTGATTTCTCATTTTAGTATTTCGTTTAGGTTTATTATTTGTTGGTCTGTGAGTATTGCGTTGATTACTGCTAATGCCCTGATCCCATCTGCAATATCAATAATTGGCCTTTCCACGCCACGTAGGGCATTAATTACGTGAACTAATTCCCTCCTTAACTGATCCTCACCCTCTATTATGTGTTTAGTGCCGTTACGATACAGGAATTTATTCAGTAGATCAGTGTCGTAGTATCGATCCTTCATTAGAATTGTTAGTCTTCTAACCCTGGTTTCGTAATCCCACGATGCATGAAGGATATAGGGGATATTGCCGATTTCAAGCATAACCCATGCCGTCCTAATAGGGTCACCTCTAAGTATTTTTCCCATTATCCTTACTTCATCCTCATTGATAATATTGAGCACTAAATCAATGTCATGTATCCCAAGGTCAAGCAGTACATTACCGTATTTCGAAGGATCCCCCTTTAATAATCCAATCCTTATGGACTCTACGTAGGTTGGTTCTTCATTGTTGATTTCATTAATTAGAGCATTATATGCCGGGTTAAATCGCTCTATATGTCCCACAAAGATCTTCCTGCCAAGTTCCCGGGCTTTCCGATATAGGTCTAGGGCCTCACTCAGTTTTTCCGCTATGGGCTTCTCTACCAGGAGGTCCATATGGTTGATTAGGGATTTTGCTGTTTCATAGTGTTGGTTTGTTGGCACGGCTATTATACCGAGTTCCGGCTTGTACTGCAATACCTCATTAACGTTAGTAAACACTAGATCCGCACCCTGGTTCTTGGCGAGGTTGAGCCTCTGCTTATCAATATCCACGGCATATATCTCGGTTACTAAACCCTCCCTCTTTAATTGAGCCAGGGTTTTAACGTGATTTAATCCCATCGAACCAATGCCAAGAACAAGAACCTTCACGTGAATTTTAATAACAATGCCTTTTTAATAAATTAAGTCATTATTTAGGCACGATCTTCTTAACGAACTCGCTCTTCGAAGCTATTAATAACGTTGACACAGATTTAGGCACATAGACAGTGTTTACATTGACTATCTTAGCCACCTTATTCTTTATTAGGTCATTGGTTATATCCTCAGCAAATACCAACTCATCCATATCCTTAAACACTACGGGCTTGTCAAGGGACTCCAGGTCAGTCTTTGTAACCGTTAATGACGAAACCCCACTAATTACAACCACGTCCCCAGCCCTTATCATATTATCTATAGCCTTCGAAATATTCTCAAGGGTTGTTATGTACCTCCTAAGGGCCTCATTAACTATCTCGCCAATAGTCGTACCAGTCTCCTTTGCTAACCTGCTTACCCTGTCATAAATGTCTGTACTTAAACCCCTAATTGTAACAGTCTTCTTTTCACTACTCTCCTCACCACTGCTAGACATGTTAATCAAGTATTTCTAATATTACCCAGTATTTAAACCTTTCCGTGAAAAACTAAGGTATTAAAAGCAGCTGGAAAAACTGTAAGTACCATGCATTGTGATGAAATGGTTGTTAAGGTTAGGAACAATATTAGAGAATACCTATGTGGTGATGTTTCATTGGCAAGACTTATAGAGATCAATGGCGGAACGCACGTGCTTAGTATAGATATTGTTGCCCTGTGGAGTATGCCGGTGGATCAAACCATAAACGTCAGCGATACCCAATTGCTTTACCGCAGGGAATTAATTAACGGGCGTCTGTGGGAGTTTGTGGGTTATGATGATGGATCGAGGAGGGAGGTTATCTCCATAAGGATTTTCCTGGAGGGAAGTATTGATGATAATCTTGTGAAAGAATTAATAATTAATGCATTGAGGACTTACGCGAAGGATCCATGAGACAATACGTGTTAATACTCGTGTATGCCGGCAATGACGAGATACAGGAACTGGTGATTAGAAGGGTAGGTAATGCGGGCCTTTGGATTCTGCCTAATGTAGCTATTTCCTGGCATACAAAGCAGGAGATGGAGAGGAGGATGCTTAGTGTGAAGGAGGAGTTGATAAGCATCATGGAGAGGGGGTTT
Organism: Vulcanisaeta sp.; assembly: GCA_023256215.1. GTDB lineage: Archaea > Thermoproteota > Thermoprotei > Thermoproteales > Thermocladiaceae > Vulcanisaeta. The sequence continues at coordinate 5,417 of JAGDXB010000053.1, read as the reverse complement.
GAGGGTGAATTTGCGTATGCAATTATAGAACTTAATGATGAGCAGTTCAGGGCGATGAGGTCATTGGTAGTGAGGAAACTTGAGAGTGACTGTCAGGGAATGATTACGTGGGGTGAATCATTGCTTAGGAGAATTAGGTCTAGGGGAGGCGAGAGGATTAAGAGGGAATACGAGAGGTTTGAGAGGAAGTATAGGGAGTTGGTGACGATTCACGAGGTCTTTGATGTCAGGAGCGAATTACTAAATAAGGTAATGGATTTAGCGAGAGAGTTGAGGGCTGAATATGAGAGAAAGCTATAGGGAGAGAATTTAATTGAAATTTTTATTGAAATTTTAAATTTGATTATTATTACATGGTGACTACTTCATAGTCCTTACTATTCCTCCTACCAACGAATGCGAAGGCTATTGCCGCAGCACCGCCAAGTCCAAGCGTACCTATTAATGCCTCCATTGTTGTTATTGGGAATCCATCGATTATAGCCAGTATGTCTGACTTGATCGTTATCACCTCATTCCCGTTTATCGTAACCAACTCACTATACTTCAAATTACCGTACTGAGCAGTAACTAAGTATGTTCCACCTAAGACATTTATGAAGCCCACCGTACCTGTACTGCTTGTTGTGCCATTAAATGTTGGCCCAGTGCCAACCCTATACAGCGTTATTTTGGCATTGGATATTGCCTGGTTCCTTGCGCCGACGAACAGCACCGTCACGTTGTAAAGCCCTATTGTTACGCCAATTGGCTGGTTAATCAATGAGTTCACATTAACATAGTACAGAGGTACACCTTCATAATACACAGTTGCTGTGAATGGCTCAGGCTCATCAATGCCTATGTACGCCTTACCGTCGGAACCACTGGTGGCACTGGCTATTAACGAACCATTGATATAGGCCTTCACCTCAACACCGCTTATTGGGCTGCCTAATGTATTCGTGAATTGCATGACTATGGGTGTCCAATTAACGTAAATCGTGTATGTTCCAGTCTCACTAACACCAAGTGTTGAAACTGCTATATATGCCTGTGAACCGTCAGGACTAATGGAGACAAGCCTCTCTGCGGAACCCCATGGTATCTCAGAATTAACTAAACCTGTGTACACAGTGCCGCTGGGCGTGACTATCTTATAGATGTGCGCTATCTCTGGTAGCTGGACAACTAACGCCGTCCAGAGACCGCCAGAGACATCAGCATCGCTAACAGTAACCTGTAGATTGCCGTTAACCCACTGACCCGCTGGTTTGTATATTATTGGCATGAACGTTACAACTAGAGGAACATTTAGATTATCCACAACCTCGAAGTACCTATCATAAACTATGTATATACCGAACATCGGTGCAAATCTAATGAATGGCGGTAATAGATAGCTTATACCACTCACCTGCACCAATGTGCTGTATAACGACACTGGCGAAACCCTGTTAGCTATTATCTCAAAGTGTCCAGGTTGTTCACCAACGACCAAGGGCTGGACCGTGTAAACCGCAACTATGTAACCAAGTAAGCTCCAGCCCGGTGGAACTCCAAACTCAGAACCCGTTATCTCCAAAGTCTGTCCTGGATTAACCGTGTAGTTTAGGAACTCGGTACCCTTGATTAGCATGGCGCTTGGCATTACATACTCACTGCCATAGTTAATCGTTATTTGATACTGGCCAGGAGGTAACTCATTGGCTGTCAATTCCACGTATTTAGGCTCAATCTTTATGTAATTGGCTAAGGGACTCCACGCAGAAACCAGCTGGGATAGTGTTGTGCCGTTGGGTAGCGCTATGCTCGCTATTTCAAATGGCATGTAGTTTGGTATTGAGAACTCGATTGTTTGTTGCGTAACATATTGTATTGATTGGTCCGGCACTGCAATGTTTATGGTGAATGTTGTGGCTGACGTATTTAAGGCTATGTACTCCTCCTTCACAAATACGTACGTTATGGTTATCGTCTCATTAAGAGGTTGATTACCAGCGTTAGATATTGCCAGGCTATTGCTTCTCGTGTATGCACTTATTATTGCGCCAATCTCGTTCTTACTAAACATAACACCATTACCACTCACCACTATGGCTGGTGATGGTGGATTTACACTGACTTCGATATAATCAAGTACGTAACCTGGGCCAGGAGGTAGGGGCGCCTGTATTGTCATTGATTGACCAGGGGCTAACGTTACTGACCTAGTTGTATTTATGTAATCAATGTACTCAAGAGTTGCATAGTATGGCTGGTTTATCGTAGTTGGCGAATTAACATTTGGTGATACCTGGTACTGAGTAGCCATGACTATTATTGGTACTGTTATAGCCAACATTACCAGAAGTATTGCCAGATTCCTCCTCATGTTGTTCACGAGAACGAGTATGAGCCAAGTAATATTAAATAAGCTTTTAAAATAACTGGTGTAATACCTAGAAACGCGCGATTCTTGCTGGTATGCTTTAAATATATAAACTTGTATTACAAGTAAAGCATTTAGTGATGAACCCTAGACGTGCGGATGAGTGACGATACTTTTCTAGGCTGAAAATATAGATATATAGAGCAATACCCAATAAATATATTGCTAGCTAAATTATTAAGTTCTAAGAGAAAGGCTTTAAATTAAATAGGCTACGGCTTTAACTGATGAATAATTGTGTAATTAAGCTTATGCTCGGCAACCACGCAATAGCCCACGGCGCATTGGAAGCAGGTGTTGCTGTAGCTGCTGGTTATCCAGGAACACCATCAAGTGAAATTATTGAGTATCTCCTTGATTACGGTAGGGAGTTTGGAGTATACGCCGAATGGAGCAGTAACGAGAAAGTGGCCTTCGAGGTTTCCTATGGAGCTGCCCTGGCAGGTGCCAGGTCCATAGTTACCATGAAGCACGTTGGGCTTAACGTGGCGATGGACCCACTTATGTCCAGCGCCTATACCGGCGTTAGAGGGGGTTTCGTCATCGTTAGTGCCGATGACCCCAACATGTGGTCGAGCCAGAATGAGCAGGACAATAGGTGGGTTGGACTCCATGCATACATACCGATCTTTGAACCATACGATCCACAAAGCGCCAAGGACTTCACAAAATTAGCCCTTGAGTTCAGTGAAGCGCATCTACATCCAGTGATGATCAGAAGTGTGACGAGGGTATCCCACGTAAGGGGTCCAGTGACTATATGCACACCGGCCATACCGAAGTACGCTAAGGACTATGTTAAGGATCCAAGGCGACATGCACTAATACCTGCCAATGCACGTTTACTTAAGGAAGAATTATTAAAGAGATGGAATAATATTGAGAATGACGTAGAGAAACTACCGCACAACTACATTGATGGTGGTAGGGACCTCATAATAACGAGTGGAGTGGCGTTCACGTACGCGCTGGAGGCTGTCAAGAATTATGGCGTTAAGGCGAGCATACTTAATGTGGTAACGCCTGTCCCATTGCCCAGGAAAACCGTGATTGACGCCGTGTCAAAAGCCAATAAAGTTGTGGTTATCGAGGAGGGTGACCCAGTCGTTGAGCAGCAGTTGAAGGCTATGCTTTATGATGAGGGTATTAGAGTACCTGTATTAGGCAAGATGGAGAATATATTCAATAGGGTTGGTGAATTAACAATGAATTCGGTAATGGAGGGATTATCAAAGGCTTTAGACCTAATAAATCCATTCATATCCCTAAAACCCGCTAAGGCTAACTACACACCGCCGCCGAGACCACCAGTATTTTGTCCAGGGTGCCCACACGCTGCCTCATTCTACGAACTAAAGGTCAGCACCGCCAAGGCTGGTGTTAAGCCCGTGTTCAGTGGTGACATTGGTTGCTATAGCCTCGGAATAAATAACCCATTTAATGAACAGGATCTCCTTACTGATATGGGTAGTTCGTTGGGGCTCGGCATGGGTATCTACCATGGAACCACAGGTAAGACAATAGTAGTATCCATAATTGGCGACTCAACATTCTTCCATGCAGGGCTCCCAGCCCTTGTGAACGCAATTTACAATAAGACACCAATGCTCATACTTGTACTCGATAATAGGGTTACGGCCATGACAGGCGGTCAACCAAACCCAACAAGTATGATAAATATTGAGGATGTGGCTAAATCAATGGGTGCTGATTACGTAAAGACCGTGGATCCATTCGACATGAAAAGGGCGCAGGAGGTAATGAGCGAGGCCATAGCAGCTGTAAAGAGGGGTGGCGTGGCCGTTGTTATAATGAAGAGAGGTTGTGCATTAGAGGCTGTTAGGCTTTATAGGAATTACGTAACTCGTTATTACGTTGACCCAGACGCATGTAGAGCCTGTGGTATATGCTATAACCTAATAGCGTGCCCAGCAATAGTGCCCCTTGAAAATAAGAAGGCTTGGATCGACCCTAACATGTGTGTTGGCTGCTCCGTCTGCGCCCAGGTATGCCCATACAATGCGATAAAACCTGAGGGCAACGTTAAGGAGTGGCTAAATACGTGGGCTAAGATGTAGGTGAGAACCATGAAACTAAACATATACCTGGCTGGGGTTGGTGGTCAAGGATTAGTGACCTTCGCGACAATACTTGGCGATGCAGCAATAAGGGCTGGCTATAAGGCATTGATTGCGGAAACCCACGGCCTTAGCCAAAGGGGTGGATCCATAGATGTCCATGTTAGGATAGGGGACGTGGATGCACCACTAATACCTAAGGGTGGTGCTGACGTCGTTGTTGCATTTGAAATGCTCGAGGCATTCAGAGCCATTAACTATGCCAATGAAAATACGGTATTCATAGTGAATAGGAGGTTGATAAGGCCTCCAGCAACGAAGCAGAAAATACCAAGCGTAGAGGATTTAGAGAACATGTTGAGGGGTAGTATTAAGAATATCTACGTTGTGAACGCATACGATGACGCCATTAGATTGGGCAACGTAATCTACGAAAACATGGTAATACTGGGCGCCCTATACTCAATAATGAAACTAGGCAATTACATACCGCAAAGCATAATCGAGGAATCAATCAAAACAAACATTAAGAGGGACACCGATAAAAACCTTAAGGCCTTCGCACAGGGTTTAAAGTATGGTAACAATAACAATAACAAACCATGATTCTAGAATGCTATAGGAAGTGCAGGAAGTACGAAAAGCATGAGGAGAAATACACAGAATGCGTAAATAGGTGCATAAGGGAATCCGAAAATAAGAAGAGGAGGAGCAAAATAAAGGAATTCATAAACGCCTGGCTAAATGCGGAGTATAGGAGGAGGTGGTGGAGATTGTGATTATTAGGGATGGAGAAATAGAGAGAATTTTTACATTTAATTACCAACAATGTTAAACATCAAAAATTACTTCTCCCTAACCACCCTTAAATCAACACCTATTGTCTCGGGACCTATGGCCACCGCAGCACCATAAACAATACCAGCAAG
>JAGDXB010000137.1:7122-60039 GCA_023256215.1 Vulcanisaeta sp. | reverse complement strand
ATAGGGTTAGGATTAGGGGTAAGTATGCGACTGCCGTTAGTAAGTTGGTTCTTGATCTTGGCTATACTATTGTTCAGGCATCCGATGTGATAATTAATAGGTTTAATATTGCCATTAATAATTCGGCGCCTGATGTTACGATTAAGGATTCGGAGAGGGTCCCGGGTGCATTAACTATTATGGGTAAATGTGGTGCGGTTAATGATGTTGTTAATAATCTGCTTAGGGTTGTTGAGGATGAGGCATTGATTTGGAGGTCTATCGTCCCTCTCCATAGGGTTGTGGTTGGGGTTGTCAGTGTTAGTAATGGCAATTATCTGGTCGATATTGGCGGTGGATATAAGGCCGTGCTCAAAGCACCGGGCGGTGCTTATAACAATGGTGATGTCATCCCAGTCATTATTAGTCGGACGAGGGTCTATCCGAATGATGAGTTAATTGCAATACCTGGAGTTAGGGTTGATACGGAGTATGTTTCGATAGTCCCGGGCAGCGGTACGGTGTTGTTTAGTAGGCATATTAGGGATTATGAATCTAGGCAGGTACTTCTTAAGGTTGGTCTTAAATACGTTGGTAAGCTAAGTGGTTATAGTATTAAGTGGAGGAGCAGTGCCCAGTTCCTAACTGAGAATGAAGCCTCTAGAGAAATTGAGAAGGCATTGAGAGTGCTCAACGAGGTGAACTCTGCTAGTAAACTCTCTGCACCATACACAGTATTGCAGGATGGTGAGTGTATTGTCGAGGTCATGCTTAATGGTAGGGCTAAGCTCCTGCTTGATAATGTCAGGAATAATGTCGTGCCAACAATAATGGGTCATCATACATATAAGACCTTGAGAAGGAATACGGCATTGCTTGACATGGTTGAGGCACTCCTTGGGCATTGCAATGATAGGGCTGGTTTCAGCGTGGAATTTATGAAGCAGTTAATGAGTAGGAGGTATAGAGTTGGCATTATCCATATAAGGCCCAATGGTGAAGTACTCAAGCTGGGTACTGCTGATGTGGTTAAGCTCGAACCTGACGATATAGTGCTCCTACGTAGATTAAGGGGTGGTGGCTATCTTGACGGGCTCGGCATACCCAAGGAAGAGGGTGATTTGGCAATCACCTGCACATCATTGGGTAGTGAGTACCTGACCCATGTATATGTTGATAGCTCCTGGAGACCTAAGGGTGTGTACATCAACATTAATACGCCCGTTGAGTTTACTGGCGCCAACATACTTTATATCGACTTGGCAGTAGATGTAGTTAAGAGGTGGGATTCTAACGAAGCTAGTGTAATTGATTATGATGAGTATAAAGCATACATCAATATGGGCGTCATAACAAGTAAGTTACGTGATAGGGTTGAGCAATTAATAAGCAGTTTAACGGCTAATGCGCATAGGCTCGGTGAGAATTGCCTATCTAAGGCTGAGGAATATTACCGTTAATTATGAACCGCCAAATACCTGCATAATCCTCACTATTTCGAAGCCGGTCGTATCATTACCGACTAAACCACCCCTATTATTAACAACTAAACCACCTCTTATGAAACTCCTACCCCTATTCACAGTACCAACATCAACATTCACATTAAAGAAATCCCTAACCTTCCTCACATCCTCCTCCTTAGCGTCAGGACTTAGCAGTATGCCTTTATCATTGGCTACGGCTATTGAACCCACTAGGTATGTTCCACAAATCTCGTCAACAATAACCTCGGTGCCCAAGGCATCCCTTATTTCGTTCACATACTCCTTCTCGATTATTGGCGAAATTATTGTCCTCTTATTATTCGTGAGAACTAAGTTCGCTATCGCTGTATATTTCGTCTTTATTATCGATACATTTAATCCATATTTCCTTAATTCATTTACCTCATCCTCAGTCACTATACTGGGTATCAGGACACCATTATCATTACCAACCATGAATATGCCAATCAACGGTGACTTCGCAAGAGATATCTTAATGACCTCCGTACCCAACGTATCCCTTATGGAATTAACAACCTTATCAGGCACATCGATTGGTACGGCCGTTAATACATTGTTTGTGAATATATAAACGCCTATGGTAGATGTCCCGTATATACTCAACGGCGCAACCTCAAACCTACGCCTATCTGCCATTCAAACCCCACTAGAATTAATTATTAAATAAGAATTACTCATTACGGATTATACGGCACAGCACCCATTCCAGGAAGCCCAGATATGTATATACCAGCGATTAATAATGCTATAAGCAGCACCAATACTATGTAGTCCATCCTACTCATCCTGATGTCCCTATAATAAGTCCTCTTCCTATACGCCCTAAAAGCCCTAATATCAGCCGCAATTGCTATCTGCCTGGCATCCCTAAGGGTCAATATTACAATTCCAACGAGAGCCATTATCACAACCTTAATTATAAATAATGATTCCCTAATGAAGACCAACGGGTTCTTACTCCTCGGTCTAAAATCAACTCCCCTGGCCTTTAACGAATTAAGAACAATCATGGAATTCTCAAGAACCTTAGGAACGGAACTCACGGCAAGCAGTAATGTGAATCCGAGCTCGATAGGTAACCCACTCTTTTCGAGTGATCTAAGTATGTCTGACGGTGGCGTACTAAATATTAATAGAAGACCAGACGCTATTGCCGCCACAGCCCTAAACGTTATTTGAAGACCATAAATTATACCTTGCCATGTTAATCCAACCGGGTTATTGACATAACCCAAATATGGAACATAGAAGGTCCCTGTCCCCTGGGTAATGCCAAGTACCGCTAATGATTGTGGGAATACGTAGAGGAACGTAACACTATGAAATATAATATGCAGGTATGAGTATGGTGCAAATATGGACTCTGTCCATGCCGTACCTATGAAGGATGCCAGTATTAATGGAACCGCCACCTTAAGCTTTTCCTTAATGTTACTTAATAATGCGTATAGAGACATGATTGCCACGAACATTATTGCCGAGATCCACCAGATTGTTATTGCAGCGACGGTTGTAACTATTATTGAAAGGAGAATCTTTACCCTGGGATCCATCCTGTAAATTACTGATTTACCCTCAATAAACCTAAACAATGACATGTAGCCCTGAAAGCCGATTAACTTGAAGATCAGGTAGACAACAAGCACTGGACCGTAAAATAGTATTACTAGGGTTATTGTCCAATTGACAGCGGGGTTATACAGTAATTGGCTAAGCAGCATTGACCCTCACCCTCCTAATACTTGCCGTGGGTTTACCAATCCTACGAGAAACCTCAAAAACCTGTGGAGGCGAAATACCCCACTCAGGATGCTTATGTGATTCCTCAAAAACATCCTCTGGAGTTCCGCCATATACAACTCTACCATCATACATAACAAAGGCCTTATCACTGTATTCCCCAACCTGTCTCATATTATGTGTTACCATTATCAAAGTCATACCTCTCTCCTCCCTGATGGTAAGTAGTAAGTCCATCAACGCTACACTCATCGCATTATCAAGACCTCTTGTAGGCTCATCAAGAATTAATATTTTTGGTTCGGCTACGAGGACCGCAGCGACACTAACAAGTCTTCTCTGACCTACAGATAATTTATGTGGACTTTGGTTTAACAAATCATTAATACCTAGGTAATTCGTAATTCTCTTAATCCTATCCTCAGCTTCCCTACCACGAATGCCGGCCAATTGAAGTGTGAATTCAAGTTCACCCTTAACGGTACTTGATAAGAGCATTTGATCAGGGTCTTGAAACACATAACCAATCAACCTAACCCTATCCCTACCAACTAGCCTCGTGGAATCATAATCGAAAATCCTTATGGAACCACTACTGGGCCTATAAATGCCGGAAAGAAGGTACATGAGTGTTGATTTACCACTACCATTTGGACCAATTATACTTACTACCTCTCCATCATTTATCGTTAAATCAACACCCTTAAGAACCTCCTGCGTGCTACCAGGGTATGTGAAATGTACATTGTTTACCGAGATAACTGGATCACTAGAGGTATCCCGTCTCCTCTCAATAACATCAAGCCTACTCGCAGCTCCTATTTCCATGAACTCCTCAACAGATATTGGATAGTAATTAGCGTCCCTATTAATCAGTCTGTATAACGTAGTCACCTGAGGCTCCTCAACACCTAGTTTCGACAAGTCCTTAGCAACGGCCTTATGAGGTTCATCATCTATGTAAATCGTACCATCCTTAAGACCAATAATTCTATCAACCATGCCCACAACCCTCTCAACCCTATGCTCACTCATTATAATTGTCAAACCCTCGTCATTCAGCTTCTTAACAAGTCCAAATATCTGCTCAGCACCAACTGAGTCAAGCATTGATGTTGGTTCATCAAGTATTAAAATCCTAGGCTTAACGGCAAGAACACCAGCAATAACAAGTCTCTGCTTCTCACCACCGCTAAGCAGGAAAGTTGGATGTCTCATCTTATGAAGAAGATTAACTAAACTAAGCGATTCAACAACTCTTCTCCGCATCTCCTCAGGATCAATAGCCCTATTCTCGAGACCGAAGGCAACATCGTCATCAACAATCAACGAGAATATTTGACTTTCCGGCACCTGATACACAGTACCCACTATTGTTGCCATCTCATGAACAGGTGTCTTCCTAGGATCACGATCAGCAACGCTTATTGAACCCTTCACGGTAGCACTAATGATATTCGGAATAACACCATTGATCACATTAAGTAATGTAGACTTCCCAGAACCAGTTTTACCGACAAGTAGGACAAACTCGCCCTCCTCAACCTCAAGAGAAAGCCCCTTAAGAACAGGCTTATCGGAACCAAAATAACGAACAAAAAGATTATTAATTTTAATGATCTTAGCCATAAACCCCCCTAGGTCAAGACCCTTTTGATGTAGTAAATAAACGGAGCAACAATTAAACCAAGCACAGCGCCAGCACCAACACTGGCCACGCTAGTTATTAACCAGAAGCTCGGTGTGAAGGAAATACCAAGGACAAAAGGTCCCCAGAAACCTCTCCACCAGAATGGGTATGCCGTAGATATGGTTATACCACCCAGCAATGCGTCAACTATGAATAAAGCCTTAGCGGGCTTTAACTCCTCCTCAAGCTCCTCAGTATTTGACGATCCACCATCAAGAGCCGTAGTACTACCGCGTTTGAAAACTCCCTTAAACGGCATCATGTAGTACTTACCCCTATATATGAGCCACATATCTATTATTGCTGCGTATGAAGTAACCTCATAAACAAACCAGAAGGGTTCGCCGCCAAATCCATAATGAATAATGTCAGCAAGAAGTGTATATATGACCATTGTTAAGCCAGCTGATCCTGGCTTACCGACTAGGGCTGCTGCGAGCATTACTAGGAAGGTTTCGCCAATTATTGGGTAGTAGAAGTACGTTGTTACAGTACCGACCTTGGGTATTAATGGAGATATGAAGAAATTATAAACTATGAGAAGAGCCGCCACTAATGCTATGTATACGAAATCTATCGTTTTAAAGTTACCAAAGGGTCTTCCCTCCCTTGGTCTCCAGGCCCAGGCAAGAAGAGCGAAATATAGGAGCGTCCATATCAGTATGATAGGCCAAGGTATTATAGTATTCAGGTTGAAGTGAACTCCATTCCAAACCATATAGTCTCAAGTAAAAGTATTGGCGGGCTATTTAAAGAGTTATGTAAGTATATTAATTATAATATCTAAAAAATTATATATCATAAGTAATCTTCAAATATATCTTTGTAACTATTAACATTCAATTTTAGATTACTTTATAAAATTCGTATCCATACCAACATCCCTAATATACTTTAACAATAAATTTCTTAAGTTATCTTCCTCAACTCCTGGAATCTTAATATGGCTCCAGGGTAATTCCTCATTAAAAGATTTCCATGAATAAACATACTTAATTAATAAATCCTCATACTTCCTAAGCAATCTCCTCCAAGATCCTCTGTCTAGTTTAGATAATGATGCATCAAAAATAAGGTTTGCTACATCCCTATCGCCAAGCGATAATAATGCCTGCACCTTAGCATCCAGTAGATTATAAGTAGAGAATTCGTCATATGCATGTGATTCCTGTATAGTATTAATCCTAGACTTGATGTTTTCATCCTTTTCCATCGGTAGCCACTGCAGTGGTGTATGGGGTTTTGGTATCCATGGGTTTACGGATAAGTATGTTATTACGCCAATTTTCTTAAGCCTACGGAGCAGAGATACTACAGATATTATATCGTCATTTGTCTCACCAGGTAAACCCACCATAAAGTACAACTTTAAATGCGAAAATCCCAGTTCCAGCGCATTAATAGCGATATTAACAATGTCATCGTCAGAAAATCCCTTACCTAACGCCCTCCTTAATTTCTCACTTGACTCGGGTGCGATAGTAAGCACCTTCTGACCGCCTTTTGCAATGAGCCTTAAGGTATCCCTATCCAGTGAATCAACGCGTAGTGACGGTACAGATACCTCAACTTTAGCTTCATCGATTAGATAACTCATTAAATCTTTAAAATCTGGATGGTCGCTAACGGACAAGCCTAATAACGTTACTTTATCGATTAGCTTCCTATCTATATCCTCAATCACTACCTTCTTTATATCATCCATATCCGCATATCTAACGGGTCTTCCGACAAAACCCTCCATGCAGAATAAACAGCCTCTTGGACAGCCTCTCATAATCTCGATTATTGCTGAACGGCCAAAAATAGGCTCTACTTTGCTACGTTTTAGGTTTATTGCCGTATCATGTATTAACTTTATTGAGTAAGATAGATCCTTAACATAAGCCTTCCTTACTGTATGCTTGCCGAGCATTGGTACGTAAAAACCAGGTAAATTAGAGTATTCCTCCAATTCTTTTCTATATGATTGATAGTTCTCAATTAAATTCGGGATGAGGACTTCTGCATCACCAATAAGGATTAAGTCTGCAAAGGGTGCCATGGGTTCAGGATTAGCCATCAATGGTGGACCGCCCATGACAATTAATGGGTCGCTTATACTTCTTTGGGTACTCCAGGGGTTTATTCCACTTAATTCCATCATCCTTAATATGTGCGGATAATTAAGTTCATAGTGTACGGAGAATATTATTATATCAAAATCCTTAAGTGACATCTTCGTTGAATACCCAATATATTTATCATAATCCATGAATACAAAATCTGAGTATGCATTAGGATTTTCATCTACCAACCTTTTAATTATATGTATCGATAGTGATTGAAGCGCAACTCTAGCTGGTGCTGGATAGGCTATTGCTACCTTAATCATTCCCTTTTTATAGGACTTATTCGCCGCATTCATTATGGCTATGAAATTCCTTGGTATGGTTGTGATGGGTTAATTCTAACTCTCAGTATTACGAGTGGTTGGTTGGAGTTCTTTATCTCTATAATCTTCTTAATGATTCTTAGGCGCAATTCTGTAATGTTAGTCATTAATAGCCTTAATACACCATCCCTCCCATACTCATTAATTAGATCATTGAATACGGACTTTATTATGAAGTCCGAAACAACATCCAAACTGCAGACCTCGTTTTGCTTAATTAACTCTATTATCGTCTCCCTACGTAGTTTATCAAGCACATTCTTAGGAATCTTCTTAATTATATCGTCAACCTGTGCCATAGGATTAACGTTATCATTACTCTGCTCATTCTCATTGAACGCCAATCTAACCCTCTGTCTCCACTTAACTATCCACCAACCAAACCATTCATCGATTGTCCTTATTACCGAATCCTCGTTTTTCAAAATCCTTTTACACAATTCAAAAGATGCACTATTATTATCAAGATTCATCAACCCAAACTTTTGTAATAAATAATACCTTAAATCTTGATAGGCATAATTCGTTAAGAACTCCTGCTCGCTCTGATCTAAGTCTTCACCTAGAGAGATTATCCGTTGTTGAACCATGGCAATCAACTTCCTTTCACCAAGACCTTCCCTACACGCTATCTCTATATCGAAATACGCCACAAAACTCCCGTATGATAGTATTTTATGTAATATTTAAACATTTGGTCCATGTTATGTTTAGATATGACTAAATAATTTATTTATATCCATAAACTCATGAAGAATTTTTAGAATAATGTGAGAACTAGATAGGGAATTATATAATCTACCACTTAGGTAGTTAATCACGTAGGAAACACCATCCCAATGAACATGCCAATTAGGCTCCTTATCACCATAATTCACATTAAGTAATAGTAATCCGTAAGGTGGAGCTGGTGGCACAGGCCTTTTCACTTTAGATGAAATCAATTCCTCGAGTTCTTCAGGGGATAGTGTGCCAAGACCTACCATTCTAATGGAATTCACTATCTTCCTAATCATCTTATTCCTAAACCCTTTACCACTTATTATGAATACTACGTACGGGCCATCCCTATAGATTTTGATTTCGTATATTGTAACTACCGTGGGCACTCCCCTCTCTTTAACCTGGAAATTTGCTAAATCGTGGGTTCCTATAAATAGGCTTGCGACCTTATTCATTAGGTCAACGTCTTCGTAAAGCCAGGGCATTATATAAACATAGGTTCTAGATTTGGCGCTCCTTGCACGGAAATCCTCATTGGCGTGCGCCCATGCCCAGACCCTTAATCCATTGGGAAGTCTTGAGTTTATCATGCCTGGATTTAAATCACATTTATCGATGCATCTTATTGATATCACATTACCAATGGCGCTAACCCCTGGGTCTGTCCTTGATGCTTTACTTAGGCTGTATGTCTTCACAAAATGATTAATCGCCCTTCTTAAGTAATACTCAATTGAACCAGGGCCGTTAGTAAATCCACTGAATAGTATTCCATCATAGAACACCTTAAATGCTAGGACTGTCATTAATTATGATGTGTTTTATAGGCATTAAAAAGGCATCAGATACGGCTTGGCCGAGAGCGATTTCTATCCTGACTTCATTGTAGTCTCCGTCGGTCCTTCACCACCCTGCGGAAGCAATTCTCGGAAACTGCGGTCGCTGAAAACTGGCACAATTGAACATTTAAACATAACACCCGAGGGACGAGGCTTATCGCCCATTCCATCAAGGAAAGCTATCATGAATGAGTGCAAAAGGCAATCAGATACCCCAGGATTCTTCATTGGTCAGTTGGCATGTCACTCTTCATTCGGCATTAAATTATCGATCCCCTATAAATACCTAATGCCGAGACCTACTCGTTGGGTTTATAAGCAGGCAGTGAGAAGCAAAGCATCGTGAGCACTAAAGACCTTGTTGCAAAGAAAATGGCACAATTAATCAGAGCTGGGGCAACGCTGACAAGCTATACATGCCCAGTATGTGGAACACCATTACTTAGGCTGAAGACCGGTGAGTATTACTGCGCTAATTGTGATAGGCCCGTCGTTATTGTTAGGTCTGATGCTGAGGAGAAGGAGGTTATGATTAGGTACGGCCTTATGGATATTAGGGATACGCTTTATGAGAGGTTAGTGATGATTAATAATGAACTTAAGGAAACTAAGGACATTGATAGAATAAATGAACTAGTAAGATCAATGGTTCTAATATTAGAGGCTTATGATAAGATAACACAGATAATAAACCAGGGATCACCAAAGGCTGAAACAACTAAGGCTGAGAGGAGATAGGAAATCTGAGCAAGGCTGCAACGCCACCAATGTTCCTTAACTTCTCACCACCCTCAGTACTTGACGGTATAATCACTAGGTTAGCCCTAGTCCTAAGCACCATACTAACCAATTCCCTCATTTCATAACCCCTCTCCTTATATGCCTCGTCAAGGACTATCATCGTTTCAACAGCACCAAACTCAAGCGCCTTCCTAACCTCGTCAAGGCCCACAGCAACCAACCCATTACCCATACCCAACCTACTGAATACTTCGTCCACGTACTCCTGTCCGAGACTTATATTCAGCTTCCTAAGAACATCAACACCAACCCTCTCAAACTCATAAATACCTGCCAAACCACCCTCACCCTGCTCGTGATAAATGATCGATATACCTAATTTGCTCAACTCCTCGTTAATCACATCCTTAGCAATTGACAAAGTCATATGATTACCGACAATCACGATGTGCGTCGACCTCCTGATCTGCGCCCACTGCTTAACCTGGATAAGCGCATTCTTGAGCGACCTCCTAAACCTATCAAGTGAATCCTCGCCCTCCTTACCACCACCCTGTATTGGTATTGTACCGAGCAACTCCCTACCAAACCTACGAATATGGGCAACCGCAACCTCTTCCATAGAGACCGAAACCAATAAAACACTTACCGAAGCCCCACTAAACATCTCCAACACTTTATTAATGAATTCCTTATCAATACCGCTAGGCTTAACCAACCTATACTCAAGCCCATAGGACAACTCCATTGTGTGATGACTACCTTTAGCACCTTCAAACCACTCAGGAACCTCAATAAGCACACCCCTAACCCTAAGCGTACCCCTAAACGCATGGTACTCCAAACCCTCAACCCTGAGACCAACATAGATCCTAACCCTCTCACCCCTAGAACCCTCCCTACCCCTAAACTCCCTAACAGTCCAGCCATAAATGATATCGCCCGGATCAATCAATAAGTAAATGACGTACAGATCATCCTCACCCTCCACAACGAAATCCATCCAATCCCTACCAAAATTAATCCTCACGCAACACATCACTTTAGCCTGAATTAAAAAGAAGAAGTTATGCTAATCCATGTTAGGTAATGCTTTATCATTCCATTATAGTTGATTACAGCAAATCATCGCTGTTAAACTACTATACCTCTCAACTTCAGCTGAGTTAACCATTCATTAAACCAATACTGCTTCACTAGCATGGCTTATGGGATTCCACGAGTCCACTACACGATTCGACTCACTTTGACTCATACAATACTCAATGTCTTATGATGATAGAAAGCCATGATTAACACTTCAGTTTCTATTTAATTACTGCTCCGGACATTCTTAGTAAGACACGTAAAAAGCAATACTTTAGAAAGGAGACACCAATCCAAGCAGTATGGGTAGGAGTTCTAAAAGCACGCCGAGAGACACTGTTGATAAGGTCGTTGATGATATTGAACAGGTGGTTAAATTTGATAGAAAGGGTTTCCTAGCGTTCTTATTAATCGTTATCCTAAATAATGGGCTTATAGACACCAAGAACAAATCCATTAGACTTAACTTTAATTATCGCAAATATGAGTTATGGAGACCCATAATTGAAAGAATGAAGAGGGATTTTGGGTTCTACGAAGGTGAAGATAAGGAACGTGGCGTAAAGTACGTGGAGGTTAGTTCCGATAATGCCGTTGCACTAGTAAAGGAGCTATACGCAGAACAGGATCTAAGGGAACTCATTGACCTCGCATTATCGTTAGGCGCTGATAAGGCAAAGCAATTATTAATGTTAGCGAACATACAGCCAGAGAGTTAAGGAGAAGCTAATCCACACGGATTTAAGTTCCTTGGATCATGAATCACTCTACAACCATCCCTTAGCATCTGCCTTATCAATGGTTTACTTAGATCCATCGGACTTATCACAAAGACATCTATTGGCAGTTCACCTGCCATGCCATAAATCCTAGCCCTATCACTCCACGTTAACCTCCTTTCAGTTATAATTAATAAATCAAAATCGCTTGACCTCCTTGCATCACCCCTAGCCCTCGACCCAAATAGTACTATGGTTACGTCAGGGAATTCCTCAATTAATTTCGATAAGAATGCATTAAATAGCTCATCATATTTACTAACTAATTCCTCCATAGCCCTTACAAAGTCTTTAACCATTCAATCACCTCCTCAGCCTTCGATAGACAAAGTCTCGCTGTCTCCTCATCGTACATAGATACGTCGCCATAGCGTGATGCGGTGTAATGGGGATTTAGGAAATTACAAGCCTCCACTACGTTTGGCGGCGCATTTTGATTTAGTGATTTTAATAATAGCACTAAGTTATGGGTAAAGGGATATGTACCTGCATTATTAAATAGGATGCCTTTAATGAACAATTCCACCGCTTGATGTGCCGCGAAACAAACAGCCCAATACTTACCACTGTTGAGCTGCTGCTTTGCTATTTCCAACCAATCCTCTGCCCTCTTAATAAGTTCCATTTGTAATTGAGTAATGAATTAAGGCTTAAATTGTTTCTATTACCATATATATCAGATATCAGTGAATGCCCTTGAGAGGTTAATCAGGATTGCTGAGGAGAATGGTATTGATATAGTGGACCTAGTATTACAAGCATTACCGAGGAGAGATCCGTCTGAGGGTGTAAGACTTAGGATTGAAATAGCGGAGGATTATGTAAGGGAATACGAAGAATACATAAGAAAGGTGACCCGGTACAGGCTAGCGAGAAGCTGTATAAAGCCGCTGAGGAGTGTATCAAGGCTTTAGCTGAGAAATTCGATTTGCCAGAGCATCAGCAAGCCCTGAAGGAGGGTAGATGGTATACGTACATGCTGAGTAGGGCTGCCGGTAGGCTTTCTAAAATACTTAGTGATTGGATCTCTAATGGCTAGAGCAACGCATACTTGCTTCACGTATGGGGGTTTCGTGAAGGTAAGTTCTCAATAGATGATGTAATTACCTATGCTGACAAGATCAAAGAAATAGTGAATGAGACAAAGAGGATTGTGTATCAATAAGGGATGGTATTTCTTTTAAATAGGATGTTTATCCTACTTCGTGATGAGTGCAGGGAGTATGGATTTATCGTGGACACGCATGCATACCATGATTTTCGTGGTTTTCTCACTCAGCGCCTTAATTGAGGCTTATATCTACTCCATAGCCTATATAGCATCATCCTGGGTTACTGTACCGAAGCCGTTTGTGGCCTTGCTATCTGTATGGCCGCCGTTATGGTTACTCCTTGGTGCGGTTGTGATTGGTCCATTATCGGACGCCATTGGTAGGAGGGCTAGTTTATACCTGTCGTTGGGCATGTACATCATTGGAGCAGTTGGCTTAATTCTGAGCAGTAGCTACACGCTTCTTTTGCTGTTCATTGCAGTACTTATGCTGGCTGTTGGTGGTGAGTATAATACCGTAATGATTGCATCTCACGAATATTTCCCCAGCACCGTTAGGAGTCGGGTTGTTTATGAGGTGCTTAATTTCGCCAATCTAGGCGGTGTACTAGCTGCTTTGTTGGCTTTGGTTAATGCTTCCGTATTTATGCAGAGGTTAGCCCTTGGTTTGACATTAATAATCATAGTACCAATGATGTACTTCCTAAGGACTAGAATACCTGAATCTCCACATTGGTTAAGATCAAGGAGTAGGACTATGGGTAATGTGGATAGTACCGGTGCTTTGAGAATGACCCGTGTAAAGATGCCTCCATTATGGCTTAGAATAATCATTGGAGGTTTAATTGGTTGGTCATTCACGGCAGGCTTCACATTACTTGTACTGACTTTAGGTCCATACTACTTCCCAAGTCTCACTAACTGGCTTATCCTCTTCTTCTCATTAACGGCGTTTATATCGGGTATTATTGTGGGAGCGATTGCCGACTTTATCAGTAGGAGGGTTATGCTCTTGACATCCTCATTAGGTACCTTAATAACGTCATTATTCGTGTGGTTAGTTATGAGCATTGTAGGTAAGCCCCAGCTTCTCTTTTGGTTTTTGTATGTCCTGTTTTCAATGTTCGTAAATACCTACTGGTTAAGCGAGGATACGCTTAAATCGGAGTATTGGGTTACGAGGCGTAGGGGATCCTATACTGCGGTTGTTAGGGTTATCTCGTTAGGTGGCTCAATACCAATAATCTTCCTATCATCATACCTACCCATGAGTAGTTATTTCATCGCTATAGCCGTAGTATTCGGTGTGGGATTTATCTCATCGCTGGTTTGGTACCTTGTTGGTACTGAGACCGGTAAGGGCATTAGCATTGATGCGTGGGATCATGAACAATAACCCTGACTTAGCGGTAGTCTCTGACTGTGTATTGGATATTTACTATAGAGTTCGTAGCTTACCAATAGATAAAGGCGCCGTAGCATTATCTGACGTATTGGTAATATCACCAGGCGGTGCCTGCACCACAGCCATAATGGCTAGGAAACTAGGTTTTAAGGTAATGGTCATTGATAGATTTGGCGATGATGCGTTCTCCGAACTACTGCTCAATATGCTTAAGGACTTAGGAATCAACTTAGACTTTACCGTGAGAACTCACGGCAATACGACAATCTCAAATAATATAATTGATGAACAAGGCAATCACGCATTCCTGGGCTATTTAGGCGTTGGAGCAAACTTGTCTATTAATGACATTAACGAGAACGTCATTAAAACTGCAAGAGCATTATTCATTAATACATTTTACGCATCATTGACTAAGGACATAATCCCAACATTTGCGCACGTGATGTCGCTTGCTCGTAATTACGAAATACCGATATTTCTAGATGTTGGGCATGTATCGAATAATAAAGATGACCTAATCAACATGATTAGTCTCGCAGACACGATTTTCATGAATGAGGAAGAGACAGAGAGACTATTTGACCAATCTTTAGATAGTGTGTTGAATTCATTAAGAACGTTAGGTAAGGTATTTGTAATCAAGCTCGGCAATAGAGGCGCAATGCTCGTCGATAAAGATAGGGTGATTACATGTAAGCCATATTCGCTAATTAAAGTAATAACCACGGTAGGCGCCGGCGATGCCTTCGATGCAGGTTATATTGCGGGAATACTGAGTGGTTTAGATCCGGCTGATGCATGTGATTTAGGAAATCGTGTAGCGTCAATAAGGATCAATTACCTAACACCACTGGACACCCCAGACCTTACAGAATTACTAAAGGCTTACGCAAAATAAGTAATTAACTATTGCATTAATTTTGGAACATTTTAGTATTCATATGCACTGAACATATGACAGGCCTTTTTAAAGGCGTAATTGGCACATACCTAACGTGAGAGTAGTACTCCATACGGCAAAGGGACCTTACGAGTATAAAACACCAAGCGGTGAATCAGTATGGATATGCATGTGCGGCTTAAGCGATACATACCCCATATATAACGATCACTTAGATATAACAATGATGGGTTTCTAAACTTAACAACATTGTTTAGAGTTCAAATTGTGTTATTTAGTAATTGGTTATGGTACAGTACAGGCTTGTTAGGTAGATTGTTATGACTTACTGAAGCCAAGCTTCATTACCTATTTCTATACCTACTTCTATTCTGATTTTTAGTTTGTTAGCTATCATGCCCTTGTATAAATTGCATTAAATGTCTGAGCTCGATGTATAAATGAAAGTAAGCTAAAACTTTTACTGAACTCTTTTTATATTTTTATAAAATTTAGATTTTTTAAAAAGAGATTTTATACCTTAAATTGATTAATAATTATGGCCCAAATCAATGGCTTAAAGATTTGCTGGGGCGTCAAAAGAGGTAAGAGAGTTATTTGTGGAGAACCAGTAACAGATGAGAAAACAATTGAAGAGGTTTTAAGACTAATTGAAGAGCTAAAGAGAAGATGTTTTAATTGGTTAAAATACCAATACTTGGTATCCGTTATTTATGTAATATGCGACCCTATCTCCCGCTGGGTGGAGCTTTATGTTTAGTTTGGTAAGTTCCGCCTCAATGTTCTTATTCCTGGCATAATTAATGCATGCACTATCTATGGCGCCTGCCTTCAACAGCTTCTCAAAGTAATCCTTGACAGGACCCTCAAGTCTCAGAAGTCTTTCCTGTGATGGTCCCCAAAATATTACCTTGAAGTCCTCATACCTACCGCTGCCTACGGTGTTTGCCGCCATAGTCATTGCCAAGTCAAATTTAATATCACTACTCATTATTAGGAATACTACCTTCGCCATCTTGATACCGTACATTCATTGGTAATTTATGTGTTTCTCGACTTTTCATTTGTTAATAACAGGTGGTTTCCAGAGATTGGTTTTTAAAATTAGGGTCGCCCTAACGTTGATGAACCAACAACGATACGACAAGGGCAGAATCAGCGTACTCGGTTTAACGTCTATCGGCCATTTCATAAATGATGGAAACATGTGGTTAATACCTGGTATAATATTACCAATACTTAATCAAATGGGTGTTAACTATGCAATAATTGGACTACTCTCCTCGCTTTATGCCGCTATTTCTGCTTTGGCGAGCCCCCTAGTGCCGATGAGTATTAAGTGGCTTGGTGGGCATATGAAGGCTATGGCGCTTGGTATGTTCCTGTGGGCATTCGCGATAGGGCTTTCTTCAATAGGCTTTTATATCCACGACCTTTTCCTTGTATATGTCGGCGTTGTTATTGCGGGTGTTGGTGCCGCGTACTATCACCCAATAGGTAGTGCATTACTATCCATCACCTATGGCGGAACTGCCGGCACCGCCCTCGGCATTAATGGCGCCTTTGGCAGCTTGGGTAGGACATTATATCCATTGATTGGTTCAGTACTTGTGTTTATTGGTGCCGTAAGTGCTGCATATAACTTATGGATACTATCCCTTACTACAGCATTGGTTGGTGTGGTTGTGCTGTTATACGGTATTTATAGGTTCGATATTAAAGCATATGAGAAAAGGAGAGACGATCCTGCGTCTAATGCTCGTTCATTAAGGATTTCCATAATGCTCATAGCCCTACTCTTCTTAATAACATTGCTTAGGAATACTGCAGGGCAAGGTGTGCAGACGTTCCTTGGAATATACATAAACAGGGTACTTAAGATAAGATTAAGTGTTGAGTATGGTGAGATTCTCTCTATTTTGCTCGCTTCAGCAATAATTGGACAACCAGTACTTGGTTGGTTAAGTGATAGGGTTGGTAGAAGATTAATAGCATCTCTATCGACCTTCGCCTTCGCAGCATTTTTCGTAGCATTCATATACACGGGTAACCTAATATTTGCCTTCTTTGGGATAATGTTCGTATTAAGCAACTTCCCATTAATCATGGCCGTACTAGGTGATTTATTCCCAAGGGAGCAGGTTAGTTGGGCAACATCAATCGTGTGGAATGGGGCTGTGACCGGCGGTAATGTGTTAGGTTCATTACTGACAGGATTGCTTGCTCAGTACTATGTCCCGGTTTATGGGCAGGTTGGTGCTTTAGAACATGCATTATTAATAATACTGATACTAGCTTTCATATCTGGGGCTTTGTGGGTTGCTGTACCAAGGCCACCAAAGAGAAGTAAGGTACCACTATTTGGTTAAATCAGTTTCAAAAGCCTTAGCTATGAGTGGATCGCTTGGTTTATAGATGTCATTTTCCTTCATTAGGAATGAGGAGTCTACGAGATTTTGCAACAGTTCAGTTATTTTCTTATCATCAATACGAACACCCTCTTTCGCCTCCAGATACCTCTTAGCGTCGCTCCATCTGCATCCATGACTACATATCATCATCAACGTATAATAACGTTCTCTAGCCTCCTCCCTATTTTTAAGGAAGTTCTCGAACTCCTGCTTAATTAAGTCAATGGCATATTCAAGGGTTCTCCTAATACTTTCGTAATGATTACCTGACTGTAAATAATTAAAACCATAGAACGTCAGCCAACCAGGTATCCCACCTAAGTTGTTATACGCATCCTCTAAATACTCATTAGAAACAGACAATCCTACTTCTCTAAATCCAGCCTTAAGGAATTCAATCGCCTGCTCCCTAGTGAATGGCTTTATGAAGACCTCATACATAGCTCTACCGAATAGTGGCGAGTCTGGATCGTTAAGCCTTAAGAATCGGTATACCATACCTATTTGTGATCCAGTAAGTAGGAAGTGGAGTTTAAGATTATCATAGGCGTACGCCAACGGATACAGTATATTGTAGCCCTTAAGCTTCCTTAACTCCTGCGACTCATCAAACACAATAATAACCCTCTTGCTCTCGCGCTCACTAATCTCAGATAATTTATCAAATAAGTCAGCAAGCTCAACTCTATTCTTACCCCAACTCAACCTTACCTCAATACCTGGACTTGAAATACTAATACCGCGGATACCATGAAGCAGCTTCTTTAACCATTCAGGCCACGTATTTAATGCCCTCTCAAACTCGCTAATTAGATGCCTATATGTTAAGTATGCATGCCCTTCGTATTTCCTGAGGTCAATGTATAACCAAATGTCATTGTTCTTCTCCTCATTCATTAAGACCTTAATTAACGAGGATTTACCACTTCTCCTAATGCCAAGCAGGAGGGTGATTGGGTAATTTAAACCAAGCCTTAATTTACTTAATTCATCATCCCTATCAAATAGATCTTCCCTCCTCTCTTTAGGCTTTGGATCAAATAGCACTGGCTACCTACCCAGTAACTGGTTACCTAACCAGCTATAAACTTTAAGCATTCCTTAAGGCACATGCCCACTTATTCATGCCATTAACCCTCATTCAGCATTGTGACAAGGTATACGATAGGAATGCATTAAAAGAAGATAGGGGAGTAATTCGTCAATGCCTACCTTTAGATTCCCTAATGGTATTGTGGTGGATGTAATTAAGGGTGATATTACTGAAGTTGAGGCCGACGCAATTGTTAATGCGGCCAATTCCTACCTTGAGCACGGTGGTGGTGTTGCTGGAGCCATCGTTAGGAAGGGTGGTTATGAGATCCAGGAGGAGAGCCGGGAGTGGGTTAGGAAGTTTGGCCCAGTTCCTGTGGGCGGTGTTGCTGTTACGAAGGCTGGCAGGTTAAAGGCTAAGTACGTAATACATGCCGTTGGACCTAGATGTGGCATCGAACCCATTGAGAAACTAGGTGATGCAGTAATTAATTCACTTAAGAAGGCCGAGGAACTCAGCCTAACCAGTATAGCCTTTCCAGCCATCAGTACGGGGATCTTTGGATGTCCATATGATGAAGCTGCAAGAATAATGGCCAAAGCCATTAAAAACGCTGTGCAAGGTCTCAGGAGTGTTAGGAGGATAATAATTTGTCTATATGGAGATGAGGCTTATAGTATTTTTACCAAAATATTTAATGAAGAATTAAGTGAATTTAAGATTAATTGAATTTGAGTCTTATTAGTAAAAGACCTTAATCTTCATTGCCTTGTTCGTTATCTCCCTGGTTATTGTATGACGTATTATTACTGTGATCCTCCTCATGTTCACCGGCGGGTTTTATCGTTACTAATGGCTTATTAGTGACGTTAGGTGGACCGTGTGGATTCATGCTAACGGTATAGTAGACCGTAATATTCACAGTGTAATTGCCTGGTATTAAGTAAACTGAGGCTTCATCCCTATGTAGATTGAGTGTTATGGTTTGATTTCCAATTGTTATCACTACTGTGAAATTGCTAAATACATGTTCAAGCCCTTCATCATGAAGGTGTATCTTGAAGTACCCTGATGAGTTAACGTATAGATAGGCCGTAGCACTTACGCTACCGCTTTCTCCTGGTGTTAGATTACCGAGATTTATGTAGGCTGACACAGTCTCGTATGCCGGCGGTGGCGGTGATACTAGGTGATAACTTATATATGCCAATACACCATTCATGTTTGCAGCGACTGCCATACCACTTAACCCAGCTGCAAAGGCCAGTACCAGTAATAGCCAGGTCTTCATATTAAGAAGAGAAATTGATTGAGATAATTATAAAGGTTGCGCAGCATAGGAATTTAAAGAGAACAACGCATTACTAGTTCGGTGATGTAAAGGTTTCCGGCCTGATGAATTGATGAATTCATCCCTTGCTGATAAAACTAATTATTAATGGTGGGACAAGTAGATAATTATCTAACAGGTTTTTGCTTCTTCCCCAATAGGATCGCCTTTAGGCTAACACCATTAACCATTATAACCCTAAACCTAACACCCGGCAGATCTCCATAAGCCCTACCCTCAGGGCCACCTATTCTTTCGATTATTACCTCATCATGCTCATTTATTATGTTCAACCCACCATCCCAAGGCACGAATGCTGTGACAACCTTACCATTCTTAGTTATTTGGACCCTGACGCACTTCCTCACGGCAGCATTAGGTTTCCTTGCCTCCACACCGACCTTCTCAAGTACTATCCCCCTAGCCATTGGTGCTCCCTCTAACGGGTCAAACTTCTTGGCTATGCCTAGCATTCTCCTCTTATAATACGTGTCACTCCACCTAAACTTCTTCCTTTTTTCCTTTAATCCTCTTGCTGCGTACATGCCAAGCGGCGATTTTTTACCGGGCATTGAGGATCACGTTAGTTAAGGGCTTATTTATTTTTTCCTCACGTTATTGACTTTGTTCTGGCGATACGATTTTTATCCTATCAATATCGAAATACCGCTTAGCAAGTAACTTTGCCCTGTTTATATTCTTGCCCTGCTTACCAATGGCTATTGCCTTATCCTCACTATGCACTGTGGCTATTGCGACACTACCATTATTTGGAAGTTTAGTTACCTTTACGGAAATGACCCTAGCTGGGTATAGACTATTTTTGATTAGCTCCTCAGGGGTTTCTCCGTACTCAACAACCTCAACATCCTTGCCTGTTAATTCCTTCAATTTCTTAATATTAATTCCGTTTTTACCCACAGCCAACGGTGCAAAGTTCTTGTCCACTATGAATATTATCCTGTTATACTGTTCATCAATTACTGTGTCTCTTGGTGTTATTCCGGTTATTTTTTCGAATAATGCCACATATCTTATTTCCTCTTCTGTTAATCTAATGCTGGGCATTATGATCACCCTGTACGTTGACTAGCAAGAGCTAATATATTACTTTCTCCTGGATCTACAATAGCTATCGTTGAAACCTTGAAAGGCTTCCTAATAGCTGCTCCAAGATCCCAGCTTGATCCTTGGAAAACAAATACTGGTATATTTGCTATCTTTGCATAGTGCTGTACAGTACTTGCTACTTCACTGGGCGCGTTTGACGCTAGTATCACCAGTTTTGCTGATCCATCGATTATAGCCTTCAGTGACTCCTTATAACCAAGCATCACCTTACCTGTGTTTAACGCGACTTGAAGTTCTCGTGAGATATCAATCATTCAAGACAGCCCTGAAAAAACCCTATTTAAACCTAATGCTAATGGTGAGATCAAGTAATATTTTACTCAAACTCCATGAGTAATTGAACTATACCCGTACCTATCGGTATATACTTACCAGCCAAGACACTCTCAACAACACCCCTGAATTGCTCAACCTCGCCCTTAATTGAAGCCTCAACGAGGTTCTTAACCGTGACCTCAAAGGCAGCCCTGGCCAATGGACTCTCCTTCTCACCAACAACACCATGCCTACCAACCTGCCTAACCCTACCTGTCCAGGTCATTACATCGGCAATAAGCATTAAGTGCCTAATGTCCGTGTCAAGACCTTGTTGGTCAAGAACCTTCTTCAACTCCCTCATTATGACCGTCCTAGCCGCCTCAATGCCCAACACCTCGGCCACCTCATGTATATCATTAGAAATTGTCCTAGTATAATCAACACCATCTATTGTAAGGACTGCCTCTAGGTTCGTGCCCTCAGTCTCAATTATCCACTCACCGTCCTTATACCTAACGAGCGTCTTCCTAACATTCTTAATACCAGCTAACCTTGTCTGCATTATCTTATCCCTAACCCTCCTCAACTTGATTATATCAGCGCCCTCCAGGGTAATCCTCATCGTATTACCTTCAAACTCAACCTGCGCACCTTTACCCTTAATCCTCTCCACAACCTTCCTAACATCCTCCATGCTCAAACCCCTTTGACTTAACTCATTCTCGTCGATCTCGATTATTATTTGCGAATTTATGTAATCAATCTCAACACTCCTAGTGACATTCTCTATAGTAGTTAATTGAATCTTGTACGCTACCTCCTGCGCCTTATTGGGATCATTCCTATGCTCCTCATCAAGGTATATGGTCATCATAGGTACCGAAGGCTTCCTCCTAGCATCAACAAGCTCGATCATTCTAGGTAAACCTAAAGCCATGGAGAACTCCCTAAGACCTGCAAAGTGGAACGACCTAAGTATCATCTGCGTACTTGGCTCGCCAACGGATTGCGCAGTCACTATACCTATGGCCTCGCCTGGGTCTATCAACATCTTGTAATATTCATTCACCAAGATCCTAATTAAGTTCGCTAATTGCTCCTTCGTCAACGACTTGTTCGACAATTTATTTTTCAATTCATCTATTATTCTTGGTGGCAATATCCTTGCTAATTGAGCTAATACATTATTTAACTCCTCTTGAGATACCGTATTCGACACCGCCATGCTCTCACCCACTTAAACCTGCCCTTCTTAATATTTCGTCAATATTAAGCCTACCATGATCACTCTTACTAACGTCAATGCCATCCTCAGCATACTTAGTCTGTATTATGGAGCCCGAGGCATTCCTAACCGTGCCATCGTATGTCACGTAAATATCTTGCAACGCATTGATAAGTCTCCTCTGCATATAACCACTCTGAGCAGTTCTAACTGCTGTATCAACCAGGCCATCCCTACCGCCAGCAGCATGGAAGAAGAACTCAAGTGGTGTTAATCCAGACTTGAAATTATTCTTAACGAAACCCTTAGCCATTGGACCTAGATCACCAGGTTCGAAATGAGCCGTAGTCCTATTAGAGAATCCCCTCTTAAATCTCTCACCTCTTATTGTCTGCTGCCCAAGCATTGCGACCATCTGCGTTATATTCACAATACTACCCCTGGCACCTGTCTTAGCCATTATGTAGGCGTCACCATCCTTATTAATGTACTTCTCAGCCACACGTGCAGCTGCCTCCCTAACCCTACTAAGTTCTATAGTTATATCGTTCTCTAACGTCTCCTCTACAGTAAGACCAGGCTCAGCCTCTAGCTTACCCTCCCTGAACCTCTGTATGTACTCGAAAACCTTCCTCTCACTATCCTCGTATAGCTTCTCAAGTTCCTTATAGCTCTCTGGAGGCATCTCTAACGAGTCAATACCCATCGTGAAGCCCCTAAGATCTAAGAACCTAAGTAACGCCCTCAGTATTGAATCAACCCATTTCCTGGCGTAGTCATTGCCGTACCTCTTGACTATCACATGCCATAGAGAATCAACCTGCTCAGCACCAATTGACTTCTTATCAAGCACACCTGTAGCCATGTAACCATTAACAACGATTATATACTCATCCGTATAGCAATTATATGGATCCTTACAACGCTCCTTGATTGCCGTCGGCTGAACCCAATTAAGGTCCTTAGGCAGTAACATAGATACTATTTGCTTACCTGTCCAAAGCTCCTTCGGATGCATTATTGCCGGTTCCTCTATCTCACCGTCATAATTGGCGGCAGCTAATAAATACATTAGTAACTCCTTATTCACAAACGAATCCTTCCTAGTAAGTAAGTATCCACCGGTTATGTAGTCCTGCCTAGCACCTATAATAGGACCGCCATACCTGGGAGTTATTATGTGATTCTGAACTATCATTAATGTCCTAGCCTCGGCCCTAGCCTCCTCATTCTGCGGAACATGTAGATTCATTTCATCGCCATCAAAATCAGCATTATATGGTGGGCAGACAGCTAGATGAAGCCTGAATGTCCTGCCAGGTAATACCCTAACTAGGTGGCCCATCATTGACATTCTATGTAGACTTGGTTGTCTGTTGAATAATACAATATCGCCATCCATTACGTGCCTCTCAATAATAAAGCCAGGGGCTAACTTATTCGCAAGTTCACGCCTATCCCTGAAATACCTAAGGTCAACCCTCCTACCATCCGGGTAAATGACATAGTTGGCTCCAGGCCATATTTCAGGACCGTTAAGTACCAACTGCCTTGCTATATCTATATTCCACTCAGTCACGGTCATTGGCACCGTTAATACCTTGGCAACATCTATCGGTACACCAACCTCATTAATGCTTAGGTTAGGGTCTGGACTAATGACAGTTCTCGCCGAGAAATCAACCCTCTTACCCGACAAACTACCCCTAAACCTACCTTCCTTACCCTTAAGTCTCTGGGCCAGGGTCTTCAGAGGCCTACCACTCCTATGCTTAACAGGAGGCAGGTTCGGTAACTCATTATTAAAGTAAGTCGCAACGTGATACTGGAGTAAGTCCCATAACTGATCAACCACACTACTTGGTGCACCTGACTCTATCGCCGTCCTTAACTTCTCATTAACCCTAACAATATCAACGAGTTTATGCGTCAAGTCATCCTCACTCCTCTGACCAGTCTCCAATTGTATCGATGGTCTAACCTGCGGTGGTGGTACAGGTAATACGGTCAGTACCGCCCATTCAGGCCTGGCAACCTTCGGATCCCAACCCAATAATTCAAGATCACCATCTGGGATCTTCTCAAGCCTCTCCCTGATCTTCATTGGATCAAGCTTCTCCAATACGCCATTTTCCTTCTCCTCGTAGAACGTGTATGGTCTCTCAAACCTAATCTTATACTGCTTAGCACCGCAGTGCGGGCATACCGTCCTCTCCATGGCCTTCTTCCTAATCCTCTCAATTAGCCTATCAGCAAGTAACTTCCACCGAGCCCTTAATCTTTCTAACCTCTTCCTATACTTATCAATCTCATCATCTGACAATAAGATCCTACCACACTCCCTACAGGTTGTTCTTAATAGATCATGAATATACTTCGAATACTCCACATGTATAACAGGCCTAGCTAACTCAATTCTGCCAAAGTGACCCGGACACCTATCGGGTGGATTACCGCAGGTTTCGCACCTAGCGCCAGGTTCAATAACACCGAGCCTCCTATCCATTAATCCACCAACCATCGGCCTGCCTGCCTCGTCGTAAGTCTCTGATGTTGTTATCTCCATCACCGACATCGATCTAATAACGTCTGGTGAGAGGATGGAGAACTTAATGGCCTTTATAGCCTTCAATGGTATTTCCTCCTCCCTGACCGCTGTTCTCTCGGTCTGCGTCGCCATTATCCACCACCCCTTGGGTTCTCCATTAAATAAACCTTATCAGCTCCTTCTCTCCTCAATTAAATCACCCGTCTCAATCCTTGGATAAATGCCTAGACTCATTAATTCCTGAAGTAATAACTTAAATGCGTATGGCACAGTAACCCTAACTATCCTGCCCTTATCACCATGTATTGGGCATACAGGTCTACCCTTATTAGCATCATACCAAGCAATCATACCACAATCCTCGCACACATACATAGTATACTTATCGCTGGACTCAACGAGTCTCTCCCTAAGTAGGGCAGCCGCACCGTGAGCAATTAATACATCCCTCTCCATCTCACCAAGCCTGAGACCACCCTCCCTAGACCTACCCTCCGTTGGTTGCCTAGTGAGTATCTGCACCGGACCCCTCGCCCTAGCATGTATCTTATCGGCAACCATGTGATGAAGCTTCTGGTAATAAACCACGCCAATGAATATGTCTGCCTCAAGCTTCCTACCAGTCAACCCACTATACATGACCTCCTTACCATCCCACCTAAAGCCAGACCTAACGAGCAAGTCCCTAAGCTCTTCCTCGGTCACGCCCTCAAACGGCGTCGCATCAACCATGATGCCCCTAAGTGCCGCGACCTTACCGGCCATTGACTCAAGTAGCTGCCCAACAGTCATTCTACTTGGCAATGCATGCGGATTAACTATTATATCTGGGGTAATACCGTCCTCAGTAAATGGCATATCCTGCATTGGTATCATCATACCCATGACACCCTTCTGACCATGCCTACTGGCAAACTTATCGCCAAGCTCGGGGATCCTCAACTCCCTAACCTTCACCTTAACCAGCTTGTACCCCTCATTTGTTTCCGTTACGACTACATTATCAACAATACCCTTCTCACCACGCCTAACGGTTATTGATGAGTCCCTCCTGGCACTCGATACTACGGTCTCTGTATAAACGCCATAGAACCTTGGCGGTGACGTCTTACCAATAAGCACCTCACCACCAGACACAAAGACCTCTGGCGATACAATACCATCCTCATCAAGATGGGCATAGGCCTCAGGACCCTTATAACCCCTAACCTCGGCAGACGGTATCTCTATCCTATCCTCCTCACCACCTGGATACCTCATCTGCTCCGTCTCATAGGTCCTAAAGAACACACTCCTATACATACCCCTCTCAATGGCTGACTTGTTTAGTATGACCGCATCCTCCATGTTATAGCCAGTATACGTTAATAGTGCGACAACGGCATTTTGACCTGCCGGTCTCCTCAAATAACCATTAAGCTCTAATCCTCTAGTTATTACCAATGGCTTTTCAGGATAGATGAGAATGTGGCCCCTACTATCCATTCTAAATCTATAGTTGGCTGCCGGAAATCCAAGACTTTGTTTAGCCATTGCTGCTTCATAGATGTTTCTTGGAGATTGATTATGCTCTGCATATGGTATTATTGACGCAACAGCGCCTAACATGACTGATGGTATTATCTCCATGTGCGTGTACTTACCCATATCATTATCTGGATTTATTGCTACTAAGGCGTTCTCCTCCTCATCACCGTCCAAATACTCCACGATTCCATTATTAACTAAATCCGACCAAGACCACTCGCCCCTCCTTAATTTCTCTACATGTTCGGGTTTTAATCTTGGCTTTCCATTTTCAATTATTAATAAAGGCCTTCTAAGTCTACCGCCATCGCAATTGACCCTAACCTCATCAAGGTAATCATTACGTATCCTTGCTACGTTAATCTCATGACTTATTTGGCCCCTCCTCCTCATCTCCCTTATGGTTTGCACTAACTTCTCAGGGTCTGTGTGTATACCAATAAGTCTACCATTGAGATAAACCTCAGTACCCTTAATACCCTCCTTCCTAGCCTTCAATATTGGGATCACACCAAGGTCATTGAGCATTTTCTCAACATCGTTTTCATCAACACCGACAGTAATCGTAGAAAGTAACGCCAGGTTCTTCACTAAGCCACAATTCTGGCCCTCCGGCGTTTCAATGGCACAAAGCCTACCCCACTGGGTAGGATGTAGATCCCTAGCCTCGAAGTGAGGCTGTGTCCTACTAAGGTTTGATACAACCCTCCTTAGATGGCTTAATGTAGATAATAGGTTAGTCCTGTCAAGCATTTGTGAAACTCCTGTCCTACCACCTATCCAATTACCGGTGGCTAAGGCATGCCGTATTCTCTCGGTTATTATGTCGGCTCTAACCAAGGTAACTAGGCTTGGTACCTTACCTCTCGAATAATGTCTCTCAAGCTGCTGCCTAATATCCTGGACTACCTGCCTAAAGACAGCTCTAAATAATTGAGCCATCAAATCTCCAACAAGCCTAACCCTCTTGTTGGCGATGTGGTCCTTATCATCTGGCTGTCTACGACCAAGGTACATCTCAATTACTCCCTTAACCATTTGGCCGACCATCAATGCCTTCTTCAACCTGGCATCCTCGGTAGTGCCTAGGTGAGGTAGGAAATACCTATCAAGCACCTGCTTCGCTCTCTCAATCCTAACCTCCCTGGGCTGACCAATGGCAACCTTACTACCTATGAAGTCCAATGCATCATCAACAGTGTTCGCGAGCTGCATTGAGAATTGTAGCGACGGTAATAACTCATTCTGTATATCAGGATCATCACTAACCGCAAGCACTATATCTTCATCGGTCTCGAGACCTAAAGCCCTCATTACTATTGGGAATGGAATCCTAGTTGCTATGGCTGGGAACGTTACGTAAATAATACCGTCCTTGTGTCTCTCGACTGTAACCGTAGTCTTATAACCAGCGCCAATTGATATTACCTTAGCCACATGCGTAATACTTGCCTTATCACCCTTATCATAGAACGGCTTATTCGGAGCTAAATCCTCCTGGGAAACAATAACCCTCTCACTACCATTAATGATGAAGTAACCACCTGGATCATCCGGATCCTCGAGCTTACTGATCAACTCTTGCCGCTTAAGCCCATACAAATTACAGAATTTTGACCTTACCATTATTGGTAGATCACCAATGTAAACCTTCTGCCTATCAACTTCCTCATCATTGACGTAGAGAACCATTGTTAGGTAAAGCGGTGCTGCATAGGTTAGGTTCCTGAGCCTAGCCTCCATTGGATAAAGCAAGTGTTCACTAGCATCAGCCTCCCTAACCCTTGGCCTACCGACCTCTATTTTCTCAAGCTTTATGTAGAGGCCCTTAACCTCAGTCTCAATGATATTATTCTCATTTATTATTTCCTGAAGTTTTCTCTCAACAAAATCATTGAAGGAATCAAGCTGATGCCTAACTAAGCCACCCTCCCTAATAAAGGCGCTTACCAATGACCATCTATCATCAGATGTTGGAAATTCGCCATAGGCCCTCTTGGACCTAAGCACTGGTATTGGTATGGAATCCAATGACACATTATGTTCAGCATTAGGATTGTCTACCGACATGGCCAATCACCCCATGCGTAGGTCAATATTTAAACTCTTTCCAGAATATATTCCCGTATGTTTAATACTCATGATTCTTCATAACCTAAGGAAGAACTGGTTTAAATTATTTTGTGTATTTAGCCAGGCACAACGAATCTGTACGTAACAAACTCGCCGGCCGTATCGGACTTCCTAATAATCCTAATGACATTACCGGGCCTAGCCCCAATAGCCCTAACAAGAGGATCGCTAGCCCTAATCCATGGAAGCTGAAATACCTTAGCATTCAGCTGCTTGAGTATTTCCTTAACCTCCTCCTTAGGCACAATCTCGGCCTTGGGCATGTATTCATGCTCAAGAATCCTCTTAAACCTCTCTTCAGATTTACGCCTCCTCTTTGAGCTCACAGCACACGTGTTCTATAAAGGTATATAAGCCTTAGCAGTTGTGTATCGTTATTAGTACCGCGTATAATAACAACAAAAAGTAACAATATTAAATATTTAATAAGGCTCTTAGGCTATAAATATGTTCATAATGAATAGCCCATACGATGAGTTAATTAAGGATGTTCGTAAACTCCTCGAATTACTTAGTGCAGAAATAAATAAGGATGTGACTGCGTATGTAAATAACGTAATTAGGGCGCCGTCACAATACGGCTACATAGCCCTCCCCATGCATAGTATCATTAGGGAGTACGGAGATATAGGCAATATAATTAAAGATAAAATATTGCCTAAACTTAAGTTGATAGATAATGTATCCTTAATTAATGGCTATCTAAATATTAGTGTAAATATTGCGGAGTATACAAATATAGTGTTACGTATAATTAATTCTCTTGGTGAGAAGTACGGCATCAGTGAAAAGTGCCCTGTAGGTAATTACATAATTGAACATACAAGCGCAAACCCAGCTAAGCCTATGCATATCGGCCATGGTAGAAATGCCGTACTTGGTGACTCCCTGGCCAGGCTTCTCCGTTTTTGCGGTGCCTCTGTTAGGGTTCATTTCTATGTAAATGACTGCGGGGATCAAATGCCGTATGTTGGTATTGGGTATTATGTGGCTAAGGATACTGTGGTTAAGAGGGTTAACGAGGGTGTAAAGCCCGACGAGGTCATCGGTATCGTGTATTCGGTAACTTATGCTGTAAGTGAGATCAAGAGGTTAAGCAAGCAGATTGAGCAGTTGAGTAATGAGGGTAAGTATGATGAAGCGAATAAGCTGATTAGTGAGAGGGATGAGTGGGTTTCGGTAATCAATAATTTCATGGAGAAGGATAAGGAACTTACTGAGGTTTTGCTCAAGGGTTTAGGTAGGTTTGAGGATTTGCCACTAATGGTTAAGCAATGGTCAAGGAATTATGAGGAGGGTGATGAATATGTTAGGAAGGTGATTAGGGAAGCTATAGACCTGGTGCTTAGGGGGTTTAGGGTTACTCTGGATAGGTTAGGTATATCCTTTGATTCATGGGATTTTGAGAGTGAGGTTGCTGTTGATAATGGTGGTGTATTTAGGGTCATTAATGAACTATCAAGAAAAGCGCAGCAATATGTTGAGAGGGATAATGGGGCCTTGGTGTTTAGAGCTGATAAGTATGTTCAAGATTTGAAATTATGGGATGAATTAAAACTGCCTAAATACATTCCAAAGGCCACGCTGCTCAGGAGTGATGGCACAAGCCTCTACCTAACCAGGGATATAGCCTACGCCCTTTGGTATTGGGATAATTTTAAATTCGATAAGTTGATAAGGGTCATAGGCTCTGAGCAGGCTCATCCTCAGGCGCAGCTTAGGTTAGCGCTATATGCCATGGGCTATCAAGAACTGGCTAGGAGACTTATTCATTATTCTTACGAGATGGTTAACCTGGCAGGCATGAAGATGAGCGGTAGAAAGGGAGTTTACGTATCATTGGACGACCTGCTTAATGAAGCAAAGTCCAGGGTAATGGATATAGTAAGGAGCAGGTTTAGCCCTGAAGAGGCGGATAAAGTTGCTGAGGCGGTTGCTGTTGGTGCCATTAGGTACTCGTTCCTATCAGTAAGTCCCAATAAACCATTGACATTTTCATGGGACAAAGTACTAAATCTAAGGCAGAACAGTGGGCCATTCATTCAATACACGTACGTTAGAACAAACGGGATATTGGATAAGGTTACTGAGATACCTAAGGCTCAGATACCGAGCAATATTGCGAATGAAGAGAGGGAGTTAATACTAATGCTTGGTGAATACCCAGAAATAATTGCTAAGGCAGCTCAGGAATTGAGACTTGAATACATTATCGATTACATAAATAAGCTATCCTTATTATTCAATAGCTATTATGAGAAATACCCAGTACTAAATGCAGAGCCAGGTGTTAGGGAGTTTAGAATAAACTTGGTAAATGCCGTGAAAACCGTGCTTGGTAATGCCATGAATATACTTGGAATACCGAGACTAAGAAGAATGTAAGTCACTTCGATATGTAAACCCTCACAACTGCCCTATGCCAGAGTTTCGAATTAACACCAAGTCTCTTACCCGTAATAGCATCAACACCCGTAACAGCCTTCTCAGCAATTTCACTGTGTATAGCCTTGGCAAGATCAAGTACCGTGGCATCCCTAGGTAATAGTAACACATCAGGCAATACATTACCTTCAGTATCCGTGAGCTTCTTCTCATCAGCGACTGGATATACGGCTATCATACCTAAAACCTCGAAAACAGCCGTATTCAAAGCCCTAATCACGCCGGTGCCGCCCCACTTGTGCATGAAGTCCCTAATTTTCTCAAGGGCATCCCTTTGAGCCTTCGTCAAGTTGGTTGACACTATTTGAAAATCATCATCACCGGGTATATACTTGATAAGATTAGCTTTCGCTGCCCTCCTTAATGCTAATTCATAATCAGCACTCACTGGAATTATCCTGTATTTATTACCGACGTTCTTAATAATCCTCCTATAATTATCCTCAGCCTCGGGAATGTCCATCTTATTAGCAGCAATAACCATGGGCTTACTCAACTCCCTTAGTAATGACACGAAGCCCTTAATATCATCATCACTCCACCTGCTAAGTGGCTTTTTATCGAGATCCATCTTTACCAAGGCATCGCTTATCTGCGCCTGCGTAATGCCTAATCCACTGAATCTATCATAGAGGACCTCCAGCAGTGGTTTCTTCGCGTAATCCACAAGCCTAACAAGCTTATCCCAATCCTTACTAAGCATCTGGACCATCCACATGGTGACCTCATTACTAAGAAACTCAATATCAACCAACGGATCATGAGAGCCAGGCTTAACGAGCCTACCCTCTTCATCTGTAGCGCCAGCCATATCAACAACGTGAATGAGCACCGGAGCCCTCCTAAGGTGATCAAGGAATTGATTGCCCAAACCCCTACCCTGCCACGCACCAGGTACCAAACCAGCAACATCAATCAGCTCAACAGGTATGAACCTATTACCCTCTATACAAATCGAGTTCCTAGGGTTATCCTTAACACCCAAATCCCTACAAACACATGGTATCCTAACATAACCAATACCCACATTAGGCTCGATAGTTGTGAATGGGTAAGGCGCGATCTTAACATCAATCATGGTCGCCGCTGCGAAGAACGTGGACTTACCAACGTTAGGCTTACCAACAATACCAACCTGAACATGGCTTTGCAAGGGCACGAAAAGGAAAGAAAAGAACCATTTAATAAACTATTTTATTTATCGTATATGCACCTATTTCTGTTGTTGCTGCTGTTGCTGCGGCTGTGCCTTAGGCAGGATATATATCTTATTACCAATTATTGAGTTGTTAGGAATCAAGACCTTACTACCATCACCCTTAATCACCTCAGTAAATAATATCGCGACGTCATTCACAATACCATCTTCACCAAGCAGATTCACATGGTCATGTATCTTAAACGGTCTCGCCAATAATAGAAAGAGACCAGCCACGGCCTGTCCAAGGACCTGCTGAACAGCAAAGCCTATTACTATGCCGAGAAAACCACCAACAGCCACACCAGCGACTCCACCACCAATAGCTCCAGCAATTGCCGCAACTAGTGCGCCAATACCTATTAAGAGGAATACGTTCCTCATGGCCCTAGCAGTTGGGTGATCATACCTAAACCTCATAGCCCAATAAATAACATCAGCAAAGGCCGACACAATTAGATAGCCAAAGGCAAGTGCAAGGAGCACATTGACATAACCCTCATAGCCCTTAATACTCACATGAAACATCGGAAGCAGTGAAGTTATGATCCAATGAACTATGGCAGCCACAACAACGTAAACCACTATGTACACCACAAGCTTAACTATAGCGTTAACATAGTGCCTGGCAACCTCCTTCTTACTCATTTCAGATGTAGTAGTTGCCACGATTTATTTGACAAATATCGCTTATTATTAAACTTTATCCTTATTAATCCCTAG
The DNA here is from genome assembly GCA_023256215.1 of Vulcanisaeta sp. Lineage (GTDB taxonomy): Archaea > Thermoproteota > Thermoprotei > Thermoproteales > Thermocladiaceae > Vulcanisaeta. Next base: position 27,198 of record JAGDXB010000137.1, on the reverse strand, counting down.
AGAAGCACAAGCATAGATTTTTGAAACTCTACTTGGATAGAAAGAACTAAGCCCTCTCCCAAGCCTCAACGAAGGCCTTAGCCATCTTAATAGGGTCCTTGGCAGCGAGTATTCCGGAAATAACTGCGGCACCCCAGGCGCCTGTGGCCTTAATGGCAGGTATACTCTCAAGCGTTATACCACCTATAGCGTATACAGGGATATTGACCGAGTTCACTATCTTCCTTAAACCATCAAGCCCGGTAACCCTGTAATCAGGCCTTGTGGGGCTTGGAAATACCGAGCCAGCACCGATATAATTAGCACCAGCCCTCTGTCCCTGTAACGCCTCATCAACTGTACTGGCGCTAGCACCAATTATTAAACCTCCAAACCTCCTCCTAAGTTCATCAACGGGCGCATCATCAAGGCCGACATGAACACCGTCAGCATCACTCAATACCGCTATATCAACCCTATCATCTACTATGAATACTGCGCCATACTCATTACAAAGCCTCCTAATTGCCTTAGCCTCCTCAAGCATAACCCTAATACTGCCCTCCTTACGCCTATACTGAACAATCCTAACACCACCCTCGAGAAATGCCCTGGCCGCCTCCACATGATCCTTAATAGTATAGCTAGTATCAGTTATACCGTAAATACCCCTAGGCAGTTTCATACAGAGCCAACCTCCACATAACCCCTAATAAACCAATTTTACTGATAATTGCTACCAAGTGACATACGTTATAACTAAAGAATTGCTGGCTGATTCAAGTTTCCTAAAGTCCTCATCGCTCAACCTCCAGCCAACAGCACCTGCATTCTCAACAACCTGCTCAGGACTCTTGGCACCTGGTATAGGCACCACATTATTATGCATGACCAACCAATTAAGCGCTATTTGCGTGGGGGTCTTGCCGTATTTAATGGATAATTCCTTAACGATAGGTACCAGCTTCGTAGTAATCTCCCGTAGATTGTCGGGATGAAATAGTGGATCGTTCTCACGTAGATCACCCCTAGGCCTATTCTCAGGGGTGTATTTGCCCGTAACCGCACCCTTCGCCAATGGACTCCACGCTATTAATACCATGCCCTCACGCTGCAGGTAAGGTAGCAACTCCTTCTCAACCTCCCTCTCTATTAGATTATACCTATTCTGGGAACTAACAATATCGTTTTTCTTAAGGCATGAACGAGCAGCCTCAAGCAATTGCAATGGGTAATTACTAACACCGATATACCTAATTATGCCATCTTCAACCAACTTCTCCATAGCTCTCATTGTTTCGCAAATTGGAACGTTATGCCAACACGCTGGCCAATGCAGCTGTAGGAGGTCAATGACGTCAATACCAAGCCTCTCCTTACTTCGTTTTGCCGCCCTAAGTACGTCATCATACCTATGCCAATCGCCGGGTATCTTTGTGGCAATAACAACATGGTCCCTAATACCTAGTTCCTTAATTGCCCTACCCACGAATTCCTCACTACGCCCTCTACCGTAGACAGCTGCCGTATCTATGAAGTTAATGCCCAATTCGTGCGCCTTGGCTATCACGGCCTTAGCCGTACTGTACTCGTACGGGCCCCAGGCATCACCACCGAATTGCCAGGCACCTAATCCTATCCTCGATATTTTTATTCCAGATTTTCCAAGACTTATGTATTCCATCGTTCGCCAAGATTAATCCAGAGTAATTAAATGTATTGCCATTGATTAGGCCTAGTGATTTAACAATAATGCTTAATTACATTACCTGATGTATATGTTTATGATGAATAACGGTAATGATTACATCGTGGTCTTCGTAACCGTGCCAAGTAGGGATGTTGGTATTGAGATGGCGAAAGCTTTAGTCAATGGTAGGCTGGCCGCTTGTGTTAATGTCGTTGATGGGTTGAGGAGCATATACTATTGGGAGGGGAAGGTTGAGGAGGATAATGAGGCATTGTTAATTATAAAATCAAGGAGGGATAGACTTAATGACCTTATAAATTTCATAAGGGGGAGACATCCGTACAGGGTCCCTGAAATCATTGCCTTGCCAATTATCGGCGGATTTGATGAATATCTTAAGTGGATTGATGGCGTTGTTGGCTCGAAATAGTCATTAGCAAATACCTTTTAAATTCAATAATTAGTCATACACCTATGCCGAGGGCGTTGTTAGTCATACTCGATGGTTGTGCCGATAGGCCCGTTAAGGAGTTTGGTGGGAAGACTCCGTTGGAATTCGCGATTAAACCCACCATTGATAGGCTGGTTTCTGAAGGTTCCTGTGGTCTTATGGATGTTATATCGCCAGGGATTAGGCCTGGCAGTGATGTAGCTCATTTAGCTATATTTGGTTATGACCCGTATAAGTACTATCCTGGTAGAGGTCCCTTTGAGGCCCTAGGTGCTGGTTTAACGCTTAATCCCAGCGATGTTGCCTTTAGGACTAATGTGGCCAGTGTGAATAGTGATTTGGTTGTTATTGATAGGAGGGGTGGTAGGTATATTAGTACTGACGAGGTTAGGGAGATTGAAAGCATAATAAACAATGAGGTCATACCGACCCTAAGGACTAAGTATGGTATTGACGCCGTTTATAAACAAACCGTTGAGCATAGGGGCGTGTTAGTACTAAGGGGCTCGGTCTCTCCACATGTTAGTGATACTGATCCTCACATGGTCGGCGTTAGGGTTGCTGAAGCTAAGGCTTTGAGTGCGGATGCCAAGATCACGGCCGACTACATAAATGAATTTACAAAGCTTGTTTATGAAAGGCTAAGTAAGGCTAAGTTTAATGACGTAAGAAGGAGGGAGGGTAAGGAACCAATAAATATGGTATTACTCAGGGGTGCCGGTTCACTTAGGAACTTTGAGCCAATAAGTTCCAAGTATAAGATTAAGCCTGCCATTATCGCTGGCGTTGCGTTGATAAGGGGCATTGGCGTAGCACTAGGCATGGAGCCGATACATGTTGATAATTACATAGGCTCTAAGGATGATGACTTCACAGCCGCATTCCAAGCTGCTGCAAGGGCCTTAAAGGATCATGATTTTGTATTTCTACATGTTAAGCCAACCGACTCCATGTCACATGATGGTGACGCTAAGGGTAAGGCCATGATTATAGAGAAAGTCGATGCTGGACTAAGGAGGTTTCTCGAAGAGGCGCCCAGCGATACTTACATATTCATAACCTGTGACCATGCAACACCGATAGTGGTTAAGGAACATACGGGTGATCCTGTCCCATTTATGGCATGGGGCCCGGATGTTATGAGGGATGATGTGACCAGGTTTAGTGAGAAAGATTGCATTAAAGGCTTTTGGACTAGGATTAGGGGTACTGACGTTATGAATATTATAGCGAATTACCTAGGTACTCTCGAGAAGTTCGGAGAATAGACCTAGTTTTACCCTATATATTATCAAGCGGTCTTGCCATTATGTACGCGTCCTCACCGTCGTGGTAATAACCCTTTATTAAATCGACTATCTTATAATTCAACTTCTTATAAAGATTAATAGCAGGAGTGTTAGAAACTCTGACCTCAAGGTATACCTCCTCAGCACCGTAAAAGTACTTCATAGCCCTCATACCCCTAATCATCATATTATAAGCAATGCCCAACCTCCTCGCCTCAGGTAACACGCCTATAGATATTACATGACCCTTACGCGCAGGCCTTCCCCTCCAAATATAGCTCCAACCAAACTCAACCCTATTCATCATGTAGCCAACAACCCTACCATCAAGCTCAGAAACTATGAAAGCCTTAGGAAAACTTCTATAATGCTCCACAAAGAAGAATTCGGGATAATTCTCGGGAAGGACCCTCCTATTTATCGAAACAACAGTATTTAAATCCGTAATCTCGAACTCCCTGAGCACAAAGACCCTACCATCCCTACCCCTAATGTACTCACGACCCTCAAGCTTCTTAGTAATGTCTTGAATATTTTCCTCATCCATCGCCAAAACCTTGATGGAAAAACTTATACGTTTTTCCTCATTAACTACTTATCAAGAATATACGCCGAAACCGCCACTAAGATTATTAGCCCCAGGACGTAAAGCATAGCCGTAAAACTCCTATATGATAGGCTCAGAAAACCTAACTGCGGTATTACGAACACAACAACACCAATAACATCATACCTAGGCACTGGGTATGGATCAGGTCCGAGATTTGCATCGCCCTTGAATATATACATACATGTCTGCCCCTGAAAGTTCGCCGAAATGATTCTATGGACTATATAGTCGTTAAATTGCGGTGAGTAATAAATAGCAACATTATTGAGCAGGGATTGGCATGAACCACTTGGTGGAACCATAACCACTAAGTCGCCTACCTCAAGTGTTGGCTCCATTGAGTATGAGCTAACCACTGCCCAAGGTATTATGAAGGCGGACATCAATATTATTAGTAGTACATGCCCTATATTCATTAGGTCCGTACATGCCCTCCTTGATTCTTATGTTTTTCTCTCCTAATATGCGAAAGGTTTTTATAGAAGTGATTTACGGAGTCGCCGATGAGCAGCGGTACACAGCAGAGGGGTGGAGTTCCAGTAATGGTCCTTAAGGAGGGTTCGCAAAGAACAACAGGTGCAGATGCCAGGAGGAGCAATATAATGGCTGCTAAGGTCATTTCCGAAATACTATCGACAAGCCTTGGTCCAAGGGGTATGGATAAGATGCTGATTGATGCCTTTGGCGATGTCACAATAACCGGTGATGGAGCAACGATACTTAAGGAGATGGAGGTTCAACACCCTGCCGCTAAGTTGCTTATCGAGGTTGCCAAGGCTCAGGATGCAGAGGTTGGTGATGGAACAACGACGGCCGTAGTGCTTGCCGGGCGCTTATTAGAGCTTGCTGAGGAATTGCTTGATGAGGGTATACACCCAACAATTATTATTGATGGTTATAAGAAGGCAATGGATTATGCAATACAGGTTGCCAATGAGATAGCCCAACCAATAAATCCAGAGGACAAGAACCAGCTTGCCCTTGTTGCCATGAATGCGTTAAGTAGCAAAATAGTTGCTGAGGCTAGGGATTACCTGGCTAAGGTCGCCGTTGATGCGGCATCTATAGCTGTTGAAAAGGTCAACGGTAAGTATAACTTAGATCTTGATTGGATAAAGCTTGAGAAAAAGAAGGGCCAGTCATTAGCCGAGACGCAGTTGATCCAGGGAATTGTTCTTGATAAGGAGGTGGTTCATCCTGGAATGCCCAAGAGGGTTGTTAATGCTAAGATAGCGGTGCTAGACGCACCACTTGAGATTGAGAAGCCTGAGTGGACTACGAAGATTTCGGTATCATCACCACAGCAGATAAAGGCATTCCTTGAGGAGGAATCCAACATACTAAAGTCCTATGTCGACAAGCTAGCCGAAATTGGCGCCAACGTTGTAATTACGCAGAAGGGTATCGACGAGGTTGCCCAGCACTACCTAGCTAAGAAGGGTATAATGGCCATTAGGAGAGTTAAGAGAAGCGACATTGAGAAGCTCGCTAAAGCCACCGGTGCAAAGATAGTTACGAGCATTAAGGATATGAAGCCTGAGGATTTAGGTACGGCAGGGCTTGTTGAGGAGAGGAAGGTCGGCGAGGAGAAGATGGTGTTTGTTGAGCAGTGTCCCAATCCAAGAGCCGTTACAATACTAATTAGAGGCGCCGCTGATAGGGTTCTTGACGAAGCCGAGAGGTCGATGCAAGACGCACTCCATGTAATTAGGGACCTATACAGGGAGCCCAAGATTGTGCCTGGCGGTGGTGCCTTTGAAATGGAGATAGCAAGGAGGATAAGGGAGTGGGGTAGGAAGTTGCCTGGTAAGGAGCAGTTAGCTGTACTTAAGTTTGCTGAGGCCCTTGAGCATGTACCAACAATACTAGCCTTAACTGCCGGTCTAGACCCGGTTGATGCCATTGCTGAGTTAAGGAAGAGGCACGATGCTGGTGAGATCGATGCTGGTGTTGATGTTCTCAGCGGTAAGATTACTAATATGTCAAAGCTAAATGTTGTTGATCCCCTAATAGTTAAGTCCCAGGTTATTAGGAGCGCTGCCGAGGCTGCAATCATGATACTTAGGATTGATGATATAGTTGCAGCAGCCCAAACAAAGACGGGCGGTACTGGTAAGTCAAAAGGCGAGAAGGGTGGCGAGGAAAGCGAATCAAAGACTGAATAAATAAAAATTTCTTGACTAGGTTAGGTTTTTAAACGATTTATATTACGGTTTTCCTAATGTCATCATCAAATCAAACATCAAATTCGGTTCTAAAGGAGGATCCTCTAGCCAGTGTTTTAAGTGTTATTGATGAGTTAGCTAAGGGTAAATTGACATACCCACCTAGGATAACTAAGTACGAATTAGCAAGGGTGGTAGCAGCAAGAGCTAAGCAGTTGGCAATGGGTGCGCAACCGCTCGTTAATCCACAGGAATTGGGTACGTATGACCCAATATTTATAGCGCTTGAGGAGATCCGTAGAGGTTTATTACCCTTTGTCATAATGAGGACTTTACCGAATGGTAAGCACGTGAGAATTAAGCTCAAGGAGCTACTTGATTTGAGTAGGAGTTTTGATGTTAAGTTATGATCATACCTTAACTAGTTCAAGCTTCCCATTATCTATCCTAATCTCCACAGCATCACCAACATCCAACCTTGGGCCCAACGCCTCAGCCTCATCCTCATTAAGCCAGATCAAAAGTCTTGGTATTGGAACCTTACCACTCATTAATGGACCAACCATAGGCATTGACCTAAGTAACTGCTGAACCAGTGGCATTACATCACGCATCATCTGCGACGTCTCATCAGTACCCGTAATTACAGGACCTGGTGACTCCCTCTCCTCAACTATTTGGATTGCTATCATCCTACCGCCTGTTGGATCATTTACGAGCGTCTTACTTATTACGTAACCCTTTATTGTTATCATCCATGTTTTTTCACGCCATATATTTAAAAAACTTATTATGTTACATCGCAGAAGCACCGCAAGGCTCTATACTTAATGGTATAAGAGAAATCGAAAGATTTAAAAATTATGTTAAATAGAAAGAAATGTGGACGGTGATATTCAAAGAATCATAAATGAGATTAAGCTATCGGCTGAGGAGATAATCTCGGAAAGCCCAGATCAAATAAAGGCTGTTTATATAATGGATAAGGAGGGTACAGTAATAGCCTATGCAACAAACATAATATTAGTCAGCGCTGGCGATACGTTCTTCGCAGCTCCACGATTCATATCATCATTAAAGAGCTTAATCTCAACATTACCTATTGGTAATATTAACTATGTCCTAATGCAGGGCATTGATGGCATCGTTCAAATACTGAGTATACGCGATATGGGTTACCTAATGGTCATTAATAATTCCGAAGCATCAATAGGACTAACTAGAATAATTCTTGAAAAATATTCCGATAAGTTATACGAATTATTAAATAGGTTGATGAGCGTTAGTGAAGAGGAATTGATTGAAGTTGTGAATGTTGAAATAACTCCTAAAGATATAGAAGATGTTATTAACTTCATAAGGAGTAAGGCAACGTTTTAGGTGATGGTTATGCCCATAAAGACCATAAAGATTGTGATAGCGGGACCCTATGGCGCTGGAAAGACAACATTTGTTAAGACACTGAGTGAGGTTTTGCCCATAGAAACTGACGTTCCAGTAACAAAGAGCGCCATTGATAATAAGAGGAGTACGACCGTAGCCTTTGATTACGGCAGAATGAAGGTTAGGGAGGACTTAGTTGTTCATTTATTTGGTGTTCCTGGCCAGGAGAGGTTTAGTTTCATGTGGAAAATAATTGCTAGAGGCATGCATGGCTACTTATTCATAGTAGATAGCTCAAGCGAGGACAGGGTTAAAGAGGCTATAGGTATGTATAGCTTCTTTAGAGAGAATTTCCCAAATGTGCCTCATATAATTGCCGCTAATAAGCAGGATGTCCCCAACGCCGTGGATTTATATACAATAAAAAGTATATTGAAGGTTCCTTACGAGATTAAGGTAATGCCGCTAATAGCTACTAATAAGCGTAGCGCCCTATTTGTGTTGGTGGCACTTTTAGAAGAGATTAAGAAGACTCTTCTTGAAACGTCGAGATTTAGATAATAAAAATAAATTTATATTACTATTGCCTTTTATTTATTTTTAATATATCTAATCCTCTTAATTCTTACAACTTTTCTAAGACTATCTCGATAGCAGCTACGCTTCTTTCTTTGCCTCCCTGGCCTGTTACTTTGTCTGTTAGTAGCTTTATGTCGCTTATCCTTACTTGGTTTGGTAGGAACTTGTCCCTTATCATTACTGCCGTTGAGACTGCCCTGGCTATTGCACCGCCTCTAGCCTTTAGTATTACCTTCTTGGCTCCTGCGTTGAAGCTCATTACTGTGGCTATTACGTAGCTTGTAGTTGGTTTTTTACCAACCAGTATTGTAGTTTCCTGAGTGCTCATGCCTCTTCGCCACTTCGGTTTCCTCCCCAACCCTTTAAAAGCTTAATCCTCAACGTCATTTAATCGAAGCCTTTATGGAGTAACCACCATTCAGCTTACCGAGCAACTCCATACCTGTTGCCACGTAACCAAGAACATTGACTTGCTCGCCCAGATCTACATTACCAAGTGCAATTACAAGGCTTCTCTTCTTAACCCAATAACCAACCTCATAAGGCCTAAGGCTTGTTCTTTTGCCCTCAGCCACCGTGCCTAAGTCGAGTGGTATTATGATTACTTGGCCGTATTTTATGGCATTAACCCTCATAGGCAGTGTCTTTCCTAGCCTTGCATATGTTAATGGTGATATTGCAGGTTCTAACTTAATGATTATATTGCCGAGATCCTTAACCTCGAGGATTAATTGGTTCTCCATAGTAATGGACACCTTATAATCTCGGCATCAAGAGCGCAATCTCCTTATAAACCTTATTGCTAATAAACTAACGTGGACTGCCCAAAATGCGAAGTTGGTGAGGTAAAAAGTGAAGATGATGTGGTTAGAGAGAGCCGTAAATTCCTAGCATGCCTACTAGGTGGACTTAATCTTAAGTTTATTGTAATAGATAATGGTATTAGGTACCAGGCCATGTATTACGTTGAGACCACGAGCGAGAAGTTTAAGTCAACCATAGACCAGATAATTAGTTGTATTAATGATTCCATTAAGTCCCTGCCTGATAAGGTGAGGGATTATTTAAAACCCAATGTTAAGTCGTTTGACGATACGTACGTAATAATGTTTAATAATGAGTTCATTACGATTAAGGCGATTTGGTGATGCGAATGATGGACGAGAGCAAGTATAAACTTAACTATGTGTACGCGGAGGACTTTGGCACTGGTTACTTTAAGTACGGCCCAATAACGCTCAGGGATAAGCCGTTTATGATACAGAGCCGTGGTTTATTCCTTAGGGAGCTTCCTGAAAGCATTAAGTTGCTGGTTCCCAAGGAAGTTCTTGAGCGAGGTGTTGTGGTTGGTGATGACATACCTAAGTACTTAAGCTCTGTTAGGGATGCCATTAGGAATTTGCGGTATCCGTTGAAGGACGGTATTATTAGGAAGGAGGATGAGGATTCCTGGAAGATAATCAAGGAACTCGCCAGGTACGGATTTTCCCAGTTTTATTCGGATTTCGTAAGGAGGCCAGACTTTAAGGGCTTCTTCCTTGTCATAGCCTTATCAGCGCTGGCCCCTGACTACATGAGAGATAGGATGATAGATGTGCATAAAGAGCTTGATGAGGAGTTTGGAGGTAGATTGCTTCAGGCCATAACAATAATCGACCAACCCTTCGCAGTAGCTATAGCCGAGAAGGCTGTGACATGCACGGTTATTGAGGCCGGCCATGGAAATATACAACTTGTACCCATCAGTTATGGGCCGATTAGGGAAGGTATTGTGGCACTCAATAGGGGTGGTGCTGAGGCAAATGCCGTTACCAGGGAGGTTCTTAAGGACTCTGGTTATGGCGATCTGGCCAAGGATGAGTACGTGGTTGAGGTTGTTAAGAGGACCGCTGGTTTAGTGCCTAGGAATTTTGATGAAGCTATTAAAAGGGCTAGGGAGGATCCCAGTAGGTTTGCCATTAGGGTTAAGATTAATCCGTTGGTTGAAGTTGAGCTTAAGGATACTGCATGGATGAGGTTCTTGATTGGCGAGGTTGTTTTCAATCCTAAACATGATATATTTACCAGCTATATTCAGCAGGGTAGGCTTGTCATTGAGGATGCCACGGTAGGCGACATGGTGTTTTATGGCGAGATGGATATTGCGGATGCCTTAATAACGAGTATTAGGAAGGTTCCCGTGGAGATTCAGGATAAGATAATGAGCACGATAATACTTAGTGGCGGTGCCTTTAACTGGACGGTACCGCCCGGGCTTGAGGACGTTGCTACAAATAGTGTTGATAAGATAAAGATTATGGTTTCTGAGAAATTACCTGACCTTGCAAATAAATTGAGCATTAGCATGGTTAAGGATCCACAATTCAGCGTTTGGAAGGGCGCCATCATTTATGGTTACGCGCTGCCCAATACCGTGAGGTGGAATGAAAGGACTAAGGAGGGTTGGTATTATCTGCATCAATAGGTTTGTTTAAACCCATTTACTGATTCAATTAGGTTAAAAAGCGAGTAGTTAATAGATTATTGGTAGGTTAATGAGTATTGAGATTGTAAGAAAGGCTCTTGAGGATTGGTTCACGAGGAGAGGACTTAGACTAGAGAGTGAATTGAGTGATAGGGAACTCGTGCTTGTTGAGGGTAATAATAGGGTTTACGTGAGAATAGCGAATGAGGAGTTCCCTACGGAATCCTACATAATTGATGAACTTAGCAATGCAATGAGGAATAGGTTGAAGTACAACAAAGCCTACATAGCATTCCCGCTTAGCGCTAGGGGTTTAATTAATGGTAAGTTATTTAGAAGCCATTGGGTTGGGGTATACCTATATGACTTAACGTCAAATGATCCTGACAAAACCGTTGAAGAATTAATACCGAGTATACCAATACAGACACAGCAGAATTTAAGCGAAGACCTAAAGAGGAGACTCGATGATCTGGAGAGAGAGATTCATAATTTGAGGGAGGATTTCGTGAAGAACGATGCAATGACGCTTATGAAGGAAGTGGATGAATTAAAAAGTAGATTATCAAAGGTTGAGCATATAATTAGTGAACTATTAAGCAGGGTGGATAAATTAGAGAGAGCTGCAGCTTCGGTTTCACATGCGCAGGAAGAGCGCGGGGAGACTGCGGTCGCTGGTGAATTGCCTGACTTCCTTAGTAATAATCCATGGATTGAGGTATTAAGGAGGAGAGGTGGTGAGGATGGGTGAGCTCGATGAGCTAATAATTCGTCTCATTAAGGAAAGGCTTGGCGATGATGCTGATCTAGCCATTAGACTATACATGGCTTATAAGGAGAGGGGTAGGCGTGGTGTTATTGATGTAATAAACGATGTTTTGAGGGATGTGGGTATTACCATCGAGGTGGATGAGGGTGAGGGTTAAGGTTAAGGAACTTGTTCTTAGGGATTTCAGGGGATTTGCTGGTGAGCATAGGGTTGTCTTTAGTGATGGTATTAATGTTATACATGGCCCTGTTGGTTCTGGAAAGACGAGTATTGTTCAGGCAATTGAGTATGCTCTTTACGGCACCCAACTTGAGGTTAAGGAGAGGGTTTCTAAGTTAGTTGATTTAATTAATGAGGAGTCTAACAGCTCGATGGTTAAGCTAATACTTAGTAATAATGCTAGCATTGTTAGGGAATTAAGGAGGAGCAATGATTCAGCCAGAGAGAGTGCTAGGGCTGTCATAGACTCCACGGTGATTAGGGGCAATAATGTTGATAAGAGGATTGTCGAAATGCTGGGCATTGACGATGATGATTTCGAGAGATTTGTCCTAGTTACTCATAGAACTCTTGAGGCGTTGGTCTATGGTAGTATTGTCAAGAGGAGTATCCTAATTGATAAGTTGTTCGGGCTTGAGGTTCTTGATAATATGAATAAGTCATTGCCCATGTCTAGTATTGAGGAGTTGATTAATGAATTAAGGCAGAGGTTAGCGAGTATTAAGGAATTGCCAGAGATAACGAGTAAGTACGGATCTATCGAGAGGGCTAGAGAGAAAATGAATGAGTTGAGAGACGAGATTGAGAAACTAAGGAAGGAGGAGGAGGAATTGAGCAGTACTTATAATGAGTTGTTGAGGAAAAGAGAGGAGTTACTAAAGAGCCTGAGGGGTGTCGAAGAGGTATATAGTAATTACATAGCGGCTAGACTTAGGAGGGAGGGTATTGAGGAGGAGCTGAGTAGGTCTGGCATTAAGGAAGTTAATGAGACGAGTATTCGGTTAAGGCTTGAGAGGTTGAGGGATGTATTGACTGAGAAGCTTGAGGAGTTTGCAATGGTGAAGGAGGCTGAGGAGCTTGGGAAGCTCGTTATAACCAATGAGAATCTTGCGGAATCATCAGAAAGGCTGTATACGGAGTTTGAGAAGCTTACTAGGCTCAAGGATAAACTTGTTGAGGATAGGGAGTACCTCGATAAGGTGCGTAATGATATCGAGATACAGGTGGAGTCAACTAAGGCAAGCCTAAGGGAGTTAGAAAGTAGGCTTGCCCAGGAGGAGGGTAAGGTTAGGGAGTTTAGGGATTTAGTGAGTAAGTATGGTGAGGTTAATAAGGTTAAGAGGGATCTTGAGGAGTTGAGGAATAGGCTTGAGAGGCTTAATACTGAGGAGGATTTCAGGTTGTCGCTGCTTAAGGTGCTTCAGTATATCGTGGAGAATCACGAAGATAAATGCCCAATCTGTGGTAAGCCATTGAGTGATGGTGATTACGAGGTAATTAGGAGTAGAATTAAGGAGTTGTCCAGGGTTAGCAATACGGGTGTTATGGATGAGATTAGGAGTAGAATAAGTGAGCTAGAGAGGGCGTTGACGATGATGGAGTCATTACAACCTGTTGTTAGTGATTATGAGGCGACCGTTGAGAGGGCACGTGAGGTTAGGTCAAGGCTTGATGCGTTGCTCACTAAGTTGGATACTATTGAGAGGTCTATTAGAGATTTAGATAAGAGGTTGCAATTGCTTACGAGGTTTATTGATGAGTTTAGGGCTGAGATTGATGAGATTGATAGGGCAATTTCATACTTGAGGAGGTATAAGGAGTTGGAGAAGTTGAGGGAGGATGAGGAGAGACTTAAGCAACAACTTAGTGATTTAGGTCTTGATACCAGGGAGGTTGTTAGGCTTGAGGATAGTATTAGGTATGTTGATGAAAAACTCACCCAAATAAGGAGTAGATTAAGCGAGGATTCCGCCGAGTTAAGTAGGTTAGAGCTAATATTGTCTAGGGTTGGTCTTGATAAGGAGGACCCATCAACACTTAGGAAGAGACTTGACTATCTTGAGAACCTCTATAACAGGTTGACCAGGATTAGGGCTGGAATCAGGGATGTACAGGCTAGGGTTAGGGATGAGATGATAAGGCTTGTTAGGGATAACGTAGGACCCATATTCAAGGCGCTATATCCGTATGAGGACCTTGAGAACGCAGGTATAGAGGTCACTGTTAAGGACAGGGGTGTGATCGGCGTCGTCAGTGAGTATACCCTATATGCCTTTAGGCCTGGTGGTAGGAAGGTGACAATATCGAGGTTAAGTGATGGACAGAGGCTAACAATAGCATTATCCTTCCTATTGAGCGTCTATAGGGCCACAAACCACAACATAGACTTCTTACTAATGGATGAGCCAATACCGTATGTTGACCAAAACATTAGGAAGGCATTTGCATCATTATTGGTTAGGTTAATTAAGGAGGGTTTGGTTGGGCAAGTAATAATAACGACACAGTCTGAGGATTTGGCTAACGAGATAGTAAGTACGGCTAGGGATGAGGGCGTTGAATATAACATGATTAAGCTTGTAAAGGAGGGCAATGAACGCAGGATAGTGCAGGGTGTAGCCGAATAAAACCAGTAATAGTCAGCTTTATTAAAGCTGGGTGAATAACCATAGTCGATGGAAGGCATATTCGTAGCACTGGCAATACCGTTTAAGAATGGTAGATTGGATACAGACTCCCTTGCGAATCATGTGGAATCCCTAACAAAGGCTGGTGTTGATGGATTTTACCCCTTCGGAACAACTAGTCAGGGACCATACCTAACTATCGAGGAGAGGAGGATAGCCCTTGAGACAATAATGAAGCACACCAATAAGCAATTGATAGTTCACGTATTCTCCTTTGATTGGAATGAAGTCGTTGAAACCATCAGATTAGCCGAGAGGTTCGGCGCTATAGCCATATCGTCAATACCACCAATCTACTATAGGCCGGACTACGAAACATTAAGGAGGTACTACACAAAGCTCTCTGAGGCAACTAAATTACCAATATACATATATAACATACCGCAGAATACAGGATTCAATGTAACACCAGATCTCGTGGCAAAGCTCATCAATGACGGCGTCAAAATAGCCGGTGTTAAGGATAGTACTGGCGATATAACGCAAGTAATGGGCCACGTGAGGCTCGGCATAACAGTACTAAATGGGGCAGATTCAACAATATTACCAGCCCTAATGGTGGGTGCCAAGGGATGCATATCGGCCATGGCAAACGTACTCCCTGAGGTAATGAGAAGTATGTTTGATGATTTCAAAGCCGGCAGGTTACAATCAGCCATGGAAAAACAGGACTTGATAGCCAGGGTTAGGGAATTAATCAGGGATTACCCGGGTGTTGATGGCTATTACAAGCTGGTTCACCTGCTTCGTTATGACTTCGGAACCGTGAAGGAGCCATACCTAAGACCATTAAGTGAGCCTGAGGTACAAAGGCTTAGGGACGGATTAATAAGGCTAGGCTTGAAGCCCAGGACGTGATATCGCCGTTGATTAAATAATCGTTCAATTACGCTCGGTTCACTTTTTAAGAACACCCTACTAAGAAAAAAGCTTGTTGCATTGAGGAATATTCTTGATGATTGCGAGTGCTAATTATAGACGGGTCGTTACAGTAGTAATGTTGATTATATCCATTGTCACCATTGCTATCCTCATCACGGTATTTGCCCAACCATTGAGCCCTAATCCAGTTTTAACAATTAACACCAACGAGTACCAGGTTTATTACTACAACATAACAAGCCTAAGAAAGCCAATACTCATAGTACGCGGATACCTAAATAACAACCCAGTACCATTCACCATAAGCCTATTCGCACTAGGCAATGGACATGTGTACACGGTTAGTTACTACTATGGGGTCGGCTCAGTAAACATAAGCCTAGCGTCAAAACCAATAGTAAGCATAGCGGAGGAAACGATAAAGATCATGATATCTAACGGGAACCCACCCAATGTAGTATGGCCCTCCATACTCGCACTAATTACCTATTTCGACAAGTCTACAAATGAGACAAGGACCGTAATAGTGACAATACCTTACGACCCAACCTGGGTAATAAACAATGTATCAATGATCATAAGCCTAAACATAGACTTTAATAAAGTAATGCCAGTAAAGGTGGAAGTAGCACGTAACTACAACGCCACATCAACGACAAACTTACCTACAGATCCCTATGGCTTTGTAGGGCCATACAACTGCCTTGGGAATAGCAATGTTCAGAATGCCGCTCCATCACCAATTCCCGCAGGTGCAGGAGTCTTTTATTGGCAGCCACGTGCATGTGCAGGGTTTAATGGTTCAGTACCCATTTTATGGGTTGCCTGGGGTAAGGATGCATGGAACAATAATATTGGTGGTGGGATTGTCTTAAGTATAGGTGGTTATGTTCAGCAGGGCTCCGGCCTTTATGGCGTGGCTAATGTACCCGGCTCTAGACTTGAAGTTATTGGACCAACACTGCAATTTTCAAGCAACTTACCCATTTATGGAGGTTATAATGGTTATAATTATGTCGATAATATTTACGTAAATTTCGTATTTTCATCTAGCTCCTCATTATCATACTCATACCCGAACTTATATTATTACGTTAATAAGGGTCCAGGTTTCCTCTATTTGGGTATTAATGGTACCCTAGCCTTAATTCAATTCCAGGAATACTATACGGACCAGTATGGCTTCACCTACCCAATTAATGAGCACGCAAATGCTACGGCAATAATCAACCTATTGCCGGGCACGATACATAATAGCATTCTTTACCTATGGCCAGGTATTGATCTTGGTAATGGGATTATGAGCTTCATAATGGGCCAGACGGCACCTAGATTTAATTTAATAAGTTCAAGCTATGTCTATGACTACGTATTCATATCAAGGGATAGTTACGGTAATTATCACTACAGCGGATTATGTACGTCAAATCCCAATATAATATGTACGTCGTCAGGATGCTACTTCCCAATTAGTGTAATTACATCTACATTCAATCCTAATCCCCTAGGAATCGCGGCACAGGTAGGCTTATTTGTGGCCGGTCTAATCCTTGCCTATCCAACCGTTGGTTCAAGCATAGCCGCGATATTTGGTGGAAATCAATTTCTGGCAGGCCTAGCTACTTCAGCAGCCCTTGGTATAGCTGGCTTGATGGTTCCACCGCCAGGCTCTTCATCATTCTTCTACTTCAATACCAACGTAAATCTAGTCGCTAATTATGGTTCAAGTTGTTACGTGGCATTCTACGGAACACCGGTTAAGTACGAGTACGGCTCAATAACCAGTGAAGCGTTTCCTGTGGGTATAATCATAAACTCAACCCAGCCCTACTTAGGAAGCATTTACTGCAATAAGTAGGATAAAGGACAGTATTATTGTAAGTTAATTCCATGTTCATACCGCTCTACCACGACTCGAAGCGCAATATATATCAGATAGAATAATTCATTAATCTGATGATAAGAAAGCTAGGGTTTATATCAATAGTGCTTGCCATAACCATAGTCTCAATAATACTCTCCCTGCTCAATGCCGTACAGGTTCAACCAAGTCCCGTGGAAGTAATTAAGGTTGGTTCCAGTACAATATCGTACTATAGCACACCACCATTAAGTAGTATGGTGCCAGGCTTGGTGATTAGGATCTACCTTGCTAATGGATCTTCAATAACGCCTGTAAACGCCTTCGTTAGTGTGTACGCAAGTGCACCAAGCGGTGTAGTGCCTATAATCCATACATACGGTAACGTCATTAACATACCGTTCAATAATAGTAATTGGGCTTACGTAGTAAACAGGTGGTTAGGGACCGGAATGTCCGTGAGTGGTTATAATACATCATTGCTCGTATTCATAACCTATCTCAAAAATAATGATTCGTGGACAATGCCAATGGTGATTCCATACAATGTTGGCTGGGCTCTCGCGGCACAAAGACCTGGCCTGGTACCTGGTGTGAAGCCTATGTATATATTGGCTACCGTGTACATAAACGTAAGCTCAATAAGGCCGTTCAAGATCATAATAACTAATCACATAGTTAATTTAACGGATCCAGAGATCTTCGGCACATACAATGGCTATACGGTATATAATTGTAGTTTAAGTGGACCGCAACCAAATGCGTATATGGAATTGCCATATGAGTTCTGGCCGGAGAGTACATGCGTAGGTATTAATGGGTCATTACCGTTGGCTTGGGTAACCTGGAGTAATGGCGTGTTGAATAATGATAAGGGGCTGGGAATTACGTTGGCAATTGACTTTTCAGGCACTATTAATTGGAACGCTATGGCGACGGGTTATGGTGATATAGGCGCATCTTACAGCACGCAGGAGAATTGGGTTGGGAATACCGCGGAGTATGTACTTGGATCTCAAATAAGTGAGTCAGGTTCTATTTATTATTATTATGAGGATGCTACCTGGGCTATTGTTCGGTATAGTGCCTGGTACGTTGACCCAACGACTGGTTATACGGAGTACTTGGGTACGACGACCGTTTCTGAGGTGCTCTATGTACCTAGGTATGATGCTTATAACGTCGCGCTTGATTATGGTAATGGAACAATCAGCCTGCTGTATTACGGTGCAGTACCGTTGTCTGAGGAGTACTTTGGATATTCGGCGCTGAATGCTTCCTCCGTTGTTGATTATACCGGTTTTGAATACACAAGCACCGGCTCTGAATACCTCTATGAGTGTAATGGACCTGTTGGCGCATTTAATGGGTATTACCAGATACAGCTTAGTGGTGTCAATACTGCGTATGGTTTAAGTGCGCCGCAACTGGGTACTGGGCTTGCTGGAATAGTCCTTGGTCTTGCGGCATTGATACCCAATACTGCGCCTCTCGATATTTTGCTAAGCGTTGGTGGCGCATTATTCAGCGTTGCAAGCATGTTATTGCCTCTATCAACATCATCAACGGTGCAGCAGACCTGGGTTGAGTTCTTCAATGTTGGTGTTGGTACGAATCTATACATATCTGTGGTTGACGCATCGCAGGTATATGGTTTACCCACCTTCGGCTTCATACTCAATGCGACTAATTATTATGGAAATCCACAGTCATATACGTGTAAATACGGCGAAGTTTTCCAAATTGGTTAATGATGCGGAATTCTTCATTGCGATACGCTTTAACCTGGAACAATTATTAAACCTATTAAATTCGCTTAATTTGTAGTGATTAATGGAATGAGCGTTGATTCATTGATTAGTAAGCCTGGTATAAGGGCTCTTGGCATAGCAGAGAGTTTTAGACTCGATCTTAGGCACTCAATACTTGTTGGTGTTGTAATGAGGAGTGATGGCGTTATTGATGGCGTGTCGTTGGGTAGGACTACCGTCGGTGGTTTGGATGCCACGGATGCCATAATAGGGCTTTTTCGATCATTCAGTAGGAACGATGTCCAGGTCATAATGGTGGATGGTTGTATAATATCGTGGTACAATATAATAGATCTCGAGAAAATATCAAGTGAGTTGGGGCTCCCTATTATATGTCTTGCGTTTGATGAGCCGAGGGGCGACGTGGTTGGCGCATTAAGGAAGTTGTTTCCCCAGGATTATGAGGTTAGGGTTAGTCTTTACGAGAGGTTGGGTAAGCCGCGTGAATTATTACTGCCGGGTAATGTTAGGGTTTATGTTAGGTTTTCTGGGATAGACTATAGGTCTGTGAGGACATTGATTAGGAAATTCACTAGGGAGGGTAAGAGACCTGAGCCCATTAGGATTGCTAGGTTAATAGCAAACGCTGTACTGAATTACGGCATTAAAGAACCTTAATTCTACTACCACTTAGATACGATATTGCAATTTCCACGTAGGCAATAATGACTAGTATTACTGATATTGCGATGAGGAATTGCTCATTAACAAAATAGAACGTTCTAGCCAGGGCCGATATGAACAGTATTATTGGTATTTCATAATCAAACATCCCGTAAAACCTCATTGAGAACCAGAGTATGCCGGGTATCAACATTGGTATGCAAAGTGATGACATGATGACGGCTATGAAACCTAAAAACAACATGTGAAAAACGTCTATCGTAGGAATACCGACTAGGGATATTATCAAGACTATTATCAATGATGCCCTACCCAGAGATGAACCAATAGGATATGCCCTAGAGTATACGGTCTTGAAGGCCTGCCCAAATCTCCTTGGTATGCCTATAACCATCAAGGTGAGTAACGAGAGCAGTGCCAAGGAGATTTGGTAGTTAAGGAAGTACGTGATTATGGGTAATGACGCAGAATAAAGAATGTCAATCACGTAATTCGGTCTTTGCCTACCCTCAACACGCCTAATGAGACTCACAATCGACGCTATTGGAAATACCACCAGCCGAGAACCACCCATGTACATAGCCAGTCCAAGGCTAATTAAACCACTTAGGAAGAAAATGTTGGGCCAGTAAAGAGGCATTTTACCCAAACCTCTGTATATTAGTAGTAAGATGTAGTACGTGACTAGGGCTAGGCCTACTGCGTAATTGAACCATAAATTGACGACGTATGTGATGAACCAGGTAATGGTCAACGCACCTATCAGTAGCGATGCAAATGGGCTTGGCATAATTCTCGTAAAACCCGGATGCTGACTGAACATGATACCAAT
>JAGDXB010000137.1:0-7022 GCA_023256215.1 Vulcanisaeta sp. | reverse complement strand
ATGGGCTTGGCATAATTCTCGTAAAACCCGGATGCTGACTGAACATGATACCAATGTAAAAAAGTATTAAGCCGCTAAGCATGAACTTACCGTGAATTACATAATCTTCATACATTAAATACATTGATCCCAATATGAACGATACAAAGGAAAGAACAAGCGCTGCCTGGGCCACCCTCATTTGATAAATGAACCACCTCTTATATACGTCTTGCGTCAATTCATTGGACGCCCCTCCAAACACTATACGCCTAAGCATTATTTATTCACCGGAGCACATAACCTCAGACCCTACCTCCAGCGCCTTATTTAGTATGTTCTTTAGTGCAGTCTTCACATTACCATCAATGTTAAGCTTATCTAGGCAATCAATGATGTATCTAACTGCCGTGTCTGAGGGCTCCATACCGCATTGAGAACCGACACAGAAAATACAATAGAGGAAGCTGCTTTCAACCTGCGTACATGATTTAGATGCCTCATTAAGTATTGTACTTGCATCATTGTTATTAAGCCTTAGGAACCATGTGCCATACGACCTATTTAGGTACGAGGCGCATTCGAACTCATCGTACACGGTTAGGCATCTTCTCAGTTCATTCATTGCCTTGACAATGTAGATTAGCATTTATCCTCATTTTATGTGCTATGGTTTATTTATTTAATGGTTATTGCCTTATGCGAAAATAACCTTATTAAGTTGTGGCGCTAACTGTACATGGATGATTAGGTCAAGGACGCTACTGAAGACGGTGATGAATTGAACCCGGTATGACGAGTAAGCCGTTCAGCAACGCAATTTATTTCTTAACTGGACTTAACATACTCATTAAGCCCCATCTTCAGGTAAACACCCCTTAAATCACTCAGTACATCACCACCTAACTTCTCCATTATCAACCTGATCATACGCCTGAAATCAGAATTAATCCTAGCCACCCTATCAACAACATAAAGTGGCGCAGGGTAGCCCAACCTAGGCACCCTAGAAAGCGGTGCCAGGTAAGAAATCACCCTCTCAATTAGGCTAGGATCACCCAGGTACTCCACATATATTGGTAATGTGGATGGTACATACTGAACATAGAAGCCAAGAACATCCCTCTCACCTATCTTCCCGACTATGTACGGCCTTGATATTAACGTATCATTAGCTCCATTAACCGCTCTAAAGCTCTCCATGATTACGTGCATTATTAATGGCTCCTCCATTACCTGCAACGCCTTAAGCATGTAATTCTTAAATGACGAATCAACTATTGATTGCGAATACCTATTACTCCTCACATCCTTCACATGCGCAAGAACTGGGATTCCAACCTTGCCAATACCGTCCCTACCAAGAACCGCACCGTCAAGAAGCAATAGATCCACGGGATTCCTCCTTATAACGTCAAGCGCGCATTTAATCTCCATATTCAGAGCTATTCTCTCCAATTCCTCATCGCCAATACCAAGGATAGGCTCGAACATCGTCATTACCCTGCCTTTACCATCTATATTAATTAGTATAGCAACGTTGATCACAGACACCCTGAAGCCGAGGTAGGGGATTTCCGTAAAGCCGGAATCAACAGCGGCAAATCTAAGACTGGTCCTAACCTGCGGAACCCTCATTACGTAATCTAAATAATTATGTGCCTCATTAAATAGGTCAACAGCCTTATCCCTAATCTGGGCTATCCTCGTCTCTATAAGCTCAAGCATGTTTATAATTACCTCATTAAACATCCTAGCCCCTCCTCGGGTAAATCCTAGCCTTCACCTCATTGATTATCTTCTCAATCAACTCCCTATCAATACCATCATCACGAACCGCACCAACACTCGTAAGTATATCCGCAATGTAAGGCGGTAACTTACTAACATCACCATCCTGCAACAACTCCTCTAGATAGGCTAACGTGCGAGAAACCTTCTTACTACGCCTTTCAGAGATTATTAATGAAGCAAGCTCATTCACTGCATCACTAATATTAATACTCACTGGGGCATTATTAAGCAACAACTTAACCTCATTAATCAATGTCTCCTGATCATGAAGCAAGTAAATCATTAAGGGTCTTGCAAAGAGAATAACCCTACCATTCACCGAAATACCGAATGTCTCGCCCCTAACACCCTTGATTACAGCCTCACCCTCAAGCTCGCCAAGCCCTATTATTGACTTTAATACTGCACCTCCAACCATTACTTCATCAATAACCTGCCTCTTAACAGTCACTAAGCCCTGTGGATTAGACGTTATAATTAACTGAGCCTTTACATTCAACGTCTTCAACTCGCCAGACAAATCAATTACTGCATTGGCGTTACCAATCTCACTATTACATACTATCACGTCATTACCAACGCAGTCCCTACCTAGGCCGAGCACCGATATTTTCATGCTATCCACCTCATGTTACGTACTTTCTATCAATAAGCCCAGCCTTCCACATGGACTCCAGGTACTTATTAATAACGGACACTTCTAGACCATATTCCCTAGCCAATTCCTCCTCATTAATACCGACATTAGGACCTAAAGATGCAATACCTATGAGTAATTCCTTCGGTACACCAAGTCTCTTGCTAACCTCATCAAAAATCTTATCGATATTTCTAATAGTATCTGCTATGTACTTGGCATTATCGTATGTTGGCGATGGGCTTGGTATTGAAAATAAATTCTCATCCAATAATTTACTTATTATTACGTTATCACCCCTCTTCCTTAACCAGGCAATTATTCTTGTATACCTATCAATCAACGAATTAACCCTACTCAACGTATCACTCAACTCCCTACGCCTCGCCTCAACCACACGCCTAAGCTCATTTAAGTAATTGCTTAATGAATCCATAGAATCTAGCTTAAGCAGGAGTATTAGGTCGTTTACGAAATCATCAATATCCATGGCCGCTACCCTCTGATTAATAATGCTTGATGCATTAAGTAACGTATTTGTCATCTCAGCGTATTCCCTAATCTCATCCTCAATACTCCTCAACACGGCCATCAAATTCATTATTTTATTAACCTCAGAGTTTATTGCGTCAAGTATTGTCGGCAAACTTTCCTTAAGATTATCTAGCTCAAGTCCATTAAGTCTCTCGAGATATGTTCTTGTTTTTTCAAGTACATTATTAACCTTAGTCTCCACTTCGGTTGATATTTTTGGTAAGTTGCCAAGACCCTTCTTAATATCGTTAATCTTACCCATTAGATCCTTAATTGTACTGTTTAACTGTGTTGATACTGTGGTTACATCATTGTTCAGCTCCTCAAGTTTTTCCTCAATCTCCCCCTCTAATTTATCAATGCATATCATGAATGAGGAGTACCTCCTTAAGAAGTCGCTTGATGTTTCTGGGATGGCCCTAAGTATTGATAGTAGTTTTTCGCAATCATTACTCTGTATATTAATGCCTGGCTTAATCTCTATTTTCATGTTCAGAGGCTCGATAGTTATTATCAATGGCTTCGTTATACTATCATTAAGTTTGGCCATGTACCTACTAAGTGCATTTAGTGCCTCGGTAACTGCGTTGGGTGAGTATGGTGCGTATTCTGTGAATTCCTCATTAATCGGCAGTAGTAGGCCTCTAAGTCTCAATAGCCTAATTAAGTCGTTTTCCCTAAATTCCCTCCATAGGTGTGTTGGGTATAGTCTCCTCACGAGATACTCAAGCTCCTTTACCGTGAAGCTAGGCTTACCGAGCGATCTCAGGTAATTTATGAAACTCTCTTCAACAACACTAACCTTTGCCTTACCACCCTCGTCTCTAAATACCTCTGGTTGGTCGCTAAGATCCTCACCCTTAATCCAAGCATCAACGATACGTCTAATAATGAACTCCTTAGACTCCTTAGCACCGCGTCTAATGGCCATGGTATACTGAAGAACCCTCTGTCTGACCTTATCCCTAAATGCGGAAATACTATCCCTATACTCGCCAAGCTCCTCAAGAAATGCCATGTACTCCCTAGGAACATTACTTAGCCTTTCCAACCTCGAGCCAATTATTATGGATCTAAGGCGATCAATACCATCAGAGCCAAAGACTGAGAAATTCACAAAGTCGGAAACGGGGCCAAGTACCACCTTCCAGGATAAATTGTTCATGGAACCCATCAACATCTTAGTCAAGTCATTCGTCAATAATGACCTGGATATCACAATAACCAGGAGAGCATCCACAGTCCTTTCCTGCCCATTAATCGTAATGACACCCTCATTAATTACCTTGTTCAGCA
This sequence comes from Vulcanisaeta sp., assembly GCA_023256215.1. GTDB lineage: Archaea > Thermoproteota > Thermoprotei > Thermoproteales > Thermocladiaceae > Vulcanisaeta. The sequence goes on along the minus strand of JAGDXB010000137.1, from coordinate 2,782 downwards.
ACCTAGATAATTGATTTTGATCACTATCAATACTCACGAGAATTCCCATCCTAGCGTCAAGTGGATTTTCCAAAACGCCAGCCCAGGTGTTCGCAGCAATTGGGTAAAGAACCAATTGCGTGTTTAATGCGGCCTTAACTATCTCCATCGCCAACTCATCGCGGAAGGAGTTAACAATGCTGATCGCCTTACTAATCTCCTCCTTAGCCCTAACAATCTCCTCAGGTTCTCTACCGAATACGAGGATCCTATGTAGCCTTGGGGATATTTGGTAAGCCTTAACTACGTTTGGAAGGTTCGTCTTAACGTTGCTGGGCAGGATTATGTATATCATTGGCTCATTCTCATAGGCTGTATAGTACAGGCCAAAACTTATTGAGATATCCCTCAAATCACCCTCAATAGGCGGTAGGCTTAGCTTTACGAGTTCGCTATTGATCCTATTCAACGAATCACCACTTAACCTAAACCCAGCAACCTGCACCTCCTCAACAAATCCCGCCTTAATCAACGCATTTATGATCGACGAAACGTCAAAGCCAAGCTCTGAATTAAGCTCATTAATGGTCCTTGGAATGCCGGATAAAAGCAATGCCTTAAATACTCGTGAAACCCTTTCATCACTAGGCCCCTCATTAATTACGTCCAGGTGAACCTTCAACTCGCCGATCGAGCTCTCGACAGTTAGAAACTCCTCAAAAATGGCATAATTGAGCTCCTTGCCCTTATCAACGAGCATGTCCAAAAGCTTTGACGTAAACTTAACCAACGCTCTAGGCGAGGCCTTACCACCCTCAGTATTAGCTACTAATTCATAAAGCGTAGTCAAATATTCACGCCTTAAGGGATATAGGCTGTTCATCAATCCCCTCCTTACTAAATTCAACCTCTCATCTGAAGAATAGGCATTGAACCTCTGAATAAGCATAGCCTCATAAAGCCATAGGGGCATTCTCTCATCAAGAACAACCTCGGCATACACCCTACCCCTCGTTATATCGAACACGTCGGGCACTAAATTCCTAAGGATATTATAATAAAGCTGCGGCGTAAAAGCCAGCACAAGCATGACCCTGCCCAACCTCCTGGGATCAACACCAAGGACATCCCTGTAATTCCTAGGCTCAATCAACGCCCTAATCAAAGAACCGAGCTTAATGACCAAGTCCCTAACCTTAGCAGCATCGCCAGGGCTAAGGGCATTACTAAGCTCAACAGCCCTACTAACCTCATCAGCCTCATCAATAAGCACAAGCAACGGCTCATTAGAGTTACCGCGAGCCTTAAGCAACGAGTTAATGACAACGTTAATATCAAGGCCAAATGTCAGCGGAAGTCTAAGAACCCTAAGCCCAAGCCCCTGAGCCACAGCCTCAACAGCATCAAGTAACTCACTCTTACCCCAACCATACTGACCAACAATTACCACGGCAATATTGTCACTACCCCTAAGGAAGGCATTAATAGCCGCCTTAACCCTCTCAAGCTCACCCTCAAAACCCACCGGCGAGTACCTACGCTCAATAGGCGGAACTCCGCTTGGATTCAACGGCCTATCAATAAACCCAAATTTATTATACATTATCAATGATTGAATATTATGAGCCATTAATTAAGAAAACAAACAAAATAAACTAAGCCTATCCAAGAACACGCCAACCATGGAGTATGGTTATGATATAAGTTATCATTGGCGCAACAATTACTTTAACAGGGAAAGAAGACCGAATATTGCCATATTCAAAGCACCAAAGCAACCTGCTTCTCTCGGCTCACTTTTTAAGAACAGCCAGAGTAAAAAAAGTCCAGTGAATTAAGTAAAACTGATGGTTATGGGCCCAAGAACAAAATGGCTAATAGTGGTCGCGTTGATAATTGTTGCCGCCGTGGTTGCTTCCCTATTTATTAAGTTCTTCTTTGTGCCTAGGTCACCTCCCGCATTTCCTCTTCCTAACGTCGTTGATTATGGACTCCTCTACTGCAATGATGATGTCATCATACCCAGTAACACAATGATCATTCTCTACCTTCATCCGCACGGTTCAGTGGAGGTTAATAACGTGGTCATCTACGTATCATTCCCAATAGGCATAATTAATGAGACTCTATCGGCATTATCAAGGCTAACAAGTCCGGAGGGCTCGATGATCATCGGCGTCTACGTGAATGGTAGGTTAGTAGCCCTTGATAACAAGTCCGAGCCAGTCATGTCCCTAATCAACACGGTCAATCACCCATACTTCCGTGGTAATGAGACCATGAACTTCTGGCAATTCGTGAGGGTCGAGAACGCAACCAGCATAGACACAACATTCGGTGTTGGCTTCCCAACAATTAATGTAACGCCTAGCGACACAATTGCCGTTGTCATCTACTCGGCAGTTCCCTACGCACTGCCGTCATGCGTCGTGAACAGCGAGGTCGAGGAGGTTAAGTTAATGGTTGAGAATAATTGGATAGGACTCCTCCCACTGAGATCTAACGGGACGCCTACTGCGGAGCAACTCTATGAGGAGGGTAGGTACATCACGGAGGAGCCGATCATCTACATAGTCAACGTCTCAAAACCAATACAGGGACTACCACAAACCTTACCAACAAACGCAAAGCCATACGCCACCGGCATAGCGCCATCATACGCAATAGGACAAGCACTACCACCAACAATGAAGGTGAGTGGTGGGAGTTAGAGTAAAAAAGTTCCGTAAATTAGTAACTCCCGATGAACGTGAAAACAACCTCACGTATGTGGTTGGTCGCGGCTTTGATTGTTGCTATTGCC
>JAGDXB010000089.1 GCA_023256215.1 Vulcanisaeta sp. | reverse complement strand
AGGCAGGGTGTTGATTATAGTGGTGAGGCTAGGAAGGCAACAGATGTTGTTTGGGGTACGATACTTGGCTATGTAATCGTGATGTTCATATACGTAATGCTCCAGGTAGCATTTGTTGGCGCAGTCAATTGGAGCGCGGTTAAGGTTAGTCAAGGTAATTGGCAGGCATTATCCTCCTCAGTATTAAGTAGTGGGCCGTTCTATGAGATTATGGCTACGAGCGGTATAGCAATATTGGCAGGTTTCGCAGTGATACTCCTCATAGATGCCATCATTTCACCATCAGGCACAGGCTGGATATACATAGGCACAACTGCGAGGACCATATACGGCATGGCTGCTGACGGCCACCTACCATCAGCATTCCTAAAACTAAATAGGTTTAAGGTTCCACTTTGGCCAACCATTGCTGCCTTAGTACTTGGACTATTGTTCTTATTGCCATTTCCAACCTGGTTCGCGATAGCATCGTTCATAACAACAACGACTGTGTTCACATACATAATTAGTGGTCCATCATTAATGACGCTAAGGAGAACGGCACCAAATGCCAATAGGCCAATTAAGTTACCTGCGGCTTCGGTGATCGGCGCCATAGCTACGATAGCCGCATTCCTAATTGTTTATTGGTCAACCTTCTATTACCTATGGTTCGCAATAGCCCTAATACTCGCTGGCTTACCATTATTCTACATGTACACGATGGTTAATAGGTACGGTGCAAGTAGGGCCGCTGGAATAGTCTCTGGAGTAATATATTGGGTGGTGCTTATTTTAGCGACTTACTACCTAATATACCTGCCTTTTGCGGCGCCAACTGGCTGGCCTGCCTCGTCCCCAGTTACAATGCTGAAGCTTGAGCCGACGCATATAGTAGATTTCATTAGTTATGTTGTGATAATGATAGCCGCGACAGTTGGATTCACGTTATATGTGGCGTCTACGGCTAAGGATCGCGAGATCGCCATGAAACATGTGAGGGCAGGTTGGTGGGTTGTGGCCACGATATTCGCAGCATTTGTATTATCATTCCTAGGATCATTTAGCGTTTTCCAGACTCCAATAATACCATTCCCATGGGATACGGTAATAGCGGCGTTAGTGGCACTCGGACTTTACCTCTATGGCTCTTATAGTGGAATACTGACTGAGGACTTGGTTGTTGCGTTAAGGGAGCTTGGCGGTGTCTAATTAAATCCCAGATGATATAATTCATTTAAATTTAAATGAATTCAAAATAATATTTCTCTATAATTAAAAATAAGTCATATTTCTGACATAAAAGCAAATAAATTTAGCAATTAATTGAGCAAAACGTGATCAGGAAATACCCAGTATTTCCACCAACAGACCCAGAATTCGAGGATCCACCAAGGCTTAGTAACTATGATGTCATAGTTATAGGCGGTGGAGGTGGCGGTTATCATGGTGCCTTCGAACTTAGTAAGGGTGGTTATAAAGTACTGCTAATCGATGATAAGGGTAATCTAGGTGGTAATTGTCTCTATGAGGGTTGTATACCGTCTAAGTCCGTCTCAATAATCATTTACTTGATGGAGAAGCTGAGGAATATACTCAATAGCGTTGGTAATGTGGATATTAATAAGGTTAGGGTTCTTTGGGAGAATGCAATTGATCATAAGGATAATGTACAGTACCTGAGGTATCTACAGCATATTAGGGAGATTAAGGAGCATGAGAATGTGGACTTCGTGAAGGGCATCGCTAAGGTTTTGGATAATCATAGAGTGGTTGTGGAGGCTGTGGATGGGTCATGGAGTAAGGAGGTGGAGGGCAAGTACTTGCTTGTTGCTACGGGCTCGACGGCAATAAGGATACCGGTGCCTGGCGCTGATTTGGCTATAGGTAGTGAGGAATTGTTTGGTTATAAGACTAGTTATAGGAAGGTGCCAAGCGACGTCGTGATCATCGGTGGCGGTTATATAGGTGTTGAGGTTGCGTCAGCATTATCGAGTCTAGGCGTTAAGGCAACAATAGTCGAGATGCTGCCTAGGATCTTAAGTGGTTGGGACTCGAGTATCGTTTCACAGATTGAAGGGAAGCTGAGAAGCAAAGGTGTGGAGATACTCACTAATTCTAAGGTTACAGCCATTAGGGAGGAATCTGGGCAGAAGGTTGTTGAGTATGAGAGGCCAGATGGTAGTAGGGGCTATGTGACTGGTTCTGAGGTTATAATGGCCGTTGGTAGAAAACCATATGTTGAGGGTCTCGATAAACTCGGCATTGTTGAGAAGGGCCATGTGGAGGTTAGCGCCACCATGAGGACTAGGGTACCTAATGTGTATGCCGCTGGCGATGTCATTGGTAAATACATGCTATACCACTCGGCCGTTAAGGAGTCTGTGGTGGCGGCATGGAACATGATGCATGGCAACCCGATTTACGAGGTCAACTTCAATGCAATACCAATGACGATATTCACAGAACCTGAGGCCGCCATGGTCGGGTTGAGCGAGGATGCTGCTAAGGCAAGGGGTATTAACTACGTGACTGTTCAATATCCACTTGAGGATGATGCGTATGCCCAGATAATTGGTGTTAGGGAGGGTTGGGTTAAGCTAATTGTTGAGAGGGAGAGCCAGAGGATAATTGGTGGTGTAGTCTATGGTGAAGCAGCCTCAATGATTATTAACGAGATTGCGTTGGCCATAGCCGTTAATGCCAGGGTTAAGGACATAGCCCTGCTGCCACATGCTCACCCAACAATATTCGAATCAATAGATAGGGCTGCCATCAGATTCTCACTATAATTAACGCGTATTCATTTGTTCATAAAAATTAACTTCTGAATGCTATTATATAAATCCGTCAATGTAAATACACCGGGCAGATATGAGTAGTACTAGGTCTTGGAAGTGCTATAAGTGCGGTCGGGAGATAGTTCCAGGTATGAGATTTACATTTACAAAAAACGGTGCAATACACTGGGAATGCTTTAGAGAAAATGTTAGGGATTTCTTTAACGGTTCTGTACCTGAGGATGTTAACGTACTCATGGAGCTAATGGACTATCTCAATGAAGGAATTATAAAACTCAGGGAGTTAGAGGTAAGAGCCATTGTTGATGATGTCAAAGGTACCATAGTTAGTCGTAGGAAGATGCTTGAGGGTGAGGCTGCAAAGGTTATGAAGGATCTAGAGGGTCTGCTGGATCGATACGGTGCCAAGTATTGATGTAAAGATATTAGTGGGAACGTTTAAATTCTAGATAATTAGATGTTAGTTTGTGATTGATGAGACCTACGCAAGGATTAGGAGTGTTTATTCTAAATTGAATAGTATGTTCTTTAAATACGAGGATGAGGTGCTTGGTACATTAATGGCAACCCTATCCAGGGAAAACTACCTACTAGTCGGTCCGCCAGGTACTGCAAAGACAACGCTGGTATACGCATTATCAAAGCTGTTAAACGCTAGGTGGTTTTATAGGCAGTTGACGAAGTTCACAGACCTGGAGGAGATACTCGGTCCCATAAACATAGCCAAGCTATTAGATGGCAAGGTTGAGCGTATATACGCGAACTCCATAGTGGAAAGCGAGTTTGCACTGCTCGACGAGATATTCAATGCGTCTAGTGCAATATTGAATACACTATTGTCAATACTCAATGAGAGGGTCGTCTATGATGGTGAGAAGGTAGTCCCTGTGAAGACCTGGACAGTCTTTGGAGCAAGCAACAGGATTCCCGATGAGGAGGAGCTACAGGCCCTGTATGATAGGTTCCCACTCAGGGTATTTACGGAGTGGGTTAGTCCTGACGATACGGAGCCACTGATAGTGAAGGGTTGGGAATTAAGGATGGACCTGGAGAGGATGGAACCCCTTGCTACCATGGATGATGTGCAAACAGTCAATAAAATAATAACGCAGTACGTATATGACCACATCAAGGACATATCTAAGGTGATAAGCCCAATAATATCTAACTACGTGGAGCATATACCAATAAGCAATAGGACCAGGGTTAAGGTACCCATGTACGTTGCAACATACCTACTGCTACACGGAATAAACATAGGGCAGACAGAATTAACCCCATCACTCCTCAGGATCGGAACAATAAAGGTGCTCAAGTACCTGGTTAGCAATAAGGACCAATTAAGCGAATATAACTCCTTTGCCACAGTCCACATGCCTGAGGACCTACTTAGACTTAGCGAATTATTGAGTGAGGCAAAGGCGCTGATCAATAATGAGGTCTATGATGAGGCAAGACAGAGGATCAGGGATGCAAAGGAATTACTGACGCAGATCAGGAATAAATGGGATAACGTAATGGTTAAGTTATACTCCGAGGAAATAGGCGAACTAGAGGACCTACTCAAGAGACTTGAGGATTCATTAAGCACAGAGAATAGACAGAGATAAGCAAACGCTAGGAACTCCTCCTAAGGAGTTCCCGTGAAATTGCCACCACAGCCTTCATCAAATCAGGCGGTGCATTGTAAAGCCTCATATCAGTAACAATATCACTAACCAACTCATTAACACCCTCAACCACAACACCAGAACCACCTAAACTACCCAACTCCCAAACCAACACCTTTAGGTATATGTACGAAACCACGAAAAACCTAACCCTAAAATCATCATCCTCACTCGGCGGACAATTAAAATGCCTAATAGGATCTTCGGTACAAACCTCACGAATATCGATACCAAGGCCCCTCAGGTAATCAATCAGTAATTGCGGCTTCCTAACCATGAGCCAAAAGACATCACGAACGTTAACCACAAAGATCACCCAAGCCTCCTAACCCCCATAAACCTCCTAGCATCATCAATAGTGAACACACGACCTCTCCAAACAATACTTCTCGTAAATAAAGTACTGATGATAACCAGCCAGGAGAAATAAACGTTAATGATTGAGACTAAGGCCAACAACACGGCATAGCCAGTGGGTATGTTATTACGATAAAAATCGCCCAAAGACCTAATGCTGTTGATCCTGACGAAATCCTTAACGACGCCAACAACAAACGGCAACAGGCCAAGAATGGCGAAAGGCAGGTAGTAATAGATCGATAAGAACACGGCGATGGGAAGCTCAATGGCATAGAGGCTGTATGAAGCAGCATAAAGCAGGAAACCCCTAAACCCATAGACCCTGACATACCACAACTGCCTAACACTCCATGAAAAGGCATCCCTTAAACCAGCATCCTCGAGCGTAAGCACAAGCGATTCTGGAACGAAGTCAATACCAAGACCTTCCCTATGGACAAAATGCGTAATCACATAATCATCACTGAGATAGTAAGGTAGGTACTCACGCACAGACCACTTATCAAGCAACCACCTCCACACTGCTGAGGAACCGCCCCAGGCAAACCTAGCCTTCGAATTCTGCATGGCGGTTATTCCAATCATATTAAAACCAGCCCTAAGCAATGAACCAAAACCAAACCTCCTAAACGGTAAATAAAACCTATACGTGGTGGCGGCACCAAAACCACGCCTCAAAGAATCAACCAGATTCCTAAGCCAGTGCCTATGGACAAGGACGTCACTATCAACAAAAACAACAACATCACCAGCAGCGTGGCCCAGGGCAAAGGCCAAAGCATCACCCTTGCTATGCCCACCCCTATTAATTAGTATTGAAGCATCAACACCAGCATTGCTGATTAACTCCTTAATAATGCCATAGGCAGGGTCACCATCATCGTCAAGCACGAATATGTAATCCCTACGGCCAGGATAATCCTGATCCAAAACACTAGTAACATTACCCCTAAAATTCTGATCCAAACCCCTCACAGGCATTATAACCGTAACCCAGGGATAATCCTCGCCACTCCTAACCACGGTCCTAGACACCTTCCTGACCCTCCAATACGTGATTTCAAAATAAAGCGATAGCAATGATGACAACGCTGAAGCAACAACAATCAATGCGCCAATTATTACCAATATAAATAAAACCATCAAATGCCAGCCTAAATAACGACCTTTAAAATTATTACCACAACCACTACCTAAGTAACACCTTCAACACGGCGGCAAAATCCTCCTCAGAAAGACCCAACCTCTCGGCCATCCTATAGAACTGAAGGGCTAGTGAAGCCATTGGTATTGGAACACCACGTGCAGAGGCCTCCCTATTAACGATATCCAGGTCCTTACGCATATGCTTAAGTGCAAACTGAACAGAATAATCACCACTAAGCATCTTGGGAACCTTCAACTCGGAGGTCGGGGACCTGGCACTCGATAACTTAGTCAAAACCTCTAGAATAACCGAGTCACTTAGCCCAAAGGCCTTACCCAACTGAACGACCTCGGCCAAGGCAACCACGTATGAACCAAGCAATGCATTATTTATGAGCTTGGCATAAAGCCCATAACCGTTAGGACCAACATGAATTATGGTCCTAGCAGTATGCCGCAAAACCTCCCTAGCCCTATTAAAAGCCTCCTCAGAGCCGCCAACGAGCACGACCAATTCCCTACGCTCAACAGCCACAGAAGTACCAATGACAGGGGCATCCACCATATTACCACCCCTAGACCTCACCATATTTGCTAGTTCCACAGACACGGTCGGCGATATCGTGGACATATCAATAACAAGAGAACCAGACCTCAAGCCACTCAGCACACCATCATTACCAGCAATCACACTCCTAACCGCATCATCATCACTAAGCATAGTAACAACAACATCAACAGCCCCAGCCAACTTAGCAGGGCTCTGAAAAACCTCAACACCAAACTCCCTACCAAACCTAACAGCCTTATCAACCGTCCTATTATAAACACCAACCAACAAACCATCATCCCTAAGATTCCTCGCAATCCTCCAACCCATAACACCAAGCCCTATAACACCAACCCTAACATCCACCATACCAAGAACCGCATCTATCACTAACTTAAAAACCGATTTAGGATATTCATTAGGCATTAGCTATTTATTATTTCAATTTCCAGCAACAAAGCAGATAATAAACATTCGAAGAACCCAGCATGACACCACACTATAACAATCATAGTGCCAAATGCAACATAAGGATAAACCCACTAAGTTTAGGTACTTATGGACCGTAGCTTAGCCACGATATCATTACTAATGACCCTCCATGCTCAGCACTAAACATAGGTCATCCTAATATTATCTTGAATCTAAAACCACATACAGAAAGGAACGCAAATATCAAGACCATGAAAAATAAAAGAATAGTGGTAGCGGGGCCCGGATTCGAACCGGGGACCTCGGGGGTCTGTGACCTACCCCGCTCGGGCTTGGCGCCCCGCTGTGATACATTGGTTCCTGAGGCTTTTAATACTTTTCTCCTGGTTTTGTTTTGGTGTTATTGCCTAGAGCTGGTTTGTGTGTCTGCATATAATTTTCAGCAGCATTTTCATTGAGTTGTTTTTGTTTCACGTTATTGAGTAGTACCATGCCCCAAGAAACCCACAAACCAAAAACTTAAAAACACGAGCAAAAAGAACCGAATAGGGCCCGTAGTCTAGCCTGGCTAGGATGTCCGCCTTACGAGCGGGAGTCACGTAGACGTGCCCGAAGTCCCGGGTTCAAGTCCCGGCGGGCCCACCAATTATGGATTTTACTATCTTGTTTTGGTTTTGTTAGTCCGTGGGTTTGAATGGGTTAGGTAGGCGTATTAGTAGTTACGTTATTTTAAAATGGGTTGAACTTTCTGTTTCTTTTTGATTATTTTCGTTAGGTATGTTTTATATATTTTCGATTGATGCCTGTCATAGTATGGGCATTAGTGGTAGGTGGAGCATTAAGTGGGTGTTTGCTTTATTGCCGTATAGTATCGTTGTTGGTCCTTTAAGTACCTTGATTACCCTTGAGATTGCGTCTTTAAGGGGTAGCCCTGTGGATGTTGGTTATGCCATGGCTGCTGGTTCTGCGGCAGGTATAATCGCTCCATTGCTGTGGGGCTTTTTGCTTGATAGGTATGGGAGTAAGAAGGTGCTTACCCTGGGCTTTCTTGGTTCTGCTCTCTTCATTCTGGCGTTGACCTATGCACCCAATATTCCGCAAATAGCCCTTTATTATGCTGCATCCTCGTTGTTCTCGTCTGCCGTAGGTGTTTCAACAAGTTTCATCCTTATTAAGTCCTCAAGTAGGTATATGCTAAATGAGTCATATTCCATACTCAATTTCATCAGCTCATTGGGTTACCTAATGGGTGATGTCTTGGCTGCCGTGTTGTCGGGATTCATGGGCATTAAGACCATACTACTTATCATGGGTTTATTGCCAATTGTCTCCCTTACTTGGTCATTAATTTCAGTACCGCAGGTCACAAACGGTGAGAGACCAATAATAGGTAAGCGTCTAATTGGGGGATGGTTTCGTGGTGTCAATTTGGGTGAGTTAATTACGCTATATTTAGCGTTGATTATTTTCTATTTCTCGTCTGGTATATTTAACACGCTTTACCCCTATGGGCTGAGGATTGGTGGTTTGTCGAGGCCCTGGATAATGACCATAATCTCGGTTGGTATGGGAGTTCAAATTATTGGTTTTATGATTACGCCACGTACAATACGTCTGCTTGGCGGTAATGCGAGGGCATCATCACGTGCGTTGATTCTGAGGGGACTTTCATATTTCCTAATTGGTTTGGCATCATCAACACCCGAGACTATGATCATTACGGGACTAACACTATATCCACTAGCCGCTGGTATTGCCTTCTCGACGTTCTACACGGCGTCGAGTGTGATGGTTTTTGAGAGACTCGGTAATGGTGAGGAGGGTAGAGGCCTTGGCGCCTATAGCTTTATCGCTGGTTCGGCATACTTAACCGGGTCGTTGACATCTGGGTATTTAGCCGGGTCTATTGGTATTAATGAAAGTTACATGGTTGCCGGCGCAATGCTCTGGTTTTCGTCATATTTATTCGAGCAAATTCATAAAAATGAAAGTATGAAAAAAGTACTTAGCTCTCATTGAATTACCTATTGTATTCATATTCATGGGCCATAATTATGCATTATAATTAAACCTTCAGGCCTAACTTTAAAAGTAAGAGTAATTATTATAATGATTCTTCGTGAGCATCAAGGGTGTTAATGGAGTTGTTGGCTTTGTCAATTTATCAACGGGTGAAATTAAGAAGATTCAGGTCCCTGACGAGATTTATAGAAACTTCCTGGGTGGATATGGGCTTGGCGTTTGGTTTCTATACACTCGCATGAAGCCTAAGGTGGATCCGTTGGGTCCAGATAACATACTCGGTATAGCGTCTGGGTTACTCAATGCGAGTGGTATTCCAATGACCGGTAGGTCTATGGCTGTTGGTAAGTCGCCATTGACTGGTGGTTGGGGTGATTCAAACGCCGGTGGCAGGTTCGGTCCAAAGCTCCTTGAGGCCGGTTTAGATGCCATATTCATCACCGGGGTCTCTGAGAGGCCGGTCTATATATTGATTGATAATGGTGACATCCACATAGAGAACGCGACCGATCTATGGGGTAAGACGACTAGGGAGACTGAGGATGAGTTAAGGCGTAGGTATAGGGGTGCTCAGGTGATTAGTATTGGACCGGCCGGTGAGAGACTACAGTTGATTGCGGCGATTATTAATGAGTATGGTAGGGCATATGGCAGGTCTGGGCTTGGCGCAGTCATGGGCAGTAAGAGGTTGAAGGCGGTAGTGGCCGTTGGTGATAAGAAACCCGAGATATACGATAGGGACCTACTTAGGCAGAAGATTAAGGAGATGCTTGATGCCCTGAAAACGACTAGGGCGAGGGCCTACGAGATTTGGCATAAATATGGAACAATATCCACGCTGGATACGAGCGTACTTTCTGGTGATACACCGATAAAGAATTGGGCCGGTATTGGTGTTAGGGATTATGGGACTAAGAACCTGGAGAGGTTTGGAACTAATACTGTGATTCAGGATAATGTTAAGCCCTACGGATGCGCCAGCTGCCCTGTGGCCTGTGGTGCATGGATTAGGAGGAACACTAGATATGGTTTAGTCGATATGGGACATAGGCTTGAGTATGAGACGGCCTCATTATTTGGGCCAGCCCTGTTAAATGCAGACCAAGACTCAGTAGTTTATGTAGGTGAGCTCTGCAATCTATATGGATTAGACACTATCTCGGCGGCTAATGCCGTGGGCTTTGCCTTCGAACTTTACGAGAAGGGAATAATCACAGAGAGGGAGGTCGGCTTCCCACTTAAATGGGGTGATCCCGATGCCGTAGTTAAGCTCGTTGAATTAATAGGTAAGGCTGAGGGAATTGGCAGGATACTTGGGCAGGGTGTTAAGAAAGCAGCAGAGATAATTGGTAAGGGCGCTGAGCAATACGCAATGCATGTTGGTGGTCAGGAATTGCCGGCGCACCACCCACAGTTCCTGCCTGGGCTAGCCATTACCTACACAGCAGATCCAACGCCGGGTAGGCATACGGCCGGTGGTGTGCATTGGTGGGGTGAGGGTGGTAAGAGGCTTTGGGCACCATTTGATATTGGCATGGATCTGGGGACATCGCCTAAGTATGATTATGGTGATAAGGGTCGTAAGGCAGCCATAATAGCCATGTCAACACAAGTGGAGAATTCCCTGGGTTTCTGCCAATTTGCTTCGCAGGTCATTTATAGGACGTTACCGTACATAGACCTGATATATGCGGTCACGGGTATGAAGTACACGCCACAGGAGCTGCTTAAGGTTGGTCATAGGATACACACGCTTAGGCAGCTATTTAATGTTAGGGAGGGAATAAATCCAAAGAAGGACTTCAAGCTACCCAAGAGGGTTCTTGAACCATTCTTAGAGGGACCGCTTGCCGGCGTTAAGTTGACTGAGGAGGATGTGGAGAGAATGAGGGAGCAGTACTGGGAGACACTTGGTTGGGACCCAAGCACCGGCTACCCAAGGAGGAGGACCGTTGAGGAGCTTGGGCTTGCCGAGATAGCCAGTGACATCATTAATGTCCTGCCTCCATGATCATTTTACCTAATTAATACGATAGGTTTAAAAACGGTAATTCCCTAACCACAACCTCGTGCTTCGAGGAAGCATCATAACCGTATTATCAACGAATGAGCAGGAAGCCATCAAAGTAGCGTCAATGCTCGGCAAGAGGGATAGGGGTGAGGAGAGGGTTTATTACAGGAAGATCGGTGAGCTTGTTCGTAGCGTCTTAGTACCAAGCCCAAGCAGTATCCTTGATGAGGCCATAGCCCTGTCAATATCAAGTTCCTTTTACTTCAGGGTTAATAATGAGGTTGGTTGGCTTGACGGCGAGAAGGCACTACTGCTTGAGGCCTCCGGGATACCTGGCGTGGTCCTTGCGGATGATACTAACCTATTCATGAAGTACTTCGGTGAGTTGGGCATTTCTAAATTCGTCTCCGAGTTTAGGGAGCTTGACCTTGAAGTACCTGACAGGGGTATTGTTTATGTTGATAGGGCATTTAATGTCAAGGGTGTTGGTGTTGTAGTGCTCGGCTATACATTGACTCAGGTGTCAGTTCATGACAAGTTCATTGCCTACCCAATGAACCTGGAGGTTGAGGTTAGGAGTATACAGGTTCTTGATGAGGATCAGGACTCCGTGCTGCCAGGAACCCGCGTTGGCTTGGCGCTTAGGAATGTTAAGCTTGAGGATATTGAGGGGGTGCAGGCGTTGGTTAGGCCTGGTACGAAATTCATAGGCTCCATTAATGGTTTCAGCAGGTTTAAGTGGGGTGATGATGCTAGGGAGGTTCACGTGGTGTTCAACGGCATTAAGGTCATGGGTAAGGTCGAGGGCAATAATATCGCCCTAGCCAGGGGGCTGCCCATGGTCAGTGGTAGGGCATTGGTAATAAATGTTAATGCCAGGCCCAGGAGACCAAGGATAATGGGTTACGCCATAATCAACACCTAACGGCCTTCTTAACAACATCTAATAGGCCCATGGGCCCATCCCTAAACACTAAGTCATCCATTGGCTGTAGGTTCCTCGAGATTATGGGCTTAAACTCCATCTTAGCCAGTATGTCCTTCTCAATATCAACACCCGGTGCGTACTCCTCAAGGACTAAGCCCTCACTTGTTAGCCTAAACACGGCCCTCTCGGTTATGTACATAATCTCTTTACCCATCTTAAGCCCAAGCTCGGCATTGAAGCCAACCTTATAGGGCTTCTTCACAAACTTAATTATAGACCCATCCCTAATTATTGCAAGCCTACCGTTCATGATCGAGATTTCCCTCTTACCCGCCGTGAATGCTCCTGCGAAGTACAGCCTTGGCGAGCCATGAGCAATTACTGGAAAGCCACCAGGCCCCGTAACCCTCTCTGGTAGGAAGCTTGGGTTTACGTCTCCGTTGGGTCCAACCTGCATGAAGCCTAGGGACGCCGCATCTATGGCTCCTCCCTCATATATAATGAACTGGTCTGGCATGGGTATTATAGCCCTCGGTGAAATCGCAACGCCAAAATCATCATCGCTTAGGGCTATACCACCCCATGGACCTGATTCGATAGTGGTCATTATGTAGTCCTCCAGATTCTCGCTCTTTATCACCTTGGCCGCCAGAGCTGGGATTCCTATGCCTAGGTTTATCGCTATTGGTCTGCCCAGTCGCTCAATTAAGTTCACCAATTCAAGGACAACCCTCCTGGCTATTACATTTTCAAAGTTTATCTCGTCATCATTCGGCAGACAGGCATTGCTGAGTGTTACGCGCCCGCATAGGCTTGGGTCATATCTAATGCTGGCTGATTGGGTATGGTACTCAGGTGGTGATATGACTATGTAGTCAATTAGTGGTCCAGGTACGTGAATATCCCTTGGGCTTAGGAACCTTGTTACGTAGAGTACCTGGGCAATTATTTTCCCAGGATTTGGTTGAGCCTTAACGGCTTGCGCTATTGCCAGTACTGAACCATAGATGGCCTCCTCATTCATTGATAAATTACCGGCCTCATCAGCCATGCTACCCCTGATCAGCCCTACCGTAGGCTTTGGACAACTGTAAAGTAGGTATTCGTCACCATTAATGCTAATAAGATCAACATAGCAAGTCCTCCTCTCCCTAGCCAACTCATTTAGGTATATACCGTCCTGCCTAGGATCAAGAAATGTACCAAGGCCAACCTTACTAATCGCCGGCGACCCAGTGGCAATGCTTCTAAACCACTTTGTGGCTATGCCTATGGGCATTGCATAGGCCTCAACCCTATTCTCAATGGCAAGTCTCTGTAAATTAGGGGCTATGCCTAAGAACGTAACCATGAAGCCCCTAATAAAGTTGAAATCACCATCCTCAAACATGTACTTAGCTATTAAATCAAGACCTCGATCCCTAGATGCAGGTAAGGAGTCAGTAATGAGGAAAAGGTCCTTCGGATGACCAGTATTTCGATACCTCTCATACAACTTAAGTAATACGTACTCCGGCGTTGTAGCCATATTAAAACCTGAAACAGCAATTACAGAGCCATCGCTAATATTATCCAATGCCTCATCTATATTCACGACCTTACCCATCAATTACCATTATCAATAACCCGTAATTTAATACCTTTGTAAAGATGCATTTTCTGCATAATCCCCGGACAAATTATACTTGAACAATAATATAGGAAAATAAACAAATGAATATTCACAAAGGCCATGAATGGGATCAAGACAAAAAAGTTAAAAGTCATGATTTGAACATAATAACCTGCGGGGGTGCCCGAGCCAGGTCAAAGGGGACGGGTTTAGGTCCCGTTGGC
>JAGDXB010000134.1 GCA_023256215.1 Vulcanisaeta sp. | reverse complement strand
CACCGATTAATTAGTAATTAATTATTTTCAATGAAGAATAGGGTTTATTAGCAACTAAATAATAATTAGTAACTGAATGATCATAAACATTAGGCTTTACATAGTCGAGGGTAGGGACGAGAAGTATCTTGAAGTAATTAAGAGGATCATTAAGGATGCCGTGGACGAATTAGGGCTTCATAATAGCATTATTAGATTCACATCCGTAAAGATTAATAGAGAATATCTGGATATAATTCTAAGCATGCTTTTAGGTGGTGAGGGACCCAGCGAGTTTATGCCAATCATTAATGAATTGAGAGAGAATAGTATTTTTCGATTTGCCAGCCCTTATTATTAATGGTAAGAAGGTATTTGAAGGAAGAATGCTAAATCCTAGCAAGATCAAGCAAATTATCGTAAAAGAACTCCTCGATATAATAGAGAAAAATACTTAAAAGACCAGGAAGTAAAGTCGTTCATATGGTTCTTGATAAGATAAAAAAGGAAACCAAAGAGAAAGGTGAAGAGACAGCCGAGAAGGCTAAGGATTTAGCTAAGGAAGGAGCCGAAAAGACTAAGGAGGGCGTTAAGGCGTTAGGTAGTGGACTTAAGAAAATAGTCAAGGATGATAAAGAATAACCTTAATATTTTAGCATGAGTTGATTTCCTTAAATTCAATTTCTAATTTATTAGCATTAATATAAGCTTCTATATATGTTATTTAAATTTTAATCCTAATAATAGTTATATTAATACATTATTTAATAATGAAGCAAATATGTAGAATTTATTTCTAATCTATGGCCATGATTACCTACATTAATATGTTAACTTGTTAATAGATTTTGGTAAATATGTAAAATTTAAAAAGAACTACCTATTCAGCTAAATATGCCAGGTAATGAAAGTAGAAGTGGACAGGCAGTTGGTCTACGTAAAGAACTAAGTTTGTCAGAGTTAACAATAATAGGGCTTGTGGGCGCTGTTGGTACTGGCATCCTGTTCTCTGCACCACAAATGATGGTTATGAGCGGCCCAGCTGTAATTCTTGAGTGGATACTTGGTGGTATTTTCTACTTCATAATTAGTTTAACGTACATGGAAATGGGCACGTTATACCCAGAGGCTGGTGGCCCTGCCCGCTATGCCTACTACACACATGGGCCTGTAACAAACCTGTTGAATGCCTGGGCTAGTATGGTTTGGTACCTATTCATACCACCGGCTGAGGCCATAGCTGTGGTTTACGGAATAAATTATTTCACGCATAATCTATTAACGCCAAGTGGTATCCCTACATGGCTTGGCGCCGGTGTTGCTGCCTTGCTTATTCTTCTTATGGTACCGTTTAATTACTTTGGTGTTAAATTCTTCGGTCAATCAACGACGGGTATCGGTATAGTAAAATTGATACTATACCTAATAATTCCGGTTGGGCTCCTTGCTGCTGTGTTTATGCCGCAGAACGTATCTAGCTTGCCTGGTGGTTTTGTACCTTACGGTTGGGCTGCGGTATTCTCTGCGATACCTCTCGGCATGTTTGCCTTCGGTGGTACTAGGGTTATTCCTGACTATGCCGAGGAAATGAAGAATCCACAGAGGGATATACCAATTGCCATATTGCTTGTGGTTGTTGGTCAAACATTGATATACGTGTTATTTGCTGCTACGTATGTATTATCAATTAAGTGGAGCGCGTTCAATGTGAAGCCTGGTGATTGGGCTGACCTAACATCAATCACGTCGTCATATAACCCGGTAATGTACATAGCTGGTACATATGGCATTAACTGGTTATTGGTGGTAGCTACAATAGTTGGTATTATTGGCCCCTTCGTAGTCGGCTATATCTACCTCGGTGGTGGCACAAGGGTCTTCTTCTCAATGTATAGATCTAAATATGTTAGTCAAAGGGTTGGTGAGATTCATGAGAAGTACGCAATACCTTATTGGGCATTGATAATCTTTGGTATTGTAGGGCTGGTATTAGCCCTTCTCTCGCCAATACCTACTGTATATACAATAATTGAGGAGGCTGTTGTGGCCGGTTATCTGGGCTTCTCGGTAGTGCCAGTGTCGTTGGTTGTTTCCAGAAGGCAGGGGTTAAGTGGAACGTATAAGGTACCCGCGGCAGCCGTTATTGGTGCGTTGGCCTTCATCTTCGCTACCTGGATTGTTTATTGGAGTGGTTGGCCTGCGACGCCATATGGTATTTTACTTGTTTTTGTCCTCTCAATAATCTTTGGCGTTATTTATAAGGTCAAGGCGGGGCTTAAGAACTCCATTTGGTATATTGTTTATATGCTTGTTATGGTTTTGATGACGTATATTGGTCAGACGGCTGGTGGTCCTGTCCCAATACTGAAGTTCCCGTGGGACATGGTGGTGGTCACCATACTAGCCATAGCCTTCTACATATGGGGAGTATACTCAGGACTACCAAAACCATACGAAACACCACAAGTAAGGTAAGGACGGTATTAAAATCATAAAAAGTAAAATATGATTCACTTTTTTACTTTACTTATCAATCAATAATAGGATCTATAACTGAAGGAATGAAAATGAAGGAGTTAGCTTTAGGAATCCCTTTACAATTAGTAACAAGTCCTTTCAATGCCTAATGGAGTATGGTTTATAAATTGATGCCTTTAAAAATAGTAAGATGTCTGATAATGTTAAGCCACCAATATCAGAATCACCATTAACACCGTTAGAAAAGCTACAGCTATTAATTCCAGGGTTTAGGGGCTATAAGGTTAAGGATTTGATTAGACAAGACGATTTCCTAGTTAGAAAGGCTGTGGCATCCATGCTTGAGGAGGCCCTGGGCTTTGTGGAGAGGTATGAGGAGGAGGTTGCCCGTAATAATCCATTTGATCCATTAATTCAGAATTATGAGGCATTATTAAGTGAGTTGAGGAATCTTATTTCTGAGGTTTGGGGTTCGCCAACAGGTGATTCCGGTATGCATGATAGGTTTAAGTTGTTTCCTGAGGATCTTGAAAAGCTTGTGGAATATGATTTGAAGCTTGTGGATACTGCCAGGGCTATTCTTGATGCTGTTAAGAGCCGGTCTAATCCGCAATCAATAATTTCCATGATTAGGGATGCCAGAACCTATGTCGTTGAGAGACAAAAACTTTTGATGCCAGAGAAGCTAAGGTAATTAAGTGATTTTTGATTTTAGTTGCTATTGCCAAGGTATTTGTTGGCTATTGTATCCATTACCCTAATCAAGTTATTACTTAATGCATTACTTACCTCCTCCTTAGACTTTAGTATTATCTCGTTTCCTGTCTCGTCTATATCGTAATTACTAACATAAAGTGCATTGGCAATCCATGTGGCATACTCAATCGCTCTATTTTCACCGAATACCTTTACGGCATTCTCATGGATTATAACCTCAAGAGGCTTGGTTCTTACCGTGATTAATGGTTTACAACTACCCATCCTTTCAAGACATAACTCAATATGCGTATTCCCACTCAACGACCTCAATACTAGGTTTTGGTCGCCAACACTGCCGTATGACTTAACCACATTGGCGGCTAAGGTTACTGATTGCTGAGGAGGAGTTGATGGTATTTGTGTCTCCTGCGGTATTGTCTGCGTCGGCTGTATAATTGATGTTTGCGTGGTTACGCCAAGTGACGATAATACCTCATTAAATGCACCAACCACAATATCAATGTTCTGACTAACCCACTCTGGATAGTGCTTCGGTATCTTCCTTATTTTTAATTCAATATCTCCTCGCTCAATTGCCTCATAATCCTCAATGCCCAATGCCTTGGCTAACCTGGCTGCGGTTATTCTGGCCGTATCTATACCGAAGAGCTCGATGAATCTCCTTGTTATCCTTATCATGACATTATGGTGATGGCAACCAGTGCTTAGCTCAATAAGTATTTCAGGGATTCTGCCCTGGTTAAGTATTGATAGGTTTATGAAGCACGGTAGATCGTCGAACTTAACCTCTTCAAGTACTAGCTCATTATTATTAAACATCCCATAATTTTTTAAGACCTCGTGGCTCATAACTCCTCATTCAACCTCCACTAATCTCAAAGCCACTTGACTGCTCTGAACTACCTTGCTGGGACTGCTGACGCTGCTGTGTTGGTGGTACCATTAATTGTTGAATATTTGTGGGCATTCCTGCCGTGGGTAATATGTATATTGGGTAATACGGCACACCAAGCATCATGTTCGTAGCAGCTGGGTCACTCCTTTGAGCCATTATTTCAGACAGCCTAGCTCTAATTGCGGTATTCACATCGAGACCAAGGGCCATGAGCTGCACAACCCTCCTCATAGTCTCATCCTCAGGTTCAAGCCTAACTATCCTGCAGGTTATTAGGTGTATGCCCACCTCCTCCATGAATGATCTCAGGCTTGCCGTTACAGCGTCGGTTATTTTGTGTAGGTTTGCATAGACCTCATTTAGCGAAACCATGTTTAGGACTTGACTAACTGCTTGATCAACTATCGGTGATACGTAGCTCTTGAAATCCTCTACCGTGTACTTAAATCCACTAAACTGTACAGAATTTATGAACTTAACAGGGTCCGTAACCATAAAGTAGTAAGCTACTTGGTACTTCATTGGCACGAGCTCCCTTGTCTGTGTAACGCCCTCACTTCTAGCCTCATGCCTAGCCGTACTTACGAAAAGAACCTCCACCTCCCAAGGTACATTACCGGAGTATTGGAATTTAGCAAAGAATTGAGCTACAGGATTAATCGGTGTTTGTAGGTCGTGTGAACCAGGGTCAAAGACTCCCTGTATTTGCCCCTGTATTCTAACCACTGCCTTTTGGTTTGAGTATACGATGAGCCTTGACCTACTTCTAACATCTACTGAGTGGTACTTAACTATCAGGTCATCAGGTCCCATTTGGTCTATGCCCTTTTCATCTATCGTAGATATTACTTGAGCTCTAATCGACATACCAATTAATTTTTTATCAGTTGGGTTTTTAAATTTATTGATTAATTGAAAGTTAATGTCAACACGAGAAACTAGGTACAGTGCGATTGCTGGAGTGGGTTATGCATTCTTCGTATCTCTAGTTACCTTGGGACTTGAGGCGCTGGCAAATATTTTCTACACAACACCACTTGTGGTAAGTCCGGTCTGGGCGATAATAAAGGGTTACTGGGTATCATTGGCATTAATTTTAGTGCTTTACGGCCTATTAATACTCTTCACAAGACCGTATAGGTCAGAGGAAATGACAAGCTATAATGTTTATTTCAGGCCTGCCCAGAGGACTGTGATTTACGTAATAATAGCCGTTGCAATACTCGGAATAACGTTTGATGCGTATACAGGACCATTAAGGACCAGGATAGGAGTATTCATAGCCTACAATATAATAGCGGGGGTTATCGGTGGCTATCTCTCCGCTAAGAAACGCTGATTCACTTAACTAAAATAAGGCAGGTTATTATTAAGGTGATGTCGAGGGATTATTGAAATAACCATGTTTCTTTCATTTCGAACTTACTGGCATTTACTAAATATTTATGATACTCACCATTCCTCATAACCATGCAATCAGCAAATTCTCTGGGTCTATAGTGATCTATTACTGTTGAGGATGCATACATTACTTGTCCATTATTTCTACAATGATAAAACTTATAATACCTCTCCCTGACCTCATCCTTGCCATCATTCATTAACTTATAATAACTGCCGACTATGAACACCACATTATCACTATTGACGAGCGAAATACCTAGGTTGGCACCTGTCTTAACATAGTTTAAAAGCCATGCCAAATCATCTCTGTTGACATCGTTACTCGCCCTACTGGCAAGGGCGAGGTTTGCTATGTATGTATCATTATACATACTTGTAATTTCACGAGAGAAATTGAGCTCCTTAATTATGAAATCTCTATTGAAGGAACCATTATGAATCATGTAAAGCTCAGACCCACTCCTTGTAGTGGCCCTAACAGGGTGTGTTGAAAATACATTTATTGGGGTTCCTGTACTAGCAGCCCTGGCATGCACCATCAATAAGTACATACCCCTATAATCATTAAAGAAAGACCTAACGATATCTACGGCATCATCCTCAAAAATAGGCCTGGTATTTCTATAATGAAGAACCGACATTGATGCATCAATAAACTTAATGGCGAGAAGACCCCACCCATCCTTATGCTGCTCCTCGCCGTATAAATCCTTACCATATGGATCCTGAGAAGCCGCTTTTACAAGGCTATCAACGACACCCACTAGTACCTTCTCATCATTGGTAAAACCAATTGATAAAACCATCCTACACATAAGGCCTAGAGATCATTGATTTAATGGCTAATAAGTATTCCTTGCAGAATAAAAGCAAATTACTGGAGAAGCTTGCTTATTTTCTCGCGGGTCTCCTCAAGGCCCATTAAAATAAGGCCTAGGTTTGACGTCTCCGGGGAAATACTGATTAGAAAGGCATTTTGATTTACTGGTAGTATTGTTATTATGTACTTATTAGTCCTTAGGATCAGTGAATTTACAGAACCAGCATCAACCTTACTAAGCGCCTTCTCGATCGAACCCTTAACCGCAGCAAGAAGAGCGCCGAAGGATTTAGTATTAATTCCATTTCTTGAAATTGAGGATACAATGAAGCCATTCCGATAAACAAGCATAGTTCCAATTACATCACTCCCTACATTGGCTACGAAGCCTCTCAAAGCCATGTTAATCTCATCATTAATGCTCTTCATGCACTTTATATCAAAAAGAGCTAGTATATAAACTTTTATCTCCACAAAATCATGAGATAATCTGTAAATCAATCGATTGAAAGCAGAAGTTCTTCGATTAAAACTGAATTATTGTTTCATGAATATAAGGAACATAAAAATATTAAATCATAATATTAATACATTAATCGCCTTATAGTGTTGAGGTTTTGAATGAATCGTAGAACGTGAACTTCCTGTGTGAGAGGGGTCCGGTGCGCGCATATTTATCGTATTCATTCAATTTCTAAACTACATTCAATTTTCCATAATAAATAACCTATATAAATATTGGAGCAATAATACATACCAATACATTTATTATCTAGTATTATAGTTTAGGCATAATCGTACAGATCTATCAATATACGCTTTTTAAACCCTTAATTACTTCTAGTTCAGGCATGGAGGAGTTACTGAGAATAGCTGAGGAAAATGGTATTGATGTTGAGGAATTAGTTATGAGCGTTATAAAGAGTAGAAGTGGCGATCCGATGAGCACAATAAAGTTACGAATAGAGCTTGCTGAAAAATATCTAGCTGAGGCCAGGGAACAGTTAGGCAAGGGTGATGCTGTTCAGGCCAGTGAGAAGGCGTACAAAGCCGCTGAGGAGGTCGTAAAGGCGTTGGCTGAGAAATTGAATACTAAGGAATATCAGCAAGCTGTAAAGGAGGGGAGGTGGTATACTTATCAATTATCTTCGGTTGCTGCAAGGTATGATTGGAGCAGGAGAGGTTGGTCCTCAGCGTATTTGTTACATGTTTGGGGTTTTCATGAGGCTAAGTTGACGATTGATGATGTTAGGTCATACGTTGTGGACGTTGAGGATATGGTTACTAGGGCTAAGGAGTTTATTTTACAAGGTTCTTTGTGAAGTTCTTTTGAGGTGATGTATTACTAGGGACGATATTTAGGATAACGCTTTAAAATATTGATTTAGTACCAGGAATAATGGGTAATGGGATATCTATATTTAGGGCTATAGAGGACTTAAAATGGTCGAGTGCTCATACGTGGTCCTTCATAGCCTTCGCCCTAGGGCTTCTCTTTGAGGCATACCTGGTTGGTATTGCACCAATAGCCACTGGCTGGTTCTCGCTGCCTTCCTACTTAACGGCTTTGACGTTGATATGGCCGTTTCTATGGCTTATTGTTGGATTAATATTCGTAGGCCCGTTATCAGATAGGTTTGGCCGTAAGAGACTGTTCATATTGACAATGTCTATGTATGCAATCGGTATTGCCCTCTTCATAGTGACCACGCTGATCATACCAAATTACCTATCATTACTTGTTACATTAGCAATAATGTTGGCTGCAGCTGGTGGCGAGATGAACGTCATATTAACGGACATGCATGAGGTTATGCCAAGGAGGCATAGGAGTAAGGCTGCGTTCTTCCTAATCAATTTCATAAATGTTGGATTAATGCTTGTGTCCTTCATAAGCCTAAACACTCAATTGATTGGGCCCTTCTATCAAAGGCTTGCCATTGGGATTATAGGTATTGTGATTCTCATAGTGCTTGTGATAAGTAGAATGAAGATGCCCGAGTCGATTAGGTGGCTTGAGAGGAAGGGTAGGATTAATGACGCTATTAGGGAGGTTGAGAAATACTACGGTGTTAAGCTCGATCCAGCAAATCTGCCCAGCGTTGATGTTCAAATAAGCAAGCCTATTCTGCATCCGCCGCTTTGGTTTAGGTTTATTGCCGCGGTTATGATGATGACAGCAAATGACGTGGGCTTTGGGCTCCTCTCATATGAGGTTGGGCCTATCTACTTTAGTAGTCAAACGGCCCTTATAATATTAATAACGGCGTTGGCCGAGTTCATTGGTGGATTATTCGTTGCCCCCTTCGCGGATAGGATTAGTAGGAAGGTTGTTTTACTATTCTCAACAGGTGGTGCTGCTGTTACGACCTATGTAATAGTCGCATTCATGAAGCCAATAGTTAGCAATTTCACATTGTTCCTTATCATGGACTTCATACTCAACATATTCATTGGAATTCAGTATTTAGCCATGGATACATTCAAGGGCGAGTTATGGCCGACTGAGCGTAGGGGTACATTCGTAAGTTTGGTCAGACTAATATCGATTGGTTCCTTAATACCTGAGACGATATGGGCCGTATCTGCACCGCTCAATCAATTCTTAATACTCAACATGGGCGTTTGGACTATGGGTCTCGCGGCGGCTATTGCCTGGTTTATATGGGGCATCGAGACGAGTAAGGGAACGAGCATAGTTATTACTTCGGGTGAGATACCAACTTAAATGAGATGGACAGGGTTTAAATTAGGATGTTAATTTAAAATTGTTTTATTGGTTTAGTGTTACGTAAATATTGCCATTATTATTAACGGTACTAAAGACAATGGTAAAGCCATTATTTAATGTGAGATCTATGTGCGAGCCATAGCAAAATATCTGTGGAATTCCTGTCGAGTACGCACTTCCACCAACATTAATAGATATTGGATCCTCCGCAGTACCATTCATGGTATATATAGCCAATGTCAATGTGCCTTCACTATGTGGTGGTATGATTATGGATGGATCGAGATTGCATAGCGCTGATCCTATTGTGGTTGTTCCGCCAATTATGAGTTGATTATTTCCGTTATTAACTATGTTTATTGTTATTGTAGCCAAATTGTAGGACTTACTAACAGTGGCGCTGGTTGTGATATAGCTCGGATTATTGTAGTTAGTGCTCCAACCGCTTGCTAATAATGATATCATACTCTCTAAATCTTTTATATTAAAGTGGAAGGGTGCAAGTATTGCTATTGCAAGAGCTACCAAAGTGATTACTATGAATACATGCGAAATATCCATAGTACCCGAATTACCTTTGTATATCATTAAATGAATATACAAAGTCTAGTATTTAAGTTTTTCTTCAATTTTCCAATGATGTATTGATTATAGTAGGTTCTTTTGTTATTACTTTCAATTTCTTATTTAAGAAAAATAAAAATAAATACCTAAAATATAGATCATTATGCCCTTAAAATCCGAAATAAGGATACCCATAGCCTTCATAGACCCAGCGATAGGTGACCTAGGAGGTCCTCCGGAATCGATAAAATGGATTGAAGAAAAGAAAATGAACCTGCTTAATGCCTTAAGGGCACTCTATCCGGGGGTGGAGTTTGTTAGTCATGATATTAGGGATTTATCGGATATACAGGCCTTCTTGAACAGTGAGGGTGATGCTGTTGGTTATGTCGTTGTTTCTCTTAATTCGATAATGGGGTTCATAGATCCAATAATTAGGAGTGGAAAGCCTACAATCATTATTGCCGAGTCATACGCAGGTGCTGGTGAGTACATGCTTGGGATCAGTAAGGCTGTTGATGAGGGTTATCCCGTGATTGGCATTGCTACACGTAATATAACAAGCCAGGAGGCTTTGGCTAAGGTTAAGTACTTAATAGCGCTTGCCAGGCTTCGTCAGAGTAGGATATTGTTCGTTGTCTCGCCAAGCCTAAGATCTCACCTCTATTGGCAGTTTGGTCCTAATACTGATATGTATAGCGTCCTGAGACTTATTCAGTCAATAACAGGGGTTACTCCAGTTATAATGGATGTTAATGAGTTTAGGTCAAGGTTTTTTGACAATATTGATGCGAAGGAGGCTGAGGAGTGGGCCGAGAGGTGGATTAGGAATGCTGAGGCTATTTATGATGATTCTAAGGACGAAATAATTAATTCGGCTAGGCTTTATCTGGCTATGAGGAGGGCTGTTAAGGAGTTGAACGTCGATGCCATAGCAATAGACTGCATAGTTCTATACAACACAGGACTACTAAGGGCATGGCCTTGCATTGGCTATATGCAGTTATGGTATGATGGTATAATACCGATATGCGAAGCTGATCCATATGCAGCAATACCTATCCTTATTGCTAAGTACCTCTTTAATAGGAATGGATTTATCGTTAATGTAGGTGTCGATGAGGAGAGAGGCGAATTCATATACCATCACTGCTATGCGCCGACAAACCCCCACGGCAGTGATAAACCCGAGGTACCATATATAATAACTAAAGCACACCTAGGCACCAAGCATGCATCAATACACGTTAGGTTACCAACCAATGAACCTATAACCGTTGTTGGATTTAATCCAGAGGAGAGATTACTATCAATTCACGTGTCTAAAGCCGTAAATAATGAATATGCACCACAGGCCTGCGCTACGAAACTCATAGGTTCTGGAAACGCAAGCACGGTTGTGAGGAACTGGCGTTGGAGGGGTGGTTGGCATAGGGTTATTATCTATGGCGACTTTAGGAGGGAACTGCATGAATTTGCAATTTTGCTTAATCTAGATGCGATCAATGAGGATTTATAATCTCGCAACTCTTCTAAACCACTCACTGGTTTCATGAACAATAGGTGGTTTCCAATAATCCCCAGAAAATGCCTTCAAAAGTCCTATTATCCATAGTAGAAACACACCTAATCCATAAAGCACCTCGAGTGCTAGTGGTATTATTATTGTGAATGCAAAGATAATGCTCACAATTTTAACAAGGATCCAAGCAATTATGACCACGATGGTAAGGCCTATCGATTCAAAGGCCCAGTACCTAACATAGTCATCCCTAGGCCTAGCTATCAGTGCCACCACTGCTCCGATCACGAATAACGCCCAGGCAATGGCAGCCCAAACCCTACTCTCCCAACTCATGCTCATCAATGCCCACACTAATACCGACCTCCTTTTAAACCATTTTGTATTACATGCAACCGCGAAAATAGTAAGTATTATTAGGCTTGATTAACTAATGAATAAGTGTCAAGAAAAGCGAGAAGGAAGGAGGAAGAGAAGGGTGCAGGTTCTGCATCAATAACATCATTCCTCTACGGTACGGAGGAGACGGCGAAAGCCGAGTCTAAAACCACCGCCAAGGAAAAAGAAACAACACAGATGCCAAGGGCTGAGGAGGTAACGAAGGAGGTGAGTAAAACCGCAACACCTGCCATAACCACGGGGATAGAGGATGAGGTATTAAAGCACATAATGAGTAGAGGAAGCATAACAAAGGATGAGTTGATGGCGTGGGCAAAAACAAGGGGTTATAAGGTTGCGGACATACTAAGGGCAATAGAGGCATTGACAGGTAAGGGCAGGATTAAGAAGAGACTTAATGATAAAGGCAACCTGATATACGTATATGTTAAGTAAAACATCCACATAATACAAAGATATTCCCCAATAAACCCTAATATACGTTATTTAATACCACAGCACTAGTCAGATCAGTAAGGAGCAATAAATTAGTACTTAATAGTCGTAATGAGTCCTCAAGGTATATCACCCTGGAAATGCCAGGGTGAACCCTTGAGGATGATCCACAATACTCTCTCAGCGCCTAGTATAAGCATATTGAATTATAGCAAAATGTTAGGGTTTAAAATGACCTAGCTTACTCCAGGTTTTAATGGTGAAAAGCCTACTTTTCCTAGTACTTTTCGGCTTAATACTAATATTCATGTCATTAAATATACATGCTCAGGTCCAAGTACCTCCTCCGCAACAAAACGTGTTATTTGTTCCCTGGAACATCACCCTTTCCCAGCCAGAATACGTTGTTGTTTACGCAGGTGGTTGTTCTCCAGGTAATGTAAGTGTTTATGTCTTTACCCCAGGTGAATATGACTTATGGTACTCAGGGCAGGCAGTAAATGCTGTCTATGCGGGTACGCTAATGAATGGGGAGCCATTGCCTATTCAATTACCTCAGGGTAACTACGTGGTCGTTGTTTACCCAGCACCTAGTAATTACGCCACATGCCTATACCTCACCTATAGCCCAGGTTTTGGTATGGGTATAGTGAGCCTACCATTACAACCCACCAGTACTAATGAGGTGCTTGGTTACTTCAACATAAGTAGTATCAGTGCGTATAATCCAAATGGTGTTAACTACGGTGTGCCTAATTCTGGCGCTGGATTACAGTTGAATGCTATGCTCGTTGTAGACCTAGCCAATGGGCAGAAACAGTATTACTGGCTTCAGAATGTTATTCAATTCTTAACACATAGCCAGAACTATGACTTTCTCGATAATGTTTGGAACGACACAACAGCATCAGCCACATTAACAAGCATTGCAGGTAACGGCGTTGTTAGCAATAGTACGAATGGCATATACTACGGGTATCAATCAGGATACAACACATATAATTTACCCTTTGCTGGTTATCTCATTATTAATGTTTTTACGTATTATGGTACCGTCATTGTTCAGTTCGGCTACGTCATTACCCAAAGCAATACGTATCAGGCTCCTCAGGTTGTTTGGTACGACAAGGTCTACATAAGGCCTTATGCACCAGCCTCTAGAGCATATATTGAGGTCTACGCAAATAATCTGACCCCAGCTGGGTACCCCATGGACGCCGAATTGGTCTTTGCCGGGTATGCTAATGGAGAATCGACAACCTTCAATAATGTTAATGCTAAGTTAGCACTAGTTTACTGGAATAACAGTACCTGGTCTCCATTCCCAAATATTTATAACTACGCACTAGACACCGAGGAATCTACCACAAACTTACACGTGATGATGCCCAGCGCCTTTGCCCAGGTCAGTGTTGGTGAACCTAACCTGGGCCTCATTAATCCTAATCCACAAGCCCCGGCACTACCTATGACCTTCATAAATGTCACATACCCAACGGGCTCCAGTACACTCTACATTAATGAGCCTTACAGGGTTATTTTCCCACCGGTGATCCAGCCACAGGGCAATGTGAGGTACGTCTTTGAGGGCTACTACCTAGATAATAGGTATTACACCAACTCCTCCGTAACGATCTACCCAAGCCAGGCCTGGTTCACGATTTACAACGTAACTGCAGTTTACCAACCCCAATACCTGGTCAGCATCAACTCGGTGTTCCCAATAAGCATTAATGGGACGGAAACAACGAGCTTCAACAACTGGGTTAATGCAGGCTCGGTACTGAGCATTATCGCAAACAATGTGACGCTCAGTAACGAAAC
>JAGDXB010000001.1 GCA_023256215.1 Vulcanisaeta sp. | reverse complement strand
TGCCCATCATTTATAGGAGGGGTAGGAGGACGTATTACCTATGCTGTGAGACTTGCCTAAGGGAGTTGAAGAAAAAGCTAAGTAAATCGAAAAGTAAATTAGGCAATTAATCCATGCTGTGATTTGGTATGTTGTCAGGAAATAAATGCATGTTCTATCAAAGGACCCACGATGGCGAGCGATGTATATTAATGCCACCTGAGGATTGGAGGGTTAGTAGGAGCAAGTTCATTAACCTTTGCTTAAGTGGTGGTCGTGGATGCCCAGTATTGAGTAGATATTACTCGACGATTTCTAGTGTTAAGGTCGAGCAAAAGGAACAAAAGTGAAGTAATGATTTTTACCTCAATCTCTAAGAATGTGTATCCTAGAAAATCCTATGGAGTATTAACATGGATAATACCAGTAGGAGTATTAATGCAATTGCTATATCTACATACACATTATTAACATAACTGCCTGAGTTGCTTGGTTGAAGCGTCATAGACATTGCCTGTGAGTTTCCAGGGCTTAGTGTGTACGTGATTAATGGGAAGCCGTATTGATTAATCGGTATCGGGTGATCTCCAAGCTCATTATCATTGACTGGCGAGTATAACTGTGCTATTGTAGCGTTCTCTATCCCTATCACGGGTATTGTATTTATGTGCATAGGCTTCAAGACCACAGGCTCGGCCACGGTATATGTTCCATTACTAATAACTAATGTTACATATAATGTGTAGTTTAATCCGTTGTATATCTGTAAAACAACCGCGTCATTCTCAACAACGTACTTAACAAGTCTCACCTCGGACAACCAACCCCTTATTGCACTAATTATTGCGTTAGTGTACGTTAATGCTTGTTGCTGGAACCAGGCTGGGCCATAGTTCGGAGGCCCTGTTTGCCAAGTCCAATCACTCCCCTCTGCTACGTATAGGTAGTTCCACAGTGTGTATATTGGGTTTGTGGAGTTTGGTGTTAAATTAAATGGCAATGGCACCACAGGCGATATTTGCATACCAACGGCCTTCGTAAAGGCGACGAGGTATTCCCTAGCAAGGGCTATCGAGTTCCATATCTCGATCTTGCCGGGATAGCCATTATTCCAATTATTAAGATTAAGGGCCCAGGAGGATTCGGGTAAGTTCGTGATTACGGCAATGGGTTTATGCGATGCTATCGCCTCACTTGCCGTCTGTGTTATTAACCAGGTACCCTGGTACTCAGAAAGTACTTGGTAAATTGCCTGTAGATCTGCAGGTCCCGTTGTTGGGTTAAATATCAATGGATTCTCACCATCTAGGGCAACAACAACGATAGCACCTGGATTCTGCATGTATATCCTAGCTAAGTAGTGAATTAGTTCTCTTGCGGTTGTCTGTGGCGATTGACTGAAGTATGAGAATGCAAATGCATTAGATAGGTCGGTATCTCTAAATAGAACTATTAATTGCTCGCCCGTTGAATCCTCAACGATTATCGGACCGTACGGTGACGGTGTTCCACTAACCACCGTTGCGTATGGTAAGAATGCTTGGGCGTCTAATATCGTAAACTCAATGCCGGTCTCGTTATATAAATGCACAAGACCCATATTGAATGCCATCTCGGGAGTCCAAGCTCCCGTAGCCTTGACGCCGAACACCTCCTTAGTCATTGCCTCGCCCATTAATATCTGAGCCAATAGATCACTTGACCAACCATTGTCGTATATTATCGCTTGTAATGGGTGGTAGAAGGGTACGGTCAGTATCTCGACCTTACCCTCCTGGGCCAATTCTTTATATAGATTTACTGTGTAATTAATCGCCTCTAAGCACTGTGTTAGATTAACATTAAGTGCCGACGGGCTTGGCCAAACTGGCGAGTACGGGAACTCCTTCTCGGTCAATATCGTCTCCCATTGATATAGTAGGACCGGTGTGAAATCTATCGTGACGTTGACGTTGTATTCATTAATAAGCATGGCCTGCAATTCGTAGGCACCAACCCACTGGCCATTCCATAGGAAATCATGGCACGTGTGTAATAGCGTCCAAGCCTGCTCCCAAGTACCGTTGGGCTCTATGTAGAGAGGCTGGTGCATGTTCCAAACAATCACTAGGCTTATGGGTGGTTTACCCGTGGTATTAAGTACGTATAGGTTGGGCAACGATGCTTGTGTTAATGTAGTGCCTAGACTATACACGGTGAGTAATGGCGTATAAATGCCCTGCGGTATATTTACTGTGAAGTTGAGTGCGACTGTTGTATAGCCTGGTTGCATTTGTACGTTGTAGTAGTTAAATACATAATTATTAATGGCCAATGTGATGTTCGCAGTAATGGTTTCGTTAAACTCATTGTTGAAGAGCACGTAGACCGTGGCATTTTGACCCACCGTGTATACGTACTTACTATATGTGGCATTTATAAAGACGAGTGGTGAATACACATCCTGAATCGCGAAGTTTCCGTTCGGTGTACAGACGACCGGTCCGCTTATTAGGTTTGTTGAACAGTGTAGCCACGTGTTTGTTGTGACGTCCCAATAAACCCATTGAATCCATTGCCCTGGCTGGAATGGCCCTATCATGACTGAGTAGTTGCCCCAGAGTGGGTTGAACGTCATTGCCGCACTCATCGCGCCAGGGGTACCGCTGGTTGTGTACCAGGGAACGTTACCAGGGCCTGAGGTTAGACCGTACCAAAGCAATATTTCGTCAGGGGCCCTACCAAGCATTGTTATTAGTATTGAGCCATTGGGATATACGTATGCCCAAGTATAGCCCGCATTTGGAGGATTAACATCTACGTTCCAGTTCCAGAAGGGTACACATTGATAATTAATCCAGGTATTTGTCGTAGCATCGTGGAAAACCCAGGCAACCCAAGTACCTGGTTGGAATGGCCCTATCGTTACCGTATAATTCTCACCATTCCAACTCATTAATGTATCAGTCACGTCGGACCAAGGTCCCTGTGGGTACGGTTCAATACCCCAATGTAAATAGACCTGATGACCACTTGGTATTCCTGATATTGATACCGTGATATATGCGGAACCGCTTGTGGGTGACACGTTAAAAGAAACAACGTATGGGCATGTACTTTGGGCATAAATCATTGGTGCGGTAAGTATCGTCATTACTATTAGTAAAAGTGCTATTGGTTGTATTACTTTAATTGTCATATTATTTATGTATTTTTTGAATATTTAAATTTTACTTTCAATATTTCTTTTATTTATTTTCAATTTCTCATGCCTTAACACCGCCCATCGCGTATATTTGCACCAGGTATTTCTGAAATGCTATGAATATTATGAATATTGGAACACCCATAAGTACTGAGAAGGCTGCCAGAACATTGTATAATGTCGCCCTATTAACAAAGGCTAAGTAATACATACCCAGAGTTAATGTCCACATATTTCCACTGGTTATGAATGCATTAGCTAACGCGTAGTCTGTATATGCGCCCATGAATGCTAGCAATGCCACAAAGGCGATTATTGGCTTAGCCATTGGCAGTAATATCCTAAAGAACGCCCCAAGCCTCGATAAGCCATCTATCAGGGCAGCCTCCTCATAATCCCTAGGTATCCTATCAATAAATATCTTAACTAAGTATGAACTAAATATGGCGGTCCCACCCGAATAAGCCAGTATCAGTCCTATGTATGAATTAATTAGGTGAAGTGAGGCAAACATTAGGTATAGCGGTAATGCTGTTGCAGCGAACGGGAAGAACGTCATTACATATATCGTAATCATCAACGCCCTCTTTCCAGGAACATTAAACCTGGAGAGTGCTATCCCCGTTATGAAGGCTATGATGACAGTAATGACTATTGTTCCACCAGCCAATATTAGGCTGTTTCTAAGCCATAGGAGGAATGGTTCCTTAAATAATATATAGTAGTATGCCTCTAGGGATGGGTTTTCAGGGAGTAGGGATCTCAGGGTGATTGATGCTAGGGTTGGTATTGGATTTACTGACGTTATTATTATGTAGTATATTGGAAATATGGCTATCGCTGCGGTGACCGCCAATATTACATAGGATATTCCAAGCCTGGCCCAATTTGTGAGCCTATACTTAAGGCTGTACTTATTACTCATGTTATCACCTCCAGGACCTTACCAATCCTGAGCATCATTATGGCCATTATCGCAAGAATTATTGTCGAGATTACGGAATAGGCTGCGGCAATATTATAATAGCCGTATGAGAATGCCTCTTGATATGTGTAAACCACGAGTATATCAGTCGATATGCCGGGACCGCCACCCGTTAATATATAAATGGGGTAGAAATTATTCCAAGTAAATAC
This sequence comes from Vulcanisaeta sp., assembly GCA_023256215.1. Lineage (GTDB taxonomy): Archaea > Thermoproteota > Thermoprotei > Thermoproteales > Thermocladiaceae > Vulcanisaeta. The sequence continues at coordinate 9,815 of JAGDXB010000001.1, read as the reverse complement.
AAAACCACCAACGCTAACAAACGCTATGGCACTCCTCATAAGCGGCAATGTTATGCTCCTAAACTTCTGCCACGCGCTTGCTCCATCAACCGTAGCTATATCGTATAACTCGCTTGGTATGCTCTGCAGGCTTGATAGAAATACTGACGTGTAGTAGGGAAATGATAACCATAGATTTGTTAGTATGAGCGCTGCCCAGGCCGTGTTAGTGTATGTTAACCAATTAATTGGTGGTATACCGAATAAGCCAAGGAATTTATTTACAATGCCATATTCGTAATTCCACATACCTGACCAGATAACTAGTGATATATATGCGGGAAAGGCCCACGGCACCAGTAATAATGTGAAGAAGACATTTCTGCCCTTAATATCTCTTTGATTTAGTACTAGGGCCAGTATAAAGCCTACGACAACCATTGGTACTAGGCTTCCTACCGTCCAAATTACCGTGTTTAATAATAACGTATAAAATGTCCCACTTGTTAGGATTTGCTCATATACCTTTAGGCCAATAAATGCGTACGTGAACAGGTGATACAAATTGAAATTTGTGAATGATATGTATACGGCATAGGCAACCGGATATAGGAACAGGAATAATGCCACAGCAATTATGGGAAGAAGGTAAAGGTATTGGATTAAAACACGATTGAGATTTTGAAGGGAATCCATGATTGATCACTACGATTAACCACTCGATTGAGACATCTGCTGCAACATGTACTGTTCCATGCCCTGGGCAGCCGCCTGGGCAGTTGTCTGATTAGCGAAGTATGCCGATGCGTATTGATGAAACGCCGGCCAATAGTAGGCCATGGCAGGTATGTTGGGGAACTTCTGGCCGTACTGCGCCTGCTCAAATATGCCCTTCATTATATCGTTTAAGCACGCAGGTGTTAATTGCCCAGAGTTCAGCTGACTGACCGCTTGGTTATAAGCCTGTATATTGGCCGGTATATCGTGGGCATAGTTCCAGAGATTCAGATCTGCCTGCGGACCTGTCATGTATAGTATGAACACTAGGGCAGCCTCAAGCTGCTGTGGAGTCGCACTACTGGCCTGCGGCGACGCAATTACCCAACCAGTACTACCTATGAGTGGACTAGCATGTAACCCAGTCTGGCTAACCACAGGTAATGGCGCAGCGCCTAAGTTACAACCAAGGGCCTTGAAATACGTGCCTAGATCCCATGGACCATCGAATATTATTGCGGCCTTACCACTTGTGAATAATTGACCCTCTAGGCTTGGATTCATGTCGGGCGCATTTATGTGTAGGTAGTATGTTAGGTTATACCAGAACTCTAGAGCATTAACCATGGCACTCGAGTTAAGTTGGGGCATGTTATTGGGTCCAAATATTTGTCCTCCAAAGCCTGCAAACCACGCTGCAAATCTGTAACCCCACTCAGAGCTCGTTCCATAGGCTATGCACCACACGTGGTACGTACTATTAACCTGCAGACACATGTTGATGAGCTGGTCCGTGGTGTTGGGTGGTGATGATATGTACTGCTTATTGTAAAACATCACTATGTAGTTTATGTTGTCAGGTAATCCGTAATAACCATGCGCCGAGGGTGTGTTTAGATAGAAGTTCTGCGCTGCCGTTGGCAAGTATTGCTCAAAGACAGAAGACGGTAAATACTCAGACAGATTAAGTAGTAGGCCTGCTGCGAATAATTTACCAGCATCATCACTTGTGTCCCTATAGACTATTGGGGCTTGTCCTGCCTTAGCCGCTGATATAAAGTTACTAGTGGCTATACCGACGCCGTAGGTAACCTCGACATGTATACATGGGTACAACTGCTCAAATGCTGCTAATGATGCGTTAAAGGCCTCATTCTCGCTCGGACTGTACGTATTCCACACAGTTATTGTTACATTACCAACCTTAGAACAGAAGGTCTGCGCAAAACTGGAACTATAGACATTCTGTGGCGTGAAATCAGATATTGGTATTACAAAGCCTGGGGCGGTCGCTGATTTTGGTGCTGATGGCTTATAGAGATAAACCACGGCAACCACAGCCGCTATTATGACTATTACAGCAACCACGATACCTATTATAGCACCTGTTGAGAGACCATACCTCCTCATACGACACAGATAATATAAAGAGATTTAAAAGCATTACCGTAATTGATTTATATAATTCACGAATTTCAATAAATAAAGATAATAAAGAATTAAACATTAATTTATATAATTACACTTAAGTATACCCAATTAATAAGATAATTACACCGATAAGAAGAACACTTAGATGTTAACTGTCTTTGCTTACTTAACTGACCACTGAACTACTTGGTATTACTATAAATCTCATTATTCCCATCACCCTCACCTATTTTTTATCACGAAGTACTCACCGTGTATTAGACCGCCATTATAATTCTTTGGTTCATTGCTAATCCTAACCTCGTAATTATAATCATAATAAATAAGTTCATTATTGTCCACAATTATACGTGCTGGCCTCATATTTATATTTGCTATTTTTTTAATAAAGTCATGAATACCGCTAGTCCTCTCCCAATTCATGCACCTTCTATTGTCAGGATCGGGACCGCCTTCGAGAAGTATCTCATCACCGTAATATAGCATCGGTGTTCCAACCCAGGTATACATAAATACTAGGGCAGCTCTGACCCTCTCGACATCGCCATTAAATATAGTTATTGCCCTCGGCGTATCATGCGTGTCCATAAATAGCCAGGAATTCCTGAGAAAGGGTTTTGGAAGTACCATAAGCTGTCTCTTAAGTGTTTGAGCAAAGGTCCCTGCATCCACATTACCGCCTAGGAATTTTATCAATTGCTCCCATACCTGGTAATTCATAACTCCATCGACAGCACTCCTCCATAAAAATGGGTCACCCCAAACCTCAGCAATCAACGGTTTATTGATGAAGTTCCTTAAATCCCAAAGAAACCAGGGTGGTATACCGGCACCGACATCGATTCTAAAGGCATCAACACCAAATAGAGACCAATGAAGGGCAATACCCTTAACCCATTCGCCAGCAAACTTCATGTTTAACTTTGGCATCCTCTTCACATTCATGAACTTCTCATAATCACCATTGTAAATATAGTACCAATGGGAAAAATAAGGATCACCACTTATAGCCGCCTGAAAGGCAGGGTGGTCAGAACCTGTATGGTGAATTGGTAAGTCAAGTATTACCTTAACACCAACATTATGGGCATCACGCAATAACCTCCTAAACGCCTTATTACCACCCAAATCATCATCTACATTCAGGTAGTCAATAACATCATACCTATGATAAGACATGGCCCTAAAGATAGGAGTTAGGTAAATAGCGTCAAAGCCCATTGATCGAATATAACCAAGCCTACGCCTAACACCTTCAAGATCACCACCAAGCCTATCACGAAGCCCACCGACCCTCTTACAATCAAACCTATCAATGAATATACCATAAACCGCCCTAAACAACCTACGCCTAGGAATACCAATATTAGTCCTATTAATCGAACCACCTAGATAAAGCACATTAAAGCCGTTTTCCGTAGGTCCATCATCGAGGATAACATCACCATCAACCAAGTACCTATATAAATACTTACCAGGGGGTAACGATACATAGGCACAGTAATCAGAACCACAAAACTCAAGCTCGATAGGCTTCATGAACGCCGTGAAATTACCAATAACAAAGGCGGCCCTACGTGGTACCTCACGTATGTAAAACCTAACGAAGTATAAACCGCCTTTCCTATAGATTGTTATGGGCATGCACCTTTGGGCAAGACCCATGAATTTAAATTAGTTAGCCCAGTAAAAGCATGAGATAAAGACTTAAAAGGCGACGTGTTTAGTGACTAACGAGCCCCGGTAGTATAGCCCGGTCAAGTATGTGGGCCTTTCGAGCCCATGACCCGGGTTCAAATCCCGGCCGGGGCACCAAAATTCAATTTTCTTTTCCATAGTTTTCTCAATTTCGAAGTATTGCTGAGTTATGCTTTTATATTTGTATTATTTGTCGGTGGTTTGTGAGGGTTAGGGTTAAGTTTTTCGGTGAGCTTTATGAGCTTGTTGGTACGTTTAGGGTTGAGCTTGAGACTCCAAATAATTTAACCGTGCGCGATCTCGTTGATTTAATATCTCATACATTTAATCCCAAGTTTGGCGAGGCTGTGCTTGATAGTGATGGTAAATTGAGGGGTGAGTATGTTGTCCTGGTTAATGGTAAGGCTATTGAGTGGCTTGATGGTTTAGCCACAAAGCTTAACGATAATGATGAGGTTGTTTTCTTGCCACCTGCCGAGGGTGGTTGAGGTTTTGGTTTTAGGTTAGGATAACTTATAAATTGGTTTTGTTAGTTCAATGAGGTAATGAGTTATACACATTGGGTTGATAGGATAGCGAACCAGGTTCTCGAGAGGTGCCGTAGTGAGGGTAAAGATGAGTGTGTACTCAATGGTGGCTTAAGCGTTTCTGGGCTTCAGCATATTGGTAGGCTTAGGGGCGAGATAATATTGAATAGTGTTATTGCCGAGAAGTTGAGGGATGCAGGGTTAAAGGTTAGGCAGGTCTTGACCCTATACACGGTAGATCCCTGGAAGGGTAAAGATAAGCAACTCGAGCAGTTCCTAAATCCTGAGATTGGTAGGAAGTACATTGAGTGGCCCCTTGAACGTGTTCCTGACCCTAAGGGTTGCCATAAGTCCTGGGTTGATCATTACTGGAGGGATTTTGGTGATTATCTTGATTACTTCGCGAAGAACGTTGAGGTGATAACTACGGGAGAGATGTATAGGGAGCATCCTAGGATGAAGGAGTTCATAATAATGACTATGAAGAATAGGGAGAGGCTGATCGAAGTCATTAATAAGTATAGGGGTAGGAATCCGTACTCCAAGGATTGGATTCCCTTTGAGCCAATTTGTGAGAATTGTGGTAGGATTGGTACCGCGGAGGTCACGAAACTTGATCTTGATAAGTACGAGGTCGAGTATAGGTGCACATATTGTGGTCATGTTGGTAGAGCCAAGCTCACTGATGGAAAACTTCCATGGAGGGTTGAGTGGGTCGGTGTTTGGTACACTTTAAGGGTGGACTTTGAGCCTTATGGCAAGGACCACGCAATGCCTGGTGGCTCTAGGGATTCGGCGGTTGAGGTTGCTAAGTCCGTCTATGGTATTGACCCACCATTGGGTACTTGGTATGAGTGGGTTGGTTATGTTGTTAATGGTAAGGATGTTGGTGATATGGGTAGTAGCGATTTCATAGGTTTTACGCCGAGGGATTGGGTCGAGGTTGCGGAACCTGAGGTCCTTAGGTACATATACATATTCCATGAGCCGACAAAGAGACTCACGTTTAGCCTGGACTCTATCTATCAGTATGTTGATATATACGACAGAGCCGAGAGGCTTTACTACGGCGTTGATAAGCCAAGCCCTAAGGAGAAGGATTACCTTGATTTAATTGTTAGGTCATTTGAGTACGCGCAACTAAAGCCATTGCCTAAGGAGATGCCTTTCCAATTACCGTACTTACACGCTGTTGCCTTAATACAGACATTGCCACAGTCGTTAAGCGATGATGAGCTTATGGAGAGGGCAATAAAGAGGTTGAGGGAGACTAAGGTACTTACTAAGGATTTGGATGATGCATCACGTGAGAGGGTAAGATCGAGATTGATCAGAGCCCGTAACTGGGTGAGCAAGTATGCGCCAGAGTCTTATAGGATAAGACTTCTTGAGGAGCTACCACAATCAATAAAGTCCTCATTAACGGAAACCCAAAGATTAAAGTTACGATTACTAAGTCAGGAACTTAGTAAGATTGATGTTTGGAATGAGGAGAACATTAAGGAGGCTATGAAGAAGGTTCCCAGAGAGAACAAAGATGTTGAGAAGGCGTTTTTTGAGGCAACATACTTAATATTCTTCGGTAAGACAAGCGGCCCTAGAATTGCACCTTATCTAGCAATGTTAGGTAAGGATTTCGTGTTAAAAAGGCTAGAGGAAGCCCTAGGGTGAGAAGCAATGTCTAAGTTATTGATTACGGCCATTGTGCTCGCGGTGGTTACGTATACGGTATTATTATCATCGTTAGCAGGAACATACCTACCAAGCAGGGGTAACCTAGCCCTCGATACATTTGCCCTAGTTCTTGCACTAATCAGTTTCTTCACATCATTCCTTTCAATAAAGCAGACGTGGTATGACGTCAATACCGCATATACCGATAGAGAATTAATTATCAGTAAGTTAAGGAGGATATTGGCCTTCTTCGCATTAGGACTTAACATTATAAATATTATACTCGTATTTGCATTCGTGCTTATTGTAGTTATTTAAGTTAGGTGAATAATGAAATATTAGGCCTTAAATTTCACTTCTTTATCAAAGCCCTCAGTTGATTAAGTTCTCTATCCTTGCTCTCAATAATCTTCATTAATTCCTCCCTCTCCTTGAGTAGTTGCTCGTACTTCTTACGTATATCCTGACACTCACTCTCTATCCTGCTTATTTCCTTCATCTTACTATTCAACTCCTCTCTCTCCCTATCCAGCTTCTCCCTAAGCTCTATGAGAGTGTTTTCTCTGATTATCAATGCCCTTTGATAGTTCATAAGCTCCCTCTCCTTATCGAGTAACCTCTTTTCCCAATCTGTAAGTCTCTTCTCCTCCTCAAGCAACTTCGTCATAAGTGGCTCAAGTTTCTCCATAAGCTCCTTCCTCCTCCTACTTATCTCATCATCAAGCTTCTTCAAGGCATCTTCCTTCTCCTTAAGCAGGTTCTCTAGGGAATTGAGCCTACCTTCCCTATCCTTAAGTTCGGCCTCAAGCTTATTTAGTGCCTCCTGCCTCTCATTCAGTCTTTTCTCAAGCTCCTTAAGCTCTGCCTCTCTCTGAGCCAATTGATCAAGTCTCTCCTTAACCTCTTGCTCCCTCTTCTCCAGTTCCCTAAGTCTGGCATTCTCAGCATCGATTCTAACAGCCTCCATCTCAAGCCTCTGCTCACGAGATTTCAACTCAACCTCCCAATCCCTAAGCTTAGCCTCCTTTTCATTAAGCGCCTTCTCCCTCTCGGCCAAGGCCTTCTCCCTATTATCAAGCTCACTAAGCCTTGATGTTAATTGATTCGATAATGTCGTAAGGGCAGCCATAACACTGGCCATCTCGGCCAATTTAGCCTTCTCCTCCTCCAGGGCCTTCCTATCGCTCTCGATCCTCTGCCTAAGCTCTTCAATACTTTTCTCCCTAACTGAAACATCACTTTCCCTCCTGCTAAGGTCAAGAAGCTTATTTTCCAGGTCCTTCTCCCTATTCAAAACCTCATTGTATACCCTATTCAACTCCGTCAACAAATTACTTAGCTTAGAAACCTCTGATACAAGAGATGAAGCCTTATCAACACCACTTTCAATCTTCATATTGAGGTCCTTAACACTATTATTTATCGATTCAAGAGTTGTCGTTGCATTGATGAGACTCTGTTGCATATTGCCTGATAGTCCTTGAAGTCTATCAAGGAGTCCATTTATCTTCTCAAGGGCATCGAATAGGGAATCCATGAGTTTCTTGCTCGTGTCATTAAACTGATTAATGATAGTATTAATCTGAGCAACTCTGCTGGCTATGTCTGTGGTTGATGAATTAATGACTTTGATGGCATCCTGGAGAGTCTTATCATTCCTATCAAGGCCTGATGCAATACCCTGCAGATTCTTCTGTACCTGGTTTACACTATTCAGTATGGACTGAACATTCTGCTGAAGTGACTGCAATAGGTTGCTCATCTCGTTAATCCTTTGATAAAGCTCTGTCTGCTCCTTGCCTCTAAACACGGTACGTATTTTAAACAAGGGAACTAATATATTTTGCTTTTATTATTCTAAATAAAATTGAACGTAAAAATTAAAAACGAAAATCACGGCTTACCCGAGCCCTTACTCAATACATCCAAAATAACTGATTTAAGACCTTCAATGACTTCAGAACTTTTTCTATACTCCGCAACCAGCCTAATTCCCTGCTCCTCAAGAAGCTTCTGAAGCTCCGCAAGTCTTGTTGCGACGTTGGCCAGTTGATTATTTATCTCAACAACCTGACTAATGTCTAAGGTCCTGTACTCCTTAAGGTCTGTAGACACTTTAGCGAGCATGTCAACTGCGCTCTCAAGCTTACTTTGCATTGAGGATATAGAATCCCTATATGCTATCAATGACGCCTCAATCCTTGTAAGTTCCCTCAACGTGTTAGACAACATACCGGCCAACTCTGCCATGCTCTGTGGAGTTATGCCTGAGACCAATTCTTGTGCCTTGACTAGGTTTGATATTGATTTTTCAATATCATTAACCCTGGATTCTAGACTTTCAACTCTACTATTAATTTCAGTTAGGCTTCTGACCAATTGATCAATCTTATTATTAACATTGATGAGCTCCCTGAGTATCCTAGCTATTGGGTCTTCACGTGGCGGCGGTGGTGGGGCTGGATAATAACCCATTGTTATATCCATACAGGAATTGTTTAAATATTTATCCCGTGATTTTGTACCAATGAGGTACATATCCCCAGCAGCCAAGGTGATGAGTAAAAGTGTTGGTAATGATGTAATAATACTTGGGCCTTCAGTGATTGGTGATGGGACGATAATAGAGTCGTTCGTGGTAATAGGACATCCAGTTAGATCAAAACTTATTGAGATAAGGGGTAAGGGTTCTGACCTTGAGGAGTTAATGAACGATGTAAGTGAGGGTTCCGTAATAGGTAAGAACTGCATTATTAGAAGTAACGTGACTATATACGAGAGGGTCGAGATAGGGGATGAGGTTGAAACCGGGCATAATGTACTAATTAGAGAGAATACTAGGATCGGTAGGGGTACTAAGGTAGGGTCTGGCGTGATAATTGATGGCGACACCATTATTGGCGATAATGTCAGTATTCAAAGCATGGTCTATATACCAAGAGGTACGGTGATAGAGGATAACGTATTTCTGGGACCTAATGTCGTAATAACAAATGATAAGTATCCACCGAGTAAGAGGCTTGATGGCGTTAAGATAGGGAAAGGCGCCGTGATAGGTGCCAACTCCACCCTAATTGCCGGCGTTAAGATCGGTGAGAATGCGGTAGTGGCCGCAGGATCTGTCGTCACTAAGGACGTACCACCAGGTAAGGTCGTAGCGGGAATACCTGCAAGACCCATCTATGATGTTGACGTCTTCATAAGGAAGAGGATAGAATATGAAAAACTAAAGACCCCTTAAGGCTCTCCTTAAGTTCCTAGCCATCTCCTCAAATCTAGCAATATCCTGCTTAGACAGTGATGGTGGAACGACCTTCAATGCCTCCTCAAAATGCTCAATGTCCACAGGCTTTACCTGGCCCGAATTACTCCTGATCGTCTCCCTAAGAGCCAGCATGGCTGCCTCCCTAACCAAGGCAGCCAAGTCAGCACCTGTATAGCCCTCAGTCCTCCTTGCTAGGTCCCTTAGATACTTATAATCACCATCCTTAATATCGTCAGAAACCCTTAAACCCCTAATATGGACCTTGAGTATTTCAAACCTAGCACTCTCGTCTGGTGGTGGTACATAAACTATCCTATCAAACCTACCAGGCCTTAATAATGCCGGGTCCATTATGTCTGGCCTATTTGTTGCTGCTATAACCACGACATTTTTCAGCGGAGCAATACCATCCATCTCAGCCAACAATTGGTTAACTATTCTATCGGTGGCCCCACTATCAACCCTCAAACCTCTTGCTGGTGCTAGTGCGTCTATTTCGTCGAAGAATATTACGCATGGTGCTG
>JAGDXB010000004.1 GCA_023256215.1 Vulcanisaeta sp. | reverse complement strand
AATCGTGCAGCCCTTCGCTAACATAACACAGATAATATACGCTATGGCATGGGGTTTAGCAATTGCCTTTGGCATAATAGTAATACCGTTAATTTACGCTCTCGCTAAAAAGATTGTGCAGACATAATAGAATCGATGAATTTTACCCCAATTAAAAATCTTCATTTTTTATTCTTGGTAGTACATCAATCCTATTCTGAAGTTTTACGTATATTTTTACCCAATCAATCCTGAATATTATGAAGGCTAATACTGTGAATACTACAGCCAATATTACCTGGAATGTTGTTAACCCCATGCTTGGTCTTAACACGTTATATAATGATGAGAATAATGCTAATTCGATAGGTATTTCTAAGGAGCTCTTTATTAACTTACCAATAAATATGTATGTATTAAGTTTAAGTGGGTTTATTACAGCAGCCCCGGCACCAATGTATAGGTAATCATCGAAGGGTAATCCCGGCATTGCCGCTAAGACTATTGTCAATACCCAAATTGGTGCTTTATTTGATAATGCAGCTATCAACCTTACAACGCTCGTCCTCCTAAGCGGTTTTTTCAAGGCATATCCTAAGGCGTATGATACATTCTTGGATATGGATGCCCCCAGTGCCGTTATGAGTATTACTAGTAAAACTTGGTATGTAGAAATGCCAATACTAAGTAGGGTTAATGACGCATATACTGTATAGGCTTCCCCAAAGAATGGTAGGGCATTGCTTATGAAACTTATGAAGAAGTCCGCAATGAGTATGGTATAAAGACTCATGGTCATACCGAATTTAATTATTTACTTTTAGGCTTTTTATTGAAAATACAGCAATACCTATTGCTAGGGCTATTAAGGCTATGCCCGTTGTCAGGAATACCATGTTGTAACCCACAGGTTGATTAGTGGTTATATTTAGTAGGGCATTGCTTGTATTTATTGGTTGTATGTTCGTTATTGTGAAAGGCATACCACACGAATTTGTAGATGCTGCAAGTTCATAGAGGGCTTGTGAGTATGAAGCGGCCAATTCATAGAGTTGTAGTGCCGCGGCTAAATCATTGATATTACCCGTTGAGTTATACCTGGTTAAGTAATAATTACCGAAGTCTATGTACGATATTGCCAGCATTGGGAATAGATCACACCTATTCTCCGCTTCATACGTATTAAATATCGCTAATTTCTTTACGTAATTCGTTATGTTAATTAGATACCCAGCACTCACCTGTCCGTTGACCATTGGTGTGAAGAGTAGGTGAAGCATTGCGTCATTGCTTGATATGATATCGAGACTCTGAGCAAGCGCCAGTGGATAAAGACCGTTTTGGTAATTATTTTGTGCGTTCTGTACCTCCTGTGTTATCGAGCTCATTTCCTGCACTATATCTGATGCACCTACGGCACTTGATAGTGATAGTGTGTATTCGGTTATTGATTGTGCATAGACTAAGTACATGCTTGTTAAATCCTCAAGGTAATTGCTTGATATCGAGGCACCACCTTGTACCGCATTTAAGACGGCCATCCAATCACCAAGAGTTTCTATCCTTGCTTCAGCGTAGGCCAAATTACTTACCGCATCGGATATGTCATTTGTCGATAGGTCCTGGCTTGCTGCACTTAGTGATTGTTGGGCGTCCTGTATTCTATCGTAGATACCTATTATTAGGTCTATGTTTGCTGTCGTTATGTTATAATGGGATATTAAGTTCTCGTAATTATTTAACTCATTGTTTAATTCATTAAGTAGACCATATAGTTGGCTGGCTGTATCGTTCTGCAGTTCATCCTGGTAATAATTGATTAACCCCTGGAATCCAAGACTTGCCGCTGTATAGTACATGCCCTGGTTTGCGTAATTGATAGCCTGTTGGATGTACTTGGACACGTTGGGATCGGTGGAATTTATAGCCCCCGTACTCACTAACCTACTGTATATCCTCATCCAAAGGAATTTTGTAACATTAACGTAGGCTTGATTCTTCAGTTGGTGAGATGATATTGATGGTATTGTCAAATTCACACCGGTGAAGTAGTAAATTGCCTGCCTAACATCTAGTACTGGGATTACATCAACACCAAGGCTCTTCCCATAATTAATTAGGTTAATTACCTGCCCAGTACTTGTCTGATATATTTGTTGGCCATAGGGTATTAGTACAACCTCATAACCCTCCTGGGCAGCAGCCCTTATCTTAGTCGGTAATCCACCCACAGGCCCTATTGAACCGTCTGGGAGTATCATACCGGTCATAACGACATCAGGATTTAAGGTGTGATTGGTTATTAACGCCCACATGCCCACGGTCATATAGCCGCTGGCTGATGGACCACCTATCTCGAGCGTCGTTGGTTCCACATTTATTAGGAAGTTATACTCGTTGAATGGTTGGTTTGCTAAGTATGTTGCCACCAGCGCCGCTATTTGTGATGATGATAGAAACGTACCGCTTTCCGCTGTTGGTAGTGGACTTGATGCCACGTATACGTAACCCGAGCCTGGCTTTACGGCTGTTATTGTTATGTTTATAATTGAACCAGTATTGTTCGATGAGACGGCCAACGCATGTATTGTTATGGACCTTGTATACACGGTAATTTCCTGCCATTCGCTAGCTAACACGGTCATTAACGATATTAGTACTACCGCCAACAATAATAATATGGCAATATTCATCTTCCTTATTCTATTGGCCATACAATAGTCAGGGAAACCCATTATTAATAAAACTTACACACTTCTAACAATAGCCTTATCCATAGTTTTCATTGATTTTTAAATGTATTTGCGCAATTCGTATCATGAAAGTAGCGATATCAAAACGGCCTTAGCCGTATGTAGCCTATTCTCTGCCTGATCCCAAACCACGCTCTGTGGCCCATCAATAACATCGTCGGTAACCTCCTCACCCCTATGTGCAGGTAAGCAATGCATAAATACAGCCTGTGGTCCAGCCTTCTTCATTAAATCCGCATTGACTTGGTAGGGCCTAAAGATTCTCCTCCTTTCTTCGGCCTCGGCTTCCATACCCATACTTACCCATACATCTGTGTAGACAGCATCGACGCCCCTAACATCATCTAAATTATCACTGATTACTATGTTGGCGCCAGTCCTCCTAACATCCTCTGTAAGGGACTCTGCAAACTTCGTCGGCCAGTAATTCCTTGGTGATATTATCCTGACCTCCCAACCAAGCTTAGCACCTATTATCATTAGTGAGTGTGCGATGTTGTTATCACCATCGCCAACAAAGGCTATCCTTAATCCCTCAAGTTTACCTTTCACTTCCCAAAGCGTTAACGCATCGGCCAATGCCTGTAATGGGTGTTCCTCATCGCTGAGCGCATTTATCACGGGCGCTACGGCGTACTTAGCCATCTCTATCAATGAGGAATGCTTATAGACCCTAGCAGCTATGGCATCCACAAACCTATCAACAACTCTTGCAGTATCGGCTATTGTTTCGCCACGACCCAGCTGAAGCTCCTGTGGGTTTGAGTAAATAACGTGCATGCCCAACTGCGTGGCTGCAACATCAAGACTTACCCTAGTCCTAGTACTTGGCTTCTCAAAGATCATGAGGAGTGTCTTGCCTCTTAAAATGTCGCTGTACCGCTCTCCCTGGTAATACCGTGATTTAAGATCCCTCGATAGATTCAAGAGGTATTTTACCTCATCAGTTGTGTAATCCATTAGCGTTATGAAGTCCCTACCCCTGAGGGCTCTTATGTTTGTCACGGTCATTAACTAGTATTTAGGGTTATTAAGCATGACCTTACGACCCTAAGGTTTTTATAGCGCATGGTTCAGGGAATACCGTGGCTAAGAATAGGGATGAGGTTCTTAAGGTGCTTGAGGATTGGGGAAGTTCGGTAACTAACGAGGTTTTAAATAATGAGGAGCCTGTATTGGAAATACCAGCTAGGACGTTGAGTAATACGATTTGGGATTCAAAGAAGAAGATGCTGGTGCTTGGTCCTGAAAAAATAAGGAGGAAGTTCCTGGATCTTAAGGAGTCCAAGAGGTTTATGCAGACAATGTTGATGCTGAAGCTTATTGTTCAGGCGATTAGGGAAGGCGTATATCCAACGATAAGAGATCTGTATTACAATGGTAAGCACACTATGGAGTTTAGGGCCGACGTGATTAATAAGGTTATTAGGGAGAACACGTGGGATGAGCAGTCAGAGTCCAATGCTGTTATTGAGGATATTGAGGTCGCAACCGGAATACTTAGGGAGGAAATGGGTTTATCGGCAGATGTGAAGGGCAAGGTTGTAGGTCCAATAATAGTTAGGTCTAAGGGTTTCGAGATAGATGCAACAAAGTTAGGAGACACAGCACTGAGCCTACCTCCTAATCCCGATGATCTGGAGATTGTGAAGGTCGAGGCCAACTACGTGTTAGTTATTGAGAAGGATGCAATATTCCAGAGGCTTAATAGGGAGGGTTTTTGGAATAAGGAGAATTGTCTATTAATAACGGCTAAGGGCATGCCCGATAGGGCTACGAGGAGGTTCGTGAGGAGGCTTAATGAGGAGTATGACTTGCCCGTATACGTATTAACTGACGGTGATCCCTATGGTTGGTACATATATAGCGTGTACAAGAGTGGTTCGATTAAGCTTAGCTACGAGAGTGATAGGTTGGCAACACCTGAGGCTAAGTTTGTTGGTGTTACTGCGACAGATATACGTGGTTATAAGATAAGTGATGAATACGTAATAAAGGCTACGGATAGGGACTTAAAGAGGGCCCAGGAGCTTCTTAGGTATCCCTGGTTCCAGAGCGATCATTGGAAGAAGGAGATAGAACTTTTCCTGAGGACTAAGAAGAAGGTGGAGATCGAGGCATTATCAACACATGGACTTAAGTTCCTGCATGATTACTTAATAGATAAGATACATGGGAATAAGTTTATTGATTAAGAATATGGGCAGTGCTGGTTAATTCAGGAATAATGATTATAAAAGCGCATTAAGCCGTAAAGTATTGGTTGCATGCTTATTGATAATTATGGTAGGCCCTGGCTTAAGCTGAGGATTGTCGTGAATAGTGTATGTAATTATAAATGCCTATTCTGTCATTTCGAAGGGCAGAGTAAATTTCTAGGTAGGGAGTTGAGTGCTGAGGATATTGGTTTTGTAGCGTCTGTGGCCAAGGAACTTGGTGTTGAGGACTTTAAAATAACGGGTGGTGAGCCATTGCTACGTAGGGACATCGTTAAGGTTGTGGATGAAATAAATAGGGTTGATCCTAAGGACCTATCGATGACTACCAACGGCTATCTGCTTGACCTATACGCTGAGGATTTGCTTAGCCATGGATTACGCAGACTAAACATATCATTACATTCATTGGATAGGAAAAAGTATAGGTTTATAACCGGTGTCGATGCGTTAGACAAGGTTCTTGAGAATATAGATTACGTAAGCAACCTAGGCTTTAAGCAGATAAAGCTTAATGTCGTTGTCTTACGTGGTTTAAACACAGACGAGATACCAATGATGATAAGGTTTGCGTCGAAGTACGGCTTCGTATTACAACTAATAGAGTTAATGCCCATGGGCGAGGGATTTCCAGTATTTGCTAGGTATTATGATGATTTGAGCGACATAATTAATTGGTTGGATAAGCACGGTAAGTTAATAGGTACTAGGAAGGATCTCCATAATAGGCCTTTGTATGAGGTTGATGGCGTTAAGGTTGAGATAGTCAAGAATTACAACAATCCAACCTTCTGTGCTGGATGTACAACTATGAGGCTAACGAGTGATGGTAAGCTAAAGACCTGCCTATACAAGGAACCTGTGGTTGATCTATGGCCGTACATAAAGACGAGGGATGCTGATGGTCTAAGGAAGGCCATGATCTACGCAAATTCACTAAGAAGGCCTAACTTTATTGAGGGTGCCTCAGGCAGTTTAGAGAGGATAAGGGTTAAGATTCGTATTGGTAACCTTACATATTGATTTTACGCTCAAGCACATACTTAATACCCCTATAATTACTTATTAATGTTATCGAAAGTTCCACGGGCCTTATTGATTTCATAATTTCATTAATTATCTCATTAGCAACATCCTCATGATAAATAACCCTACCCTTAAACCCATCAAGATAATCCCTAAAGCTACCCAATTCAATGTATGCACAGCCATCATTATCACACCTAGGCCTATACCTTACCTTAATGATGTAGTTATCGATTGTATTATCAACAGGGCATATTGCCGTAAATGCGGTCTCAAGTTCCACATAATCTACCTGTTGGGCTTTCACGGCCTTAATCATCGACTTAATAATGCGTTTTCAATATTTATACATAACGATCTCTCTAAACATAATTTCCGAATAACAATCCTTAACTTATCAAGTTCGTTCTCATTAATCCAAACCTTCACAATCTCCTCATTTCCTGACAAGAACGTCGCCGACCAAGTATTGAGTCTTGGTATGCCAAATACTGGTATGAGCCTTGTATTCGAGATTCTAACGGTACTTATGACGGGCCTAATTCTAATCTTCGTTAATTTATATAGAGGTAACTCCTTATGTTCGGAGCCCCTTATTATGACAATACGGTCTGGGTAAATCATTACCTCGTTTCTCTTTATGGTCATTTTAACGGCAATCATTATCAATGCTATGAATATTGGCGGTAGTGATACTAGTATGGAATCGACCAGTGATTGAGTTATGAAATATATAATTATGGCACCAATAAGCATCAATACTATTATAGTGCCAGCAAACACATTGACCACGAAGGCTGGATCCTCAATAACATGCCAAAGGGGTCTGCTCATTACTTCTCCTCTCCTCCTAAGAGACTTTGTAAATTAAAAGGGTTATTCCATAAGGTTACTGACTCCGGTCTTATTCACGGGCATTCTCCAGTCAATACCAAGAGTTCTCATGGATATTCTAGGAACTATTGGAGGCTTTCTCTTATGTTCAGTATTTAACACCCTACGCCAAACAGCCTGGACCAATTCAAGCGGCTTACCTGTGGCTTCGGCAGCCTGTTCAACATTCATTCTATAATCAACCAGTGCATGTAGTATGACATCAATATCCTCATACTTAATGCCAAGTTCACCCTCGGCTGTTTGCCCCTCCCAAAGCCTTGGACTTGAGGGCTTAAAGGCTATGTTGTCGGGTAAACCCAGGTACTTGCCTAAGTACCTAACCTGGGTTTTATAGAGGTCTCCTATGGGTAATATGTCAACACCGCCATCGCCGTATTTCGTGAAGTAGCCAATCAGTAGTTCGCTCTTATCGCCAGTACCTGCCACAACCATGTTAAATCTATTTGCGAAGTAGTAGAGTAGGGTCATCCTGATCCTAGGTAGTAAGTTCCCCGCTGATATCCTATCACTCTCATCAAATATAGGTATTGATTTAGCGAAGGCGCTCCTTATCTCGCCAATATCCACATAGTAATACTTAATGCCCAGGGTCTCCGCCACATACTTCGCATCCCTAATGTCCTCTGGCGGTGTAGTCTTATACGGTAGTATTAATCCAATAACATTATCCTTACCTAATGCCCTAACCAATAGGTATGCAGTAACGCTGGAGTCAACACCACCACTCAAACCTATGACCGCACCTGCCGCCCCTGAATCCTTAACGTACGATTTTATGAAGTCTATTATTCGTTGAGTTACGTATTCATAATCAATACGTATTAGGTTTTCAAGGGTTATCTTAGGCACGTGTCTCCAGTATATTGCAACTTATATTACTTACCTCGTCTCCTTATACAGAAATTTGGAGTTTGTATTTTAATACCCCTAAATAAATTCACCATAATGCTTAGGATTCACCTGCTTCAATATAGCAGTAAGTTGGGTGATGTCGACTTTAACCTTAATAGGCTAATTAAGGCCATGGATGATCTCTGCGTTGGTGATGGTGCAGATCTAATCGTAACACCCGAACTTTACCTGCCTGGCTACATGTCTAAAGACATGTTCTTCCAAATAGCCGAGCCGATTAGTGGTAGGACAATTAGTAGATTAGTGCTTGAGGCTAGGAGGAGGAATTGCCACGTAATTGTGGGCTTTGCTGAGAGGAATGAGAATACGCACGTGCTTTATAACACTGCCGTAGCCGTTGGACCCGACGGCGTGTTGGCTGTTTATAGGAAGAGGCATTTGCCATCGTACGGGGTTTTTGATGAGTATAGGTACTTCGGTATTGGTAAGGGTGATATACCAGTAATAAACATCAATGGGCATAGGGTGGGCATAGCGATATGTTACGACGCGTTCTACCCAGAGGTCTCCAGGGTTATGATGCTCAAGGGCGCTGATGTGCATGTATACATAAGCGCAGCGCCTGACATGTCGAGAATACACTTTGAAACATTCATGGTAGCTAGAGCATTGGAGAATGTGGCTTACACGGTTTACGTAAATACTGTGGGTCAATACGATGGACTTGGCTTCTTTGGAGGTAGCCATGTCGTTAATCCACTGGGCAATGTCCTCATTAAGGCTAAGTATTATGAGGAGGATGTTAAGACTGTGGAAATTGATCCAAGTGATGTTGTTAATTATAGGAGCCATAGACCGATACTTAAGGATCTTGATCCAAGTGATGTTGAGTTATTGGTTAAGGCGTTGAATGATTATGTAAATCCAAAGCCTCCAGTAGTTAAGGTTAGGGAGGAACGATTAGTAACGGAAGAGATTAAGTGAGGTTTTGATTGTCTATTTTAGCAATTGAGTAATATTGATTTAGAATTGATCTATTATCTCGATCAATGCGTCACCAAATTCCTTCGTGCCAAGTGGCTGCACTCCCATGAATCTGGCTAGGTCCTGCGTCACCTTCTTCTGATTAATAGCCTCTGTTATTGCCTTGTCAATTAGATCCGCCGCCTCCCTCCAACCCATAAACCTAAGCATTAACTCGCCGCCCCTAATGATGCCCGTCGGATTAGCCACATTCTTACCCGCATACTTTGGCGCAGTGCCGTGTACGGCCTCGAACATACCACCAGTATCACCGACGTTAGCGCCACCCAGTACGCCAATATCGCCTATTAGGGCTCCGGCGGCATCACTTATGTAATCACCATTTAGGTTCGGTGCCAGTATTACGTCGTAGTTCTCAGGTCTGGTTATTATTTGCTGGAACATGTTGTCCGCTATTCTATCATTAACGAGTATCTTACCTGGCGGTACTTTACCACCATAGAGTTTATTCACCTCCTCCTCAGTGACTATGTAGTCCCTAAACTCCTTGAGAGCTACCTCATAGGCCCACTCCCTGAAAGCGCCCTCCGTGTACTTCATTATGTTGCCCTTGTGCATTATCGTTACTGACCTCCTCTTATTCTCAATAGCAAACTTAATAGCAAACCTAGCCACCCTCTGCGTCTTGTACTTACTGATAGGCTTAATACCAATGCCAGTATCGTCCTCTAACTCTATCTTTAACTCATCCTTCAGGAACTTCCTAAGCTTAGCAGCCTCAGGACTATCCCAACTCCACTCAATGCCTCTGTAGAGATCGTCAGTGTTCTCCCTAATAATTACCATATCGACTCTCTCGGGGTGCTTAAGAGGCGACTCAAGACCTGGCATGTACTTAACGGGCCTAACATTGGCATATGCATCAAGGAGCATTCTAATGGCGACATTTATTGACCTCCAACCACCGCCAATTGGGGTCTCGAGCGGTCCCTTCAAGACAACCCTATACTTACTAATTAGGTTTATTGTCTCCTCAGGGAACCTGTTACCATAGACCTTCTCGGCCTCCTCACCAGCATACACCTTAACCCACTTGATCTCCCTAGAGCTTTTGTACGCCTTTTCCACGGCCTTATTAATCACCTTAATGGCCACATTGGTTATCTCAGGCCCTATACCATCACCCTCGATATAGAGTATTATTGGTTTATTTGGAACCTTCCAAACACCGCCCTGGACAACAATTGGTTCTCCATCTTCGGGTATCTTTACTCTGGAGGACATCCGATATTTACGTAATTACTACGTTTTTAAATCTTTCAATAGACGAGAAATACGTGAGTAATCAAAGACCAACACTGTACATTGTGGGGTTGGGTCTAGGCTCTGGCGATCTTACAATTAACGCCCTTAACGTTATCAGGAATGTCGACGTAGTATTCATGGAGACTTATACGTCTAAGGCGCCAAGAGATCTCATTAAGTACGTGGAAAGTATCAGGAGGGATATTCGCCCGGTCTCTAGGGAGGATCTTGAGAATAGAAGTGGTGATATAATAATGCGTGAATTGGCTAATGGCCGTAACGCTGCTTTATTAGTTATTGGTGATCCCATGATAGCAACTACGCATGCTGCAATGGCCGTGATAGCAAGGAGACGCGGCTTTGATGTTAAGGTAGTAAATTCGGTAAGCATAGTTTGCGCCTTAATTAGTCAGCTTGGTTTATCACCGTATAAATTAGGCCCCATAGCCACAGTGACCTACCCAAGAATGGGTGTGCTTAGTACTAGGGCCTACGATGTGCTGAGTGACAATCTTGAACGCGGACTGCATACAATACTACTACTTGATATTCGGGATGATGGAGGCTTCATGAGCGCTAATGAGGCAGTTGATATACTCAGGAGATTAGAGGAGGAGAGGAGGCTAGGCATTGTTAATGAGAGGCTGTTGGTTATCTATGTGGCTAGGCTAGGTTGGGTTGATCAGAGGATTGTCGTTTCCACAATAAATAATGCGCCCGATATTGGTGATACTCCACATACTATCGTCATACCTGGGCTCTTAAATCCCGTTGAGGTTGACTATTTAGTCCATGTGTTGAATGCGAGTAAGGATCTCGTTGATAGTCATCAAAGATTTATTCATAGTCTTACTGTGAAAAATAAATGATTATTCATAATTATTCCTTGAAATTTCTTAAGTTTCTTGGTATGTTTATTGGCGTTTTTCGGAATATAGTTTATAAGGAACTGAATTTCACAATCCTTGTGAAACTGAATAATGTATTTATCGCGAAAGGCATAGAGCAAGGCCTTAAGTGGTTTATTACCTATTCGTTGATTACGCTACTGAGTATATACACGATTATTATTACGAGAAGATCACTCATAAAGCTATTCCATGAGCACATAAATACGGTAATACTAAGGTATAGGGATGAAATTGACGATCCATAACTCATCAATGAGGTACATCCCTGTGGAATATTACTGTGCCATCCTTTCTCCTGATCTCCACGACCCTATGATAAGGTATGTACGTCTCCTTACCATCCCTACTCACAAACATAAATCCGTCCCTGCTTATCACGGTTATCCTAGATAGTTCTAAAACCTCCTCATTATTAGGTGATCCTCTTGATACGTAGATGAGCACGTAATTATCTAACTGGTTTGTCCATTTCAACTTATTGAGTATATCCCTTATAGTTACCATTCACCTTTATAGGGGAGCATTATTATTTAATACTGACTATGCACTGTATAATGAAATCTTAATTAAGTAGTCGACCTAGCGGTTAGTGATGGTTGGTCCCTGCGTATTCATAAGCAGGAGTAACTTACCTTCAATAATATACACAGAACTCAATAAATTACCCATAGAGATTAGGATGTGGAAGGAAACAGGACCTATGTGGAGTAGGCAAGCCTCGCCTCCCAGGGAGGTTTGGGTTGAAATGTTTAAGGATTGTGTGGGTGCCATAGTTACGTTGGGCGACAATATCGATAGGTCATTGATTAATGAGGCCGATAAATTAATGGTAATTAGTACGTACAGTGTTGGTGTTGATCACATAGACGTTAAAGCAGCCACTGAAAGGGGTATTTATGTAACCCACACACCTGAGGTTCTTGTTGAGGCTGTTGCTGATTTAGCTATGGGTTTATTGATAGCGCTGGCTAGGAAGATTGTGCAGGGAGACAGGATGGTGAGGACCGGCGAGATTCATGATAGGTGGGGCTGGCTTCTGGGTAGTGAGGTTCATGGCGCAACACTCGGCATCATCGGTCTCGGCAATATTGGGACGGCGGTTGCCCGGAGGGCTAAGGCTTTCAATATGAGGGTTATTTATTGGTCGAGAACTAGAAAGCCGCAAATCGAATTCGCATTGGGCATTGAGTATAGGCCTCTTGAATCAGTACTTAGTGAGTCAGATTACGTTGTGATAACGGTGGCCGCAACACCTGAGACACGGCACTTGATAAATGAGGAGCGACTTAAACTCATGAAGAGGGGTGCCTACCTTATTAATGTGGCGAGGGGTGACATTGTGGATACGAACGCACTAGTCAAGGCGTTAAAGGAGGGCTGGATAGCCGGAGCCGCCTTGGACGTGTTTGAGGAGGAGCCTTTACCGGTTACGCACGAATTAGTTAAATTAAGTAATGTTGTCTTAACACCGCACATAGGTTCTGCGACTTACGAGACGAGGGAGAGGATGGCTGAGGTTGCTGCTAGAAACCTGATAAATGTATTAATGGGTAAGAAACCACTTTATCTTGCTAATCCCGAGGTGCTTTCAATTAGACCACTACAGGCTCTAATCTAATTTTATGGTGAAATAGTATTTATTTAACCTTGCGTGCATTACTTATAACATGATAGGCCACGACGCTGTGTTAAGACTTAGGAGTATTGTGAAAAATGACGTGCCAAAGCTAGATAATGCGCATTTATGGGCGGCCGTTGCGGTAATATATAACCCATGTCTCAATGCGATACTTATTGGGAAGAGGACTGAGAATCCAAGTGATCCCTGGAGTGGCGATGCCGCTTTCCCTGGGGGTAGGTTTAAACCAAGTAAGGATAGGGACCTAATCGAGACAGCGATTAGGGAAGCCAGGGAGGAGGTTGGGTTGGATCTGAATAGGGATGCGGAACTGCTTGGTGTTCTTGAGCCATTTTCACCAAGTAATGCGCCAAATATTAATGTGGTACCTGTGGTCTTTGCATTAAGGAATTGTAATCCTCAAATAACAATAAATGCCTCTGAATTATCAAAGATATATTGGTTGGGCGTTAATGATGCTACTAAGTACGTAAGGACGGAGGTTAATATAAAGGGTAAGGTGAGACCTGCCATAGTTATTGATGACGTCATTATATGGGGTATGACCTATAGGATACTACGTAGATTATTAAGGGATGCCTTTAATGTAGAGTTGCCAAAAGACCCAAGGGACATCACTTAGGTTCGCAAATCAGCGCTAGGCGTATTGGCGAACCCTCAGCACCTCTAATATTAAGTGGTAGAAATAGAAAGAGGCCCTCACCATCCCTACACCTACTTAATGCTAAGTCAAGATTGGTAACTCCCTCAATAATGTATATACCGTTTGACAACAACCTATAATGTACGTAAACCACATCATCCCTAGGAACTCTCGGTGGATATGGATAGCCCTCCTTACCTGGCCAACCGGCAATACTCAACGCTTCAATACCAACAGCCCTTACTCCTCTCTCCACTAGGTAATCTGCTCCAGATCTATCTAGATAGGGCCAATTATAGATGTACTCCTCCGTGCCCCACGTCTTTGAAAAGCCTGTGTATAGCATGACTACGTAATTACGCTGTATCTTATCCCTGAATCTCTCAAGATCCTCTCTAGTTATTGCCTCACCAAACCTCTTATAACTTAAGTCAAGCACTGAGCCATACGCCATGAACTCCTTGGGTGGGATATTCTCGGCTGTTGATCCATTTGGAACAAAGTGTCGCGGGAGATCTATATGTGTACCACTATGAAGGCCGCCTGATATTCGTGATAATGTTGATTCACCGTAGTTCTTACCTATCTTTACGTATTCATGAATAAAAGGTGGGTCACCTGGGTATGTTGGCATACCCGTATATAGTTCATGGGTTAGGTCTATTACTATTAATTCACCTCTCATTAATTTATTAAATAGTTCTTTCAGCATTTGTGACATACACGACCTTCCCTAACGTCGTATTAATATGCTTTTTCTTCATATTGATACATAGGTTATATATTGATTAGACTCTGTTTAATCATTAAGTTCAGTTCTAGAAGCACTTATTGAACTAAATCATTACACAACACTGACTTATAAGGAGGGGGAGCTTGGTTATTATTGATGAAGGCGGTTACGGTAATACCATTGGTAAAGGACTCATTGGCACTTAGGGATATGCCTAAGCCGAATCCTAAAAGAGGCCAGGTATTACTTAAGCCTATTGAGGTTGGTGTTTGTGGTACTGATAAGGACATAATTGAGGGTAAGTATGGAGCACCACCACCTGGTGAGGAGTACCTTATTCTTGGTCATGAGGCTGTGGCTGAGGTCGCCGAGCTCGGCGATGGGGTTG
>JAGDXB010000115.1:14324-14684 GCA_023256215.1 Vulcanisaeta sp. | reverse complement strand
ACGTCCCAAATCCAATCCTTAGCCGCCTCTCTATATTCCTGGTTCTCATTTAAAGCCTTACAAAAAGTCTCAGCCCATTGCGGGCTTGGAAATATGTAACCCTCGCTTGACATACATGGTTAATAATTAATGCTTCTCATTAAAGAATTCTTACTATATAGTCTATATTTTATTAATTTAATATTAAGATACCATCATTTAATGTTTCATAGTTTAACATTAATAATAGTATGTTATTATGGTGTACAGCTAAGAATTGAGATAATAATATATCATAGAATTATGATATATAAAATAAATAATATATATGTTTAAATAATATGATATAAAAACCACATAAAATGACAGTATTAAATAAGG
>JAGDXB010000115.1:1779-14314 GCA_023256215.1 Vulcanisaeta sp. | reverse complement strand
TAATAGTGGGTTTATAATATTAATGATTATAGCATTATTTTTATCACTAACACTAATTGGACTATTTATTTACGGCATTTATCAAGATAGTGCATTGATGAGTAGTATACCGCTCTGTAACACATTATCCGCATACCAATTAAGCACTAAGACGCCCATTAAGCATGTTATCATAATATTTCTTGAGAACCATAGCTTTGATAATCTCTTTGGTGTATATCCAACTAATGGCACATTAAATGGCTCATTAACTAATCAATTGACAATACCCAACAACCTACTCACGCTAAGTGAGGTACCCAGTTACTTAATGCCTGTGCCAATGGGTATTTACTCCACGAAGGATCCCAATGAGGGTTATATACCATACCATGCGGATTGGGATTATGGGAAAATGAATGGTTGGGTCTGGGGCTCTGGATCTCAATCCCTTTACTACTATACGGTTGATCAGGTTGCGCCGCTTTGGGATTTGGCTGAGGAGTATGGGCTTGCCGATAATTACTTCACGCCGTATCTCTCGGAAAGTGCACCAAACCATCTCTTTTTATACGCGGCATATGCACCTGTCATAGATGATTATGGACCACCACCTTATATACCGGTCCAGGAGAGTATATTCGCAGAGCTATGTCAATATCACGTAAGTTGGGGCTATTACGTGGATCCTAGGGAACCTCAAAGCTTACTTGATATTAAGTATTTCTACGGCATTAATAAATACTCATCGCATATACAGACTTGGAGCGACTTCATAAGTGAGGTTATGAATGGTTCATTACCTGCAGTTTCCTGGGTGATGCCAAACCCAGTAAACGACATGGGTCCACCGAACAATATATTATATGGCGAAGCTTGGCTTCTTTATATAATTAATACGGTTGAGGAAAGCCCGATATGGAATTCGACGGTGATCTTTATAACGTGGGATGAATTCGGCGGTTATTACGACCACGTACCACCACCAATGATTAATGACGAACCACTAGGCATTAGGGTTCCCTTAATAGTTATATCGCCTTACGCGAAGGAGGATTACGTATCGCACACACTACTTACTCATGCATCGCTAATAGCCTTTATTGATTATAACTGGGGTTTACCCGCCCTAAATAGGTATGTGCTGGAGAGTAACATACCCCTTGACTTCTTCTACTTCAGCATGAGTAGGGAACCGATAATATTTAATGGGTCGCAGGGATTTCCGTTAATAAGTAATGTATACTCAATACCCAACGCTCCTAATTATAGGGATCTATCAAGCTTATTCCCACTAAAGCCGCAAATACCGCTTAATGAGCTTCCATACTTAAGGTATGGATCCAGCAATATAACATTGGCAGAATTAGGTTCGTCTGTGTATGTAAGTAAGGACTTTTCATATGTACCTATGGTATACACACCATTGTTTCTATGGCTGATCATGGCCCTAACAATAGACCTAATGGCAGTGTCATTACTACCCATAGGTAGGGAGGTTGCTGGGTCATTAACATTAAGGGCGCTTAGTATTGCCGGTGGCTCTGTCGTTACGGCATCTCTAATTGGGTTGATAACATTAACCACGGGCTTCCTTAATTACCTAGGCAACACTGGTGAGGCACCACCATTGCTTTTGGGATTTCTCATTGGTTTAATAATCTTCTCGGTAATAGGCTTGGTACTTATGCGTATTAAAGGTGGGTCGTATATTTCAGTCATTCTCTCAATAATTATCCCGGTAATCCTATACGCAATTATTTATGTCCAGGCAATTCAATCCTTCTTGGTCAGTGATGAGCCATTAATAATCTATGGCTTACTATCCACAGCGCCTACAATGCTAGTTGCATTATTAATGCTTAGGGCGTACGTGATTAATAACACCTGGGTTAAGGGTTTGGGTTACGTGCTTTCGCAGGGGCTGCTCTCCTACGTAATAATACTGATGATTGCCTATGCCTACATAAAGCTATATCAACCAGGACTATCAACACTGTTATTACCAACGGAATTAATAGGCCTCTTGCTAGTTGCTGTCTGGTTTATTATTTACATAGTTGGTCTTAGGCGAGGTGTTGGTCGTGTATTATGACATTGCTATAATAGGTTCGGGCGTTGTTGGTTTGTTTATTGCGTATGAGTTAGCACATTATAGAGTTAGGGTTATTGTTATTGATAGAGAGGCTGAACCTGGCTTTGGGGTTTCTAAGGGACATGCTGGCGTTATCCATGTTGTTCAGCCACCATTCAATTCACTAAGGAGTAAATTAGCCATTGAGGGCAATAAACTATATGATGGGATTGCAAAAAGGCTTCATGTTAGGGTTAGGAGATTGAGCACATTACTCGTTGCAAGAAACCCAATTCATCTAATTGCGCTACCCGCCGTGTGGTTCATCCTCAATCGTGTTTATGGTAAGCATGGCTTTAGAGTTAGGGTTCTCGGCCCACGTGAATTACGTAAGCGTGAGCCCAATGTCAAGGGACTGGGCGCTATTGAGGTTAATAACTACGGTGTTATCAATTCCTTTGAACTAATATCGCAACTATATAATTTCTGTACGCTGAATGGTATTGACTTTGCCTTTAACACCGAGGTTGTCAAAGTCAAGGTGCTTGATGATGGGGTCGCCATATTGACGAATAGGGGTGAGTATAGGGCTAGGTACGTGATTAATGCGGCGGGGCTTTACTCAGCAGATGTTGCGAGAATGTTTGGTGATGAGTATAGGCTTGAGTTTGGTAAGGGTGTGATGCTTGTGTTTTGGGGTGAACAGACGAGGAATATCGTGGCGCCGCTTCAATTAGCACCTAACCCAAAGACTAAGGGCGGTGCAATAATACCCACGGTATTTGGTACGACAATATGGGGACCAAGCCTATCAATGAGCGATAGGGGTGATAGGTCGGTGAATGAGGCTGATATTGAGATACTGAATGAGAAGTTTGGCGGTTTATTGAGGAGGAGGGATTTCATACCAATAAGGGCTTATGCGGGTGTTAGGCCGATACCTGAGGGTGATGATTTCATAATAACATACAGCAAATTAAGCAAGCATATAATTCATCTAGTTGGTATTGAATCACCTGGGTTGACGGCAGCACCGGCAATAGCCAGGAGGGTTATTGAAATGCTCAGGGATGCAGGGGCTGTACTTACGCCTAAAGATGAGGTTAGGGAGGTTGATCCCGTAGTAATGACGAAGAGCATAATTGAAGAGGGAGGGACGATCAATGCTGATCAGGGCGAGGTTGTTTGCCCATGCATGGGAGTCACGAGGGCTGATATTCGTGAGGCCATTAGACGTGGTGCAAGGACGCTAGATGGTATTATCTTCAGGACGGGGCTTGGCATGGGTATTTGTCAGGGGATGTGTCTCGGCAAGGCTATCAAGGTGATTTCCGAGGAATTGGGAATTGATCCAGAAAAGTTGACTAAGTCTGGTGGTAATTCATGGTTGGTTACACGATAATTGGTGCAGGGTTGGCCGGGCTTTCATTGGCATTGGAGCTGCGTAAGTTAGGCATCGATTTTGAGGTTATTGAGCATAGGGATTATGCGGGCGGCATTCACAACATAGTACCTGAGGTTAGGGATGTCATTAATGAATTGCTACGTGAGGTTGATGTTCGATTTACCACGACTGCCATGAGAATCGACGGTACTGTCTATGCGGTTTGGAGGGGTGGGTATAGGAGGCTCATTGACAATGTGGTGGTGGCTACGGGGTTTAGGGTTATGACAATGCCTGAGCTGGGTATTTATGGCGATAGGCCTGCGGGTATTTACCCACACCATGCGGTGCTGGACATGCTATACTATGGTTTACTACCTGGTAAGAACATAATAATTTATGGGGATAATACATACGCGATATACCTGGCCGAGGAATTAATGAAACGCGGCGTTACCGTTAAGATTGTGTCACCAATAAAATTAGGTGCAGGGACCTTACGTAGGGCTGCTGAGGTTATTGTTGGTAGGGTTAGGTATGTCAAAGGACTGGGTAGGGTTGAGAAGGTCTTGGTAGATAATGAGTGGGTTGTTGCGGATACATTGGTCATATCTATGTTTAAGCCATTTAATCGATTCCCTGAGTTTAGGGCTGTTGGTCAAGCGGTCATTGAGACGTATGATCCAGGCATTATTATTGAGAGTGGCAGGATAATGGCTAGAGAGTTGGCTAGTAAGTCAAGGGATTTCATAGTTATAGATAGTGATTTGCCCATATACCCAGGTAATAGGGTTAGTAGGGATGTGCGTAGGGTGATAATTCCCTGTAAGGGGTGCAAGGTAATAGTTAATGATAAGGAGTATGTGATTAATGGTGATGCTGCAGTAATTGATTTACCAGATGTGGAGAGGGTAAGCATTAGGAGGGTGGTTTCATGAGTCTTGGGGTTATTGATGTTGGAACAACAAACGTAAAGCTCATAGTATACGATGACGAACTTAACCAGAGGTATTCCGAGACCGTAAACGTGCCGATGCTATTCCCTGGCAATTACTATGTTGAGCAGGATGCCAATGGACTTAGGTCAGCATTCAATCACTTAATAAATACGGCAAGGGATAAAGGCGTTAGGTACCTGGGTATTTCGACGTATAGGGCCTCAATAATCGCATGGGATAAGTCGGGTAACCCGCTTATTAATATAATCACATGGCTTGATAGGAGGGGCTTGGAAATCGTTAATAAATACCCATACTCACTCATGAGGCATCTACCATTATTGAGTAGTATCTTAATACCGACATCACCCGTTGTACAAATACTTTGGTTATTAAAGTATAGGCAGGGCCTCATCGAGCGTGTAAGGAAGGGTGAGGTGTTTATTGGCACGTTAAGTTCATACCTGGCGTATCTTGTTGGTGGTGGGTATGTTAATGATGCCAGTAATGAGGCGTTGACAGGCCTTTGGCATCCAGGTAATTTGAGGAGGATTGATTTGATTTATGACCTATTAAAGATCCCCAGGGAGGTTAGTCCTGAGGTTATTGATAATATTCATGAGCTTGGTGAGGTTGATGGCATGAGGGTCGGCGTATTAATTGCCGATCAACAGGCAGCCATGATTGGTGAGGGATGCCTAAGTATTGGTTGTGGTAAGGTTACTAACGGCACCGGCTCCTTCGTGGATGCAGTAATTGATAGGTTTAGACTTGTTGGTGATGGCTTGCTACCACTCCTCATACTTAAGTATGGTGGCGATGTGTTTTATGGGGTTGAGGGCTTTTTACCGGCGACCGGATCGGTGATAGATTGGTTGGTTAAGCTTGGTTTATTAACGTCACCGCAAGAGTTAGATAAATTGAGTGGTGTTAGTGCCCAGGGTATCATAGTTATACCTGCGTTGGCTGGCGTTAACGTGCCACCTAGACCGTGCGCTAGGGGTTTGATTGATGGTTTAACGCTTAATACGACCAGGGAGGCCTTTGTGAGGGCTGTTGTTGAGGGTATTGTTCAATTGATCGGTATAATCTTCGATAAAATTAGGAATTACTCAGGGGTTAGTGTTGTTAGGGTTGATGGTGGTTTATCAAGGAGTACCCTATTTCTTAAGTTGTTAGCCACTGCGTTGGGTACGGTTGTTGAGAGGCAGAGGGATGTTGAGGCGACGGCTAGGGGTGTTGCCGCATTGTTGAAGGTGTTTAAGGGTGATTGGTCACTGAATGATATTGTTAGGGGTATCCATGTTAATGTGGAGTTACGGGTTAATCCTGGCGAGGAGGAGCTATCGTTAAATAGGGATGTTGTTAGGAGACTTGTTGAGGGGATGAAATGCAGGATATAATTGAAAGACTAATCAATTTACTAGGCCGTGATAAGGTAATAACAAGCGATGAGGTATTGAGGAAGTACTCCAGGGATTTCTGGCCATTACTATTGATGCGTGAGCAGATATTCAGTGAGGAGTTACCAAAGCCTCTAGCCGTTGTCATTCCTGAAAGCGTTAATGACATATCACTGGTACTTAAGGCGATTAATGAAGGCGGTGATTTAGTACCTGTCGTCGTTTATGGCGGTGGTTCAAGCGTTACGGGTGCATCGTATGGTGCTGGCTCTATAATAATCGACATGACTAGGCTAAATAGGATAATAGACGTCAATACCTATGATTCATTAATAACGGTTGAGGCAGGCGCCAAGCTGAGGGATGTTGAGAGCAAATTGAATGAGATTGGTTATAGCCTTAGGCACATTCCGCAGTCCTTTAACTATGCAACGATTGGTGGTTTAATAGCGACGATGAGTTCTGGGCAGTTTAGTACGTTGTATGGTAATATAGAGGATATCGTGATAAATATGGAGGTTGTTCTACCCAATGGTGATGTTACTTGGTTAAGGAGTAGCAATGCGCCCCGTGCATCCACAGGTCCATCACTTAAGTACCTATTCATTGGTTCGGAGGGCATGCTTGGTGTGATTACAAAGGCCGTACTTAGGATTGTGCCATTACCGACATCCACAATTTACGGCGCATATGAATTCAACTCCCTGGAACAGGGCGTGGAGGCACTTAGGGAGTTGATGATGAGGAGGGTTGTTCCTGCCGTTGCCAGGCTATATGACGAGAGTGAGGCATCACTTAGGTTCGGTCTCAATAAGCCATTATTAATAATAAGCTTTGAGGGTTATTACGACGACTTAGTTCAGGCGTTGTGGAGGAGGGCTAATGAGATTGCTAAGAGCCATGGTGGCAGCTATTTGGGAACTAAGTACTTTGAGGATTGGTTAAGGACTAGGTTTAACGTTGAGGAGGAGATTGAGATGGTTAAGAAGTATGGGCTGTGGTTCGACACGATAGAGGTTTCGACCACCTGGTCCAGGACTATTCCGTTATATAGGGATTTCAGGGATTCACTGCTTAAGACCAACGGTGTATTAGGCGTTATGGCCCACATATCGCACCTATACATTAACGGAGCATGCATATACTTCACAATACTATTCAAGCCAGACGTAGATACCTACTGGGAAATATGGAATAAGGCGATGGAGGCCACATTGAGGAATGGTGGTTCCATAAGCCACCACCATGGTGTTGGTATTGTACGGTCTAGATGGCTGAAGTACGAGCTTGGTAATGCACTCAACGTACTTAGGTCAATAAAGAGGGCACTGGATAGCAGGGGGATGTTAAATACGAAGAATGGCATGTTCTTCCCTGATTAGAGCTAGGGGCTTTCTTGGTAGTGGTGTAGTATGGAAGAGGTCAAGGTCGCTAGGAATTACCAGGTCACAATACCTGTAAGCATTAGGGAGAGGCTTAGGATTAAGGAGGGTGACGTATTAGTTGTTTATATTGAGGATGATAGGATCGTGTTTAGGAAGTTATCGGATACTAGGAAGAGACACACGTTCAGTAGAAGGCTAACGCTTAAGGATATTGAGGTAGCGTTAAAAGGCGTGTTTAAAGCGATAATTAATGCTGTTGCAGAGTTAGTTAGACATCAATCTCGAGGAATCCATCCTGCGTAACTCTAACCTTATAGGTTGGTAATGGCGTCTTTACGTCAGCATATTCACAGGGTACATCAGGTCTCACCTGCGGTTTCTCAATCATTTCGCCGGTTCTGACATCATACTTTGCCTGATGCGCTGGGCAGGTGGCTATGTAGCCATTCACGTCCGTCAGCAGTGCACAGCCCATGTGCGCGCATATCGCGAGCATTCCATAGTAATTATCGCCATGCTTAACCACAAGTATCGGTTTATTATCGATCCAGGTGATCACGGAGTTCCTCTTTTCGAAGACCTTAACCAGAATTGAAACCCTCCTCCACATACAACATCCGTGCAGGACAATTACCTATTAAGTTTATTGCACAGCAACAGGCTAAAATAACTGGTTGGCATCACATGAGAATAACGGAGACCGCTCTGCCGGGGGTGGTTGTTGATGGTTGTTTATCCCCACCTCCGGCTTCATTGCGGCGACTCCCTGGCCCCTCACCGCGGTTCGCCCACGGGTCTCGGGAACCAAGGACCACCAAGACATATTCTAAAGGGAAGGGTTAAAAAACCTTCTGGGGTATATATCCCTAAATGAAAGATACGGGCTTGCCAGATTACATTGCTATAAACATTCCCTTCACGGTCAATGGGGAAGAGGCCAAGCTGGTTTGGTATACTGCTTGGTTTTCCAAGTTGTGTGCCCATAGGCTATTAAACGATGTAAAGGGTAATGATGCCCTACTTGGCTTTTCGCAGGCAAGCTTCCTTAAGTATGCCCGTGAGAGGTGCTATGAGCTTTTACCAAACAGGAGGTACATAGATGGTGTGGCAACCCTAGTGCACTCAACACTTAGGAGTGCTAGGAAGCTAGGGGTGAACATAAGGGACATAGAGCTAGGGCAGTGGTTGTTATTCCAGAGCGAGGCGGAGAGCGAGAAGAGGGGAAACTTAAACATAAGGCTGTTATCAGTAAATAGGGCTGAAGTGCTAGTGCTGAATTATGATGGGGCTTCAAAAAGGATAGACATAGGGCTGAAGACGCCTAAGGGCTATGTGGAACTGTTGAAGGTGCTCATAGAAAGGGCAGGCAAGTATGAAGTGGGCTACCCAGCTAGGGTAATGGTTAGGGGATACAACTTCCGCCCCGGCAACATGCACCTGTACTGTGGTCTGCAGGTCATGGTGCCGTACAGCCTATATCTCGATGTTATGAGGAGGTATAGTGAGCCTAGGGGGAATCTGATTGGTGGTGTTGATGTGAATGTTAATAGGTTAAACTTAGCCATAGTTGATAGGTATGGTAGGTTGAGGGATGTGAAGACGTTTTGGTTCAGGGAGGTAACGGCTAGGGGGTTTAAAGGAGTGGTTGCATGGACGAAAATACACCAGGCAATACATGAGCTGTTAAACTATGCCTATCACCATGGTGTTTTAGCAATATCCTTGGAGAATCCCAGGACCATTGGTTATCTTAGATATTACTGGGTGAGGAATGGTGATAGAGGCTCGAGAAACTACAACTATAGGGTAAGCATTTTCAGGAGCAGGACAATAGAGGTGATATCCTACAAGGCACCACTTTATGCCATGAGAACCATCTATGTAAACCCCAAAGGAACAACAAACTCGCAACAACATGATGAGGTAATGAGGAAATACGGGCTAGATAGGCACACAGCCTCAGCATACCTAATAGCACTAAGGGGGTTGAACAAACAGGGAAGATAAACACGAATAGCGGTAAAAAGACATTTACTAACACAAAAAAGGATACAGCCCTAGGTCTCTGGCCGCGTTGGCTTACACTTTGCATGTTAATAAGGGGCCCTTTACCGTTGCCTGGGCCACGTAAAGAGAGTCGTATACAGTAATTCCACTACGTAATGCTATCGTAAGTGCATCCCGTAGGTAGTATCTCTCGGGTTCTAATGCTATGACACCGCTATCGAATAATTCCATCACGGCATCGAATAATTCTAGGCCATATTATCAGTAATTGATTGTCTCTTAACGTA
This sequence comes from Vulcanisaeta sp., assembly GCA_023256215.1. Lineage (GTDB taxonomy): Archaea > Thermoproteota > Thermoprotei > Thermoproteales > Thermocladiaceae > Vulcanisaeta. Next base: position 4,857 of record JAGDXB010000115.1, on the reverse strand, counting down.
CTTCCATAATGTATTGGTTACTTCCTTAATTATGAGATCAACTGAGTATATTGGCTTATTATCACGTATAAATTCGTAAACCTCCCTCCAACCTCTTTCTCTTAGCACGTACTTTGCTAATGCCGAGGCATCAATGGCTGTCACGGTCCTCCCTCACAAGGGATACTGCAGAACCTGGAGGTAATTCAGGAAGTCTCTCGATAATACTATTCAACTTATTTAACGCCTCCTCCTGCTTGAGTTCAGTGATTCTCCTCATTATGAAATTCCTAATCTCCTCACTCCAATTAATGACATCTGAACACCTATCCATGGCTTCCTTCAGCTTTCTCGGTATCCTAACCGTAATTACAACACTACCACTCATTAGTAATACATTAATTAATGAATTAATGTAATACGATTTAAAACCTGCGCCGCTGAATTGTATACTTTATCTCATACGTATAGCCCGTGGGAAACTGACCATTGACGCCCAAGGATGGGCAATGCCCGACGGGAGCCGAGGAGTGGGGAGGGTCGTTAGGATGTGGAGAACGGTGCATTGGAATTAATAAGTCACACTCCAACAACGCCATCTTTGATGAGCTCGTTAATTTCATAGTCACTAAATCCAAGGTCCCTGAGCACACTTATCGTATGTTCTCCCCTCCTAGGAGCCCTACCACCACCTCCTAACCTTATACCGTTAATGAGTAACGGATTTAGGAAACCCTGTGTGGTAAAGCCCACGGCCGATAAATGCGGATCCCTCTCTAATTCCTGTATTGAGTTTATGGGTGCTGCCGGTACATCAAATCTCCAGAGTAGCTCTAGCACCTCCCTGACACTATACTTACTGAACTCCTTTGCCAACTCATTAATGGCTGTTTTGTCAAACTGCCTACTTATCAGGTCCTCACGATTAAGGGCCTTGCACAGGCCCTGCCAGAACTTCTCCTCAATGGCCCCAATACTCACATACCCATCCCTGCACCTATACACGTTATAGAATGGGTACTTACCCGTCAACGTTGGTTCTGAGCCTTCGTAAACCATGGCCATATTCAACGTATTAAATAGCAACGCGGCGTTAAGCATAGAAGTCTCGATATAACCACCAACACCCCTAAGCAGTAGCCCCAGGACGCCTATTACGCACAGTAATGCCGACCCTACGTCAGCCACCTGCACGGTCAACGGCCTAGGCACCGAGTCACTGAAGAGCCCTGGATCTAGGAGACCGGCCATGCTTACTATGTTTATGTCGTGATTAGGCAGTTGTGAATATGGGCCCTGGCTTCCATAGCCATTTATTGAGCAATAGACAATCTTCCCATTGATCTTGCTAAGCGTCTCATAGTCGATACCCAACCTCTTGGTTACGCCGGGCCTAAAGCCCTCAATAATAACATCACTCCTCCTAACCAACTCATAGAATATGGCCTTACCTCTATCATCCTTGAGGTTTACGGCTACGCTCTTCTTACCCGCGTTCAACCACTCAAAGAGCTTGGGCGATATATCCCTAAGGTAATCACCAACCTCGGTGTCCTCAACCTTAATGACCTCAAAGCCCAGGTCGAGTAGTAGTTTAGTAGCTACACCGCCTGGGTATAGCCTCGTTAGGTCAAGGACCCTAAACATTAATGATTAATTGTGGGTGAAGAATAAATAATTTCCTTGAATATATCAGGGAGTATATTTAGGCCTGGGCAGGTTGGCCACTGCTTTGTTTATTGTTACGACTCTTCACCATGAACCATGTTCCTATTCCTACCGCGCATAGTTTTTTATTTGCGTCATAGACGTGAGCTTCCGCAACTGCCAAGTGCCTACCGGCTCTTATGACCTTACCCTCCACCGTGAATGGACCGTCAATAAGTGGTTCTAGGAAGTGAACCTTTAGTTCTGCCGTGTATTGGTCAATACCGTCATTAACCGTCATAACGGCAGTACCAAGGACCGTGTCAATAACAGTCATAACAACACCACCATGAACCATACCACCACGCCTAAGGATCTCACGCTTATAGGGAAAAACAGCCCTAACAAAGCCATCACCAACCTCAACAAACTCAAGACCAATGAAGTTGAACAGGGGCTCACTGCGCAAGTAATTATTCATTAATTCGGCAACATTAAAACCGGCGGACCTGGCCTTCATAAACAAATCCCTAATACTGCCTATTGTACCAACCATCTTTATTAATTCGTCCCATGCAGACACGAAGAACTAGGATTAAGGGACCTTATTTAAGTAAACTTCTCCTAGTAAGTATATTAAATAAATAGCGATAAATAGATTAAATAAATTCAGGAACGACCTGCCACATGGTGAGTAAATCCAGTGGTTCCCTAAACCTACTTATTCCGTACTCACTGCCTAAGACAACGACCTCGGCGGGTCTTGGCCTACCATTGTAATTACTACTCATTGAATATACATACGCGCCAGCATTGAGTATAACAAGTAGATCACCCTCCCTAACTCTAGGCAACTCCCTATTAATGGCGAGCTTATCCGTGTTCTCACATATAGGGCCAACAACATCCACGGTTTCAAAACCCTCAGACTCGCCACACTTAATAATGTGGTGGTAGGCCCCGTAAAGCATGGGCCTAATGAGTACGTTCATACCAACATCAACGCCAACGTAGGTCTTACCACCCTTTCTCTTAACCTCGGTAACCCTCGTCAATAGATAACCTGCGTTGGCAACAATAAATCTACCAGGCTCAACCCACAACTCACCAGGGAAGAAGTTCCTAAGGTCACTCAACCTGCTGAGGTCGAGAGGCCTCTCCTCAGGTTTGTAGGGTATGCCAAAGCCACCGCCCATATCGAAATACCTAATATCAATGCCAACCTTATCCTCAATAATCTCGGCATGCTCCCTAAGTAACTCGGCAATCCTAAGGAAGTAATCAGGATCAAGCACGTTACTACCCATCATGGCATGGATGCCAAACTCCTCGGCACCCATGGACTTGGCGAATTTGTATGCTTCAATGGCGTCGTTTAGGAACATCCCAAACTTACTCTCCTCACCAGCCAATGTGACACCAGGCGAAAAGCCCCTGCCATAACCTAGGTCA
>JAGDXB010000115.1:0-1769 GCA_023256215.1 Vulcanisaeta sp. | reverse complement strand
AAAGAAGACGAGCCTGGGCCTATAGCCAAGGGCCAGGGCCCTTTCTAAGGCCCTTTTTGAATCGAAGTTGAATATCACGCCTGAATCAACACCGTACTTAATATCGTCATTCGAGAGGTAGGCGCCCGTGTATAGAATATCGCTCGACCTAAAACCAGCCTTTAGCGCTAGAAATATCTCACCAGGTGATGCAGCGTCAGCCCCTGAGCCAAGCTTCCTTAAAAACGTGAGTATTGCAAGACTTGGATTAGCCTTTATGGAGTAGAGAACCTTGGCGCCAAGACTCTCCTTAAGTGCCTCATAATTCTCCCTAATTTTTCCTAAATCATACACTATTAACGGCGTTCCAAACCTATCGGCTAACTCCACGAGATTTACACCATCACCAACAACACAATTGTCCATAAATAATGAAGACAACGACATACTTTTAAGTATATGGGCCTACTAATACTTTTGGATTATGTGTAGAATCTTCGTGTTCTCAAGCCATGAATCGGCTAAGGACTTGATTATTAATGGCTTCCAATCATTCAGGGATGCCACCCGCGAAGGTTGGGAGCTTCACAATTATTGCCTACGGCAAAAATGAAATGCTAAAGTCTTAGCTATAAATTAATAACACCCATATACATAGACGCAAATTATCAATTACCAATAACCACATTAAGCACACAAGCTTAGTTCGAGCATTTTACGGAATACCCCATGTATTAAATGCTGCGGATAAGAAGTTGATTAAGATTGATATGGTGCACCCGATCATGCCTTATACAAAGGATGGTGAATTGTACGTTGTTCATAATGGGGTCATTAATAAGTATAAGGCATATAAGGTTTTAAGGAGTGATTATGAGGTTTAGTTGAGAATTAATAAGGTTTCTGATACGTACGTACTTGCACGTCTCACGGCCTCCCTGTACAAAGAGTCCAGCGATGTTGAGACTATGATTAAGAAACTCGCGGCTTTTCTCAGGGATACTAATGGTATAGAGTCAGCGCTAAATACGGGCATATTGCTCATTAGACAGTGCTGCACTGATTTATTCATAATGACGATGTATACTGATGAGGTTTTGAACAATGATAGAAAGAGGAAATACTATAATTCATTAGTAAGGCCGATAATGGGGCGTTCGCCGCTTCAAGTACGTTAGTTAGGATATACGGTTTAAAATCCGTGAATGAGATTGCAGAGCTTGAGCCGGGTAAGGGTGAATTAATTTAATGAAATTTGTTGTAAAAATGCATAACGAGACTCTTACTCAGTTAATGATTCCCTCATTACCAGGAAAGCATCATCAGCATTAATCTCGACGTCTATGCCGATTGGTACGGGATACACATTATAGCCATGCTCATCACCACCATGACAACACGGATACCCAATGAAAGACGGCGCATTTGTGGCATCTCTGGTATTCTCAATGATAATCTCCTCAAGGCTTGGGTGAGGACCCTTATCCTCAGGCTCTGGGAACTCGCCATAAACAATACCATTAACACTCATCAATACCTTATTTAGTTTTAACACGGTTAGGTAATTATCGACCCTATATGCCTCCTCATTAATATCTTCCAAGAACAATACCTTATTACCTGGGTCAGGCCTATACGGTGTACCCTGTAATAACGTGAAGAGTGTTAAATTACCACCAATAATGCTCCCCCTAGTCTTTCCGTGATTTATAACCTTTGGATATGGACCATCCTCAGGAGGCTTTAACTCCAATACTTCACCCATGAGTATCTTCACGGATAGCTCCAAG
>JAGDXB010000117.1 GCA_023256215.1 Vulcanisaeta sp. | reverse complement strand
TTAAGGAGAGAGTACCAAAGGGTTATAGGAGGGCTGAGTTTGATAATTATATTCGTAGGTATAGAACCATTAATGAGGTTAGAGCGATGATTAGGGCTAGGGAATTAGGTATACCAGTGCCTCAGGTCTTTGATGTTGACCTCCTTAACATGAGGATTAGGATGGAGTATCTTAGGGGTATTTCGCTTGTTAAATTATTGCTGGATAATGATGAGGTTAGTAATGAGGTACTTAGCTACGTAAGGACCATGGGTAATTATCTTGGTTTACTCCATAAGAATGGTATCGTACATGGTGATCCAACACCAGCAAACATGCTGATTGTTAACGGGAAGCTCTATATGATAGATTTTGGTCTTTCAGAAATTCTAGGCAGGACACCAACACTTCAGGATTTAAGGGCGTTGTATAAATTGGCTATTGATATTAATGTTACTATGAGGTCCTTTGAGGCGCTTCGTAAGGATAAAAGCCAAGTACTATTTAAGGACTTTTTCCAGGGCTACGAGGAATCACTAGGTAAGGATTTGGCATCAAGGGTTCATGCGTTAATGGGCAGGATACGGAGAATGGTTAGGTATGCCGTTAAGTAAGAAATATGACCTATTTGTCTCTTATCTCTAATATTGATAGGGCACGTAATTGATTCTACGTGATTTAGGAACAAATAAATTTTAAAACTCGCCCAGTAATCGTTAAGCGTGCCTCATCGCAGTAGGCATAAGCGAGGTAGGAGCTCAAGCGTAAGGCCTGTGTCTAAAGTTACGCCATCCTGGGTTTCGTACACGCAGGAGGAGGTTGAGCAATTAGTAATTGAACTTGCAAAGAGAGGCTTCTCGCCATCAATGATCGGTGTAATACTTAGAGATCAGTACGGCATACCACTTGTTAAGCCCATTACTGGTAAGGACATTACTGAAATTCTTCAGGAGCATGGCTTAGCTCCTCAAATACCTGAGGATTTAATGAACCTAATTAGAAGGGCTATACGTATTAGGAAGCACCTTGAGGAGCATCCAAAGGATCTTAGTGCCAAGAGAGGATTAAACCTGGTCGAATCTAAAATACATAGGTTGGTTAAGTACTATAAGCGTGTTGGCAAATTACCACCTGATTTCGTATACACGCCAGAGGCATTCTCAATGCTCACCTAATCAAGAGGCGTTACTTCTGCTAACACGTATTCATCATTCTTACACTTAACTCTACCAACCTCCCTAAGAATCCTTATCTTTGTCCCATCCTTAAGCACCTGCTCACTGGGTATATACCTCCTTAACTCATCGCAGTTGCCTTGAGGTACTTTGTACGTTATTGTCACATCCTCAATAAATGACTTAATGGGTATTGGAACGATTATTGGCAACTCCTCAGCTATTATCGGCACCATATCCTCGCCGGTCAATAGACACTTATTGGGTTGTGGAAGGCCGACATGCCTAACATTAACTATTTTGTATACCCTACCTGGCTTAAGCTTAGCAACACAAATACTATACAACCTACACCTTTTACATTCACCAGGTATTGAGTAAAGCCTGAAGGTTTTACCTACGACGGCTTGTTCCTTACCTATTAAGGTCATTACGTATTTCCTGCGTTCCATGTAATTAACCACCAATTAGTACTCTACTTCTAACAAACTCAATATTCAGCAATAATTCCTTAAGTATTAACTTGACCTGATCAACATCCTCAATATTTACTAATGAGGCTGGCGAATGAATGTAACGAGCAGGGGTTGATAACACTAACGTTGGTACACCGACACTATGAATGTGTATTGCGCCCGCATCCGTACCTCCATAAGGATTCACCTGCACTTGATACCTAATACCCTTTGAATCAGCAAGTTCAAGCGCTGCTGATAGTAATCTAGGGTTAGCTATCATAGACCTATCAAAGGCCCTTAAGGCAACTCCTCCGCCAATCCTCGTAATCCATAGATCCTCACCAATCATAGGCACGTCGGCGGCAATCGTGGTCTCCACAACGAAGGCTAATTGAGGATTCACATAATTAACAACGGCATTGATACCCCTTAGTCCAACTTCCTCTTGAGTGTTCCACGCAAAGTATATGGATACATCACCACCAACCTTGTTCTTAATCTCTTTCAATACATCAACTAGGACGGAACAACCAACCCTATTGTCAAATGCTTTACCAATTATTGTAGGACCTCTCTGCCTAAAATCCCCGACGAATGTACCTGGCGTGCCAGGAATAATACCATTCTTTAACGCCTCATCCCTAGAACTAAAGCCCGCATCAACATAAAGCTCCTCAAACTTTGATGGCGGCTTCTCTCTACGTAGATGCGGAGGATCAACACCAACAACACCAACAATATCATTATTTTTACCCATAAAGACCAACTCTTTATCCAACAGTACCCATGGGTCTAAACCACCAATAGGTATTATCCTTAGGAAACCCCTTTGATCCACGTGCGAGACCATTACACCGACCTCATCCATGTGCGCACTCACTAGGATACGCAAAGGACCATTACCCAATCGAGCAATTAAATTGCCCAGGTTGTCTACCTTGATTTCATCAGCATAATCAGTAATAAAGCCAATAATCACTTGCCTGACGCGATCCTCAAACCCAGAAGGTCCTATTTCCGTTGATAATTTACCGACTAAATCTATGTTCATATGAATTGAGGAGTTAGTTTGGACTTAAAAGTTTGAGGCGCACGTTAAGTTAAGTTGTAATTCTTACCTGCACTTACTAAGCCAAGCGCAGTATCTGTTTTCTTAATTGAGGACCACTTATCACTTAATTTAAACATGGCCCTTACGGCATCTATATTCTCAGGAACCACGATACTCTCCTGGTGAACACCCTGCATTAGGAAAAGCTCGTTTTGGAATACCGTTATTGAGTCCTCAATAACCGCATTCTCCATGAGATCACCCCTAAGCCTACCCATATCCCTAGCCCACTCGATTATCTGGGCTAACGACTCAAACTTCTTCGAGGACGCATTGAATAACAAAATTCTAGGCGTCTCCTCAAGAACCTTTATTGCCTCACCCCTACTTATTTGTCCATCAAACTCTATGTTAACCATATGTAGATGCATCATTGTTGTCGGTACAGCAACCGCCATGGTAACTATGTCTATTGTTGGTAATACCGTCTGAACGTCAGGACCGTGGTGACTAGGTACCGTTGCCGGGTTAAAAACAACGTCGTTGATCGGGCCTTTCTTAAATTCCCTGGGATCTGCACCACGCCTAACAAGGTAAGCCCTGACTCTCCTTATCTTATAGCCATGAAGTAAGAACGCACTTATTAATCTTGATAATGCCGTCGTGTTACAGCTAACGACCCTAATAAACCTCTTACCAATTGCCATATCGTAATTCGCCAAGGCATTAAAGCTTGTTTCAGCGACCTCAGCCTCCTCACCACCTTGAAATATGGCTCTAAGACCTGCTGGCTCATAGAGTTTAGCCTTATTCTCTGCGCCAACACCGTCAGGTGTTGCGTCTATTATAACATCGACGCTCCTTAACAGATCATTAACAGTACCAGCAACCTTAATACCAACCTTCTCAAACTTACTCAACTTATCCTCATATGTGTATAGCTTGATTCCCTTACTAACCGCAACTTCGCCCTCGTAATCAGGTGTTTGCTTGACAACGCCGATAAGCGTCATGTCGTCCATCTTCATTATAGCATCAGTAACCCTTTTACCGATCGTTCCATAACCAACAATGCCAACCTTAACGGTCATGATTTCACACCCAGAACCTCGACCTTGAAATCTCGAGCGCCTTTATTCCCGGTAAGTATGGATCTGCGAGGAATTGTATAAACGCCCTACCACCTGTTGATATGTGGCTTATCCTGTTTATTAGACCGAACTTCCTTGCCGACATTATTGTGTGGCCTCCGCCAATGACTGTGAATTGTGCATTATCAACCATGGACTTCATAACCTCCATAGTACCCCTTGAATACTTATCGTTCTCAACAAGACCCATTGGTCCGGTCATAATTGCTATTTCTGCGGACGTTAAATGAGAATTAAATAGCTCTATTGTGGCTGGACCAATATCAAGGCTTGATTGCGCTACCGCTGGCTCCGCAACTTCCCCGTCGGATTGAACAACATCTACAGGAAGTATAACCTTATCATTAAATAGCTTCATCGTATCTAATACGTCGTTTATCGTATCCTGACCAACCTTAACACCATTCATCAGTTTATTGTTTCCATGTCTCAGCGCCAGGAATAGATTCCCAACTAAACCACCAACTAACACCTTACTCACTAACCCTTTGCTAAGGAGCGCCTTTATCGTCTTTACAGTTTCTGGAACCTTGGCGCCGCCAGCTATCAATACTGTTGAGACCCCCTTCGTATTTAATACCTTGCCCAATGCATTAACTTCACTCTCCATGATTAAGCCCATACAACTTGGTAGCACGTATGGAAAACCAACAATACTTGGTTGAGACCTATGGGCTGTGGCAAAGGCATCAAGTATGAAGTAATTAAATAACGGTGCTAATTTCATAACTAAGTAAGTATTAGCTAACTTCTGCGGCTCTCCCTCAATAACCTCCTCACTAATAAGTCTAAGGTTATCAAGCATAAGAACCTCACCCGGCCCTAACCTAGCTATCTCCTCACGTGCCTTAGGACCAATAACGTCCTCGACAAAACGTACATCCTTACCGAGATACTTACTAAGCACTGATGCATGGTTTTCAAGTGTCGTAAACTCGGGTTCCCCAGGCCTTCCTTGATGAGTAATAACTACTACAGACAGACCTAAGTCAACTAGATACTTGATGGTCTTTGAGTGCGCCTCAATCCTATAATCATCAAGTATTTTTCCAGTGGTCTTATCGATGGGGACATTCATGTCAACTCTAACCAATACCTTACCCTTATTGCATAGGCTTATTGTTGGGAGTGAACTGGGTAAACTGGGTAAACTCATACTACCCAATTTTTGCTAGGTACTATATTTAAAATTTTCCTACCATAGTAATAATTATAATTATTAATAATGAACAAAATAACCGAAGAAAGCAAGGTTTTTAAGGTATGAGTCCTATACGATGGATGGAACATGATTAGCGACTACATAAAGGGTGGCTTCAAAGTAATTGTTGAGAAGAATAGATTAAAGGCATTAAGCGATTCTGTAAAGTCCATAGAAGAGGAATTTGGCGTAAGAATACTCATCAATAGTGAGAGTGGTGAGGTTACGATAATGCCCAGCGACAATACAAATTTTGATCAATTAATGAAGGCAAAGAGCATAGTGGAGGCCATATCTTATGGGTTTGATTATGATGATGCCCAGAGCCTAAGAAGTGATGATTATGCTCTCGAAATCATCGACCTTAGGGACTACGTCGAAAAGGATAAAGCCCACATAAGTAGGATTAAGGCAAGAATAATTGGTGAAGATGGTAGGGCAAAGAGAGTTCTCCAGGAGTTAACCGATACTAAGATTGTTGTTGGTGATAGATATATAGCTGTGCTTGGCCCTTATGAGAATGTTAAGGCCACCAGGGAAGCATTGGAGATGCTCATTAGAGGTAGACAACATGCTACTGTATATAGGTGGATTCAGAATTGGAGAAGGGAGATGAGGTATAGGGAGATGATGGAGAGACTAAATAGGACTTATCAGGAGGATGAGGAGGGTGAAGACGCTGGCTGAGTCTCTGCCTCTGCAATCTTTATTTCCTTTGTAGGTGGCTTAACCTCACCACCTGTTGGATATCTCAAAATCTTTATTTTGAAAACCTCAACTTTCCTTAATGGGTATATTTTCTTACCGACTGCAAATAATTGATTACTAATGTCGCCATATACCGCGGCCTTAATGAATCCATTAAAATCAAGCTTATTCGAAAGCTCGGTCAATGCATTCACAAAACTTTTCCTAATAGCCTTCTTTTGGCTTGTTTTGCACCTTGTCGGTGTCATGGCTAAAATGGTGACTCTCAAGACCGCATTATCTGTGGTATTTATGTCCTGGATTAACTGAATGAGGCTGGAACCTCTCCTTATTAAGCTCTTTATGTAATCTCTCGTTAATTCCATACCCTTAAACCTAGTATATGCTTTATCACCCTCAACTCTATCGATTTGAAACCTTAGCTTTATATGTAAGTGACTGAGGTCCTTCGTTATATCAAATAATGTTATCTCAATGGTCCTGCCAACCAGGTAGGAGGGCTCATTGGCAGGTACTTCGCCGATCTCTATGCCATTAAACAATGCTGGAGAGTATACAGTAAACCACTTCTTTATCATCCACTTGCCTGCCTTTACCTCCTTTTGCTCTGACACGGTGATCTTAACGATGTTCGCATAACCCTTTTTATATTTTTACCCTCGTAATTGATTGAGGGAGTTCATTACCACCTTTAGGTTCCTAATGAAATCGTCAATCGTATTATAAACGCTCAACAGCCTTTCACTATCGATGTCATAACTTATCTCGTACATTAATTTATTATCAATGCACCTAATGCTTGACGATAATCCCTGCGGTAAACCCATCTCGTCAGGCATCAATGATTTAATTGCGACCTGGCAATCATTGGCTGAATCCATTGTTATCTCCAGGACCACTTTACCTCTTATCCTCATTGTAAGGGTCCCTTTATCGATATTAAGTAGTTATCCCGTTTAAATAGTAAATCCGTGTCCGTTGTCTCCTCGCCAAATACGCAGTTTATCTGCATGTTCTTTTCCTGCAATAGAAATACTTGATTACGGCTTTCAGTAAAGAAGTTGATTATTGAACATAACCTATCAATTAATGTCAATGGTTGGTTACACTCTACGACTATCTCACCGCCCTTAATCAATTGACCCAGGTAGTTGCTAAGTATTGATATATACTTAGTAATTAGGTTATCCATATCCTTAACGCTCTGTGGATTAATTATAGGGCTCATAATACCCCCCACATACTCCCACAGAGCAAGTTGCGATTCTATCGCCAGTATTGACTCGAGGACATCAATAGTACTATCGCTCCATTTTCTAAATGTGGAGAGTAATTTATCGAGGTACTCACCCCTTAATCCAGCTCTAAGTACGAAATCGCTTAAGTACTTTATTAATGCCATTACTTCATTTTCACTAAGATCCTTATACATAATATCTGTCCTTTTACTAATGGTCTTAACAAGGCTCCTTGCCTCAGTCTCATTACCCGTAATTCCAGGTATTATTGGGGAGAATGTACGTGAAAGAGCCACAGCGAGTGGTAATCTAAGTATGCCAGGTAATGAAGGATAGTTTATGGACTCTGTGGTTGACCAGCCATTAAACGATGATGCATCATAGTTAGGGGTTATTGTTGATTCGTAAACAACCGCAGTCTCTAGAAATCTTAATGAATCTCTACTTAATTCATCATCCAGTAACTGCCATATTAACTGTGGTAATGATTCTGAATAATTAAGAGAAACATCTGCATTAACCCACTCAACATCATCCTTACTAATTGCGAATACTCTCTTACCATTGAGGGAGTTTGTAATTTTATTGTTTTTAATGACGATCGGCGGGTCTACGAATAAAATGGAACTATACCTGTTAATTACTTCGTTTAACTCGTCCAGCGAATCTAACGTTAGTAATGTAATATGGGTTATTAAGTTCTTTTTAAATCGTTCAATTAAGAATATGATTGACGATAATAGGGAATTTATGAATGGCGGTACTATTATTAATAAATTATCGCTTAGATCAATGATAGAATCCAGCGCCAGCCTATCTCTAGATCTCACATGATTAGGTATAAGGAATCCTTATTAATAATTACTTTGGCAGTTAAGAATAAATATGCTTATACGTAAACGGCAGTATTCTTTGCAAGCTTTATCTTCAGCCAATCCTTAACGTCCATCTTAAAGCTGTGCTCTACCTTATCTCTATGGAAGTTATTCATTGTACAGAAGGGTATGATCCTACCGTCAGGCGTTGCGTAATGAATATCGCACCTCTGAACCCTCTGTACATCAAAATTAAACACATCCATGAAGTGCATTATGCCTAAACCAATAACATTAAACATTACCTTACCCAACGACTCATAGTCCTTCTTTATCAAGAAATCAGCGAGTATGTCTCTAAAGCCCTTATGCTTAACGTACCTAAGAAGCTTTAATGTTTCGACGGCGGCAATACCCCTCCAGACACCACCCTTAACGGCCTTGCTATGTAAGTCCCATACGGTCTTTTCAAAGCCATCAACATCAACTACCTTTGTAATGGGTAATATGTCCTTAGTATCTTCATCGTAATAAATAAAGGTAGATGCACCGCAGACTGGATTGTTACCAAATAATGGTTTGGGATTGCCAGTAATGGCTTCCACTAATTTGCCAAGAGCCACGGGCCAATTAACGGGTCTCCAATCCCACTTACTTATCTTACCATTTGTCTGTGCCTCTATCTCATTAATGACGTCTGGTGTTGTTATTCTAAACTGCCTAATCTCCTCAGGACTATACTCCTTGGCTCTCCCTGCGAAGGCCACTGGCTGTATGTTTATCCATCTAACAACATCCCTATTTTCAACGGCAAAATCAATTATCTTGCCGATATCCTTATCGTTGTAGTTCCTAGCCATGGTAACCACAAGCACGATAGACCTATGCCCAATCTTCCTCGCATTCTCAATAACCTTCCTCTTAACAGCAACATAGGCTCTCGGGTCATAAAGCCTATGTCTCCAAACACCTTGATTATTGGGGTCGATCGTGTCGAATTGCAGGTATATTGTTGACATACCCGCATCCAACAACTTCTTGTAGTAATCAATATCGTTAGCAATCCTTATACCGTTAGTATTAACCTCAATATGGTCAAAACCAAGGGCCTTAGCCATCCTAATTATTTCAGGCAAGTCATTCCTTAGGGTTGGTTCACCACCACTGAACTGTATTGCATTGGGGGCCCATGGTTTCTGAGCCCTAAGTGTCCTTAGCATTTGTTCTATTTGCTCCAGCGTTGGTTCGTAGACATAGCCAGCGGCGTAGGCGTTAGCAAAGCATACTGGGCACTTCATGTTACATCTATTTGTTACATCAATTATTGCCAACACAGTGTTGGTCTTATGAACTGGGCATAATCCGCATCCCTGTGGACAACTGCCGGCTGCCAGGTAGTAATTTAGGTCAGTATTTGGATTGGCGGTTCCCTTGCCTATGTATTCAGGCGCATCCCACTGGAGGAAGTAGTAGTAAAGCTCGGCATCACCCCAATAAAGGTCTCTGAATGTGCCGTGTTCAGGGCAGGTCTTCTTAAGCCATATGGCACCATCCTCCTCATACACAGCCATCGGTATTTGCCTACTACATACTGGGCATACGGATACTGAGACCTTCACAACCCTAACATGGTCAGGAAGCCCAAACTGTCTCTTCCACATCTGCTGGAGTTTCTCGTTCTCAAGAGCATTCCTGTAATGCCTTGGTAACTTAAACCTACTTAAATCAACAAGTGGTTTTCTAGGTCTCTGGATCTCAAGTAATTCCGTCTTCGTCGCCGCTACCTGAACCATTGCGGTGATTAGGGGTTTATACTTAAAAGCTTTGCCATCAACTAATACTCTCAGAAGTGTTTTAGTATGAGCATTGAGAAGAGGCTTCGGGAACTCGCGCGCCTTGTTGGCTTAACTAGTTATGATATTAAGGCGTACATAGCATTGGTAGAGAATGGACCTCTTACCGCCAGGGATGTTGCCTTAAGAGCGAGTGTACCCTCGTCTAAGGTGTACTCAATCCTACATAGATTATATAGATTGGGGTTTGTCGAGATCGACGACAAGAAAAGGCCTGAATTATTTTACGCAGTATCACCGGCCGATGTATTTAATAGAATAACGCAGAGGTTTGCTGACTATGTGAATTCCATAAAGCCGTTGATAGATTCGTTACAGTTGATGTATGAATCGGCGTATAGAGGCAAAGTAACGGCGCAAAGCGAGGTTTTATACGTGGTTAGGGGCTTAGACAGCACTAAAGAGTTGGTTGTTAAGTCCATGGGTTATGGAAACATGGATATAGCGGCTCCATACATTGAATTACTTGACCATAAAATACTCTCGTTAATTGAGGAGATCTCCCGCGGTAATGATGTTAGGTTATTGGTCTCTCAAGACATAGCTAACCATGTTAAGGACTTGCCACCCAGAATACACATTAGGATTAGGGATAGGTTGTTTGGTGGTGGTTTTATAGGCATTGGTGGGGTTGTCCTAATAATCAAACATGGTACTGACTACATTAGCCTATACTCAAGGCAGGACTACATAATTGATATCGCAAAAACATACTTCAATTATTTATGGAGCAGTTCAGAGACTCTTCAGCGTTAAATTACCCGATGATCGGGTTGCCCTTCTCATCCCTACTAACCCTCTTCTTAGGATAAATAGCATCAACAGGCCCCTTACTGAAGATCTCCAGGTATTTCCTAAGAACCTTAGGCACTACCACAGTACCATCAGGCTCCTGATTATTCTCAAGTATTGCCGTTATAGCCCTCGTACTGGCTATGGCCGTGGAATTGAGAGTATGAACAAACTCCCTCCTCATGTCCTTTCTAAGAACCCTGACGCCCAACTTTGCCGACTGCCAGTCAGTACAATTACTGCAGGAAACCATCTCCCTGTACTTACCCTGGGCAGGCATCCAAACCTCCAGGTCATACTGCTTAGCCGCGCATCTACCCATATCATGGGCACAAAGCACTACCACCCTATAAGGTAGGCCAAGTCCTTGCCAGAGCTCCTCGGCATTCTTTATCAACTCCTCATGCCACTTCCAGCTATCCTCAGGTAACGAGAAAACGAATTGCTCAACCTTATGGAATTGATGAACCCTGAATATACCCTTCATATCCCTATTACCGGCGCTAGCCTCCCTCCTAAAGCTCGGCGATACTCCAACAAAGAGCAGTGGTAATTGGTCCTCAAGTAGCTCTGTACGCCTTAGATAAGCCGCTATCGGGTGCTCAGCAGTACCTATTAAGTATAGGTCCTCATCCTCCACTTTGTACACCATGTCCTTAAATGTCTCCATATCAAGAACCTCAGACAATACCTCGTACTTAAGCATGTACGGTGGAAGCACAAGCCTAAAGCCCTTCTTTGTCATATGATCAATCGCATAGGCTATCAATGCCATGTCAAGCATTACTAGATCATCAAATAGGTAGTAGAACCTAGACCCAGCAACCTCGCCTGCCTTCAATGTATCGCCCATACCAAGAACAATCTCAAGCATGTCAGCGTGGCCCACCGGTTTCCAGTCGATAGTCTCATAAGGAATATTGAAACCAAAGCGTTCGGTCTGCTCCTTAAAATCATTAATATAACCAACCCAGACCCTGGGTGTTCCATAGAACCTAATTGGTATTGAGTCGACACCCTCAGGGCAGTTGTAAGGTACACTTTCATGTACTAGATTAGGTATTGAGCGAAGAACCCTCTCCCTTTCTTGCTCGAGCGTGTTCAACTCCTCTTCCTTCTTCTGAATCTCATTTAGCAACTCCTTAGCTTCTTTAATCTTATTTTCTCTCTCAGCACCGCTTACCTTACTGATCTCCCTACTGATAACATTATGCTTATGCCTTAACTCATCGATTTCCGCCTTAACGCTTCTCCATTTACTATCTAATTCGATGAACTTATCAACGATACCTGTATCCATCCTCCTCTTCCTAAGCGAATCCTTTACAAGGTCAGGATTATTTCTCAGCGCATTTAATAGGCTCCAACTCATTGCCTAGACATCGACTGTAGATTATTAAATTTTATTTTTAATACCGTCACTTATAAATCTCAACAAGCTTAAGAATCAAATCCCACTGCCTATCTATCTTCTCCTCCATCAACTTAATATCCTCAGGCTTAAGGTGGGCGAACCTACCTTGAATCTTTAAGTACTCCTCCAACGGTCTCCTCCTCGACTTATCCCTATAGGGCATGCTTGGTGGACTTATCGTTAACTTACCCTGATTATACTCCCAGAGTATCCAGGCACCAGTCTCAACAGCCAACCTAGCAGCCCTTATTGTATAGGCGTCATCCATCTTCCAACCCGGTGGGCATGGGGCATGAAGATGTATGAACTTGAAACCCCTAATTTGCATAGCCCTTCTAACCTTATCAATGAAGTCCATCGGGAAAGCAATACTTGCAGTTGCGACGTAGGGTACCTTATGCATGAGCATTATTAAGGCAACATCCTTCTTATCCTCAGCCTTACCCTTAGGCGACGTAGTAGTCCAAGCCATCCAGGGCGTGGTACCGCTGGCCTGTATGCCGGTATTCATGTAGGCTTCATTATCAGCCATTATATAGAGTATGTCCTCATTCCTATAGGCGGCACCACTAAGCGTCGCAAAGCCTATGTCAGCGGTGGCGCCATCCCCGGCCCAAACAACCACAGGACCCTCATTACCCCTCTGCCTAATAGCCCTCACCAAGCCGCTAGCAACCGCTGGGCTTGATGCGAATGGTACGTGGAGCACAGGTACTGTGTATGCTGTGTATGGTGCTGTACCTGGTATTATGCTTGAGCAACCAGCTGGGATAACCATCGTGAACTTACCCTCAAGGGCTATGGCCAATTGCCTCATACCAACCTGTAATGGACATCCGGGACATGCGGCCGTACCTGGCATTATGAACTTTGTTCTTCCATACTTATGTAGTTCTGTCATTGTCACCATGCCCATCACCTCTCAATCTTCGGTATATACCAATACTTCCTAATTCTAACTAAACCTTCACGCTCAACTCTGTCTACGAATTCCCTCATTATTGCCGTAAACTCATCCGCTGAAACATCGAATCCGCCAATACCCGCTAAAACGCCTTCGAACGACGTATTGCTTGGTATGAAGCCGCTAATCTCGCTTGCTAGTACGCCGCCCATACCGGCCGAGTAGTCCCTATCAAAGATGATCACGCCCTTTGCACCATTAATCCACCCAGTGATGTCTTCTTCAGGGAATGGTCTTATGTACCTAATCCTCAGGAGACCGATTGGGTATCCCTCGTTCCTGAGCCTTTCAACTGCATTAAGAATATCCCCACTCCAGGCGCCCATCGATATGGCTATGTACTTAGCATCACTACACCTGTAGCATTCGGTTAATGGTCCATAGTTCCTACCTGTCAACTTGCCATACTCATTATAGACATCAGCAATTACCTTCTTCGCAGCCTCCATAGACTCATCCATATACTTCTTAAGGATTGCGTGGTACACATCATTTCTGGGCAGATTACCCATTGTTATCGCCTCACCACCAGGTTCTATGGTATATGGAATCTTGGGATTCCTGGGAGGTAGCCAAGCATCCACATCCTCCTGGGCAGGTATATCAAGAGGCTCGGCCGTATGGCTCAGTATGAACCCATCAAGACCCACAGCAACGGGCAGTAATACTCTCTCGTCCTCGCTTATCTTGAAGGCTGTAAGTGTCATATCAAAGGCCTCCTGCACATTCTGAGCCATACCAATTATCCAACCGCTATCCCTAATAGCCAATAAATCCGTGTGTTCGTCGTGTATGTTCCACGGTGGACCAATAACCCTCGTAACCACGGCCATAACCAGTGGAACCCTTGATGCAGCAGCCCACCAAAGCATCTCATACATGTAGAATAGACCGTGACTTGACGTGGCAGTGAAAGCCCTGGCACCACCAGCGGCTGCCCCATACACCGTAGCCAACGCCGCAAACTCACTCTCAACCCTCACATAGTCAGCCTTTAACTCACCTCTCTCGATCATCTCGCTAATCCTTTCAACAATTAGCGTCTGAGGAGTTATCGGATATGCCGAAATTACATTAACTTTAGCTAGTTTAACTGCCTCGGCAACGGCGTGATCTCCGACCAAGACCTTCCTAACCTGCTTCGCTAATGAGACTTGGCCGACCATGTTAGACCACCCCCTCCTTAACCATATCGATTGCCTTTACGGGACATACATCGGCGCATATTCCACAACCCTTACAATAGTTATAGTCAATTCTTACACTCTTATCCTCAAGCCACTCAATCACATTCTCAGGGCAGTAAAGCCAGCATATACCGCACTTAGTGCACTTGGAATAGTTAATAACGGGCCTATAAACACGCCAAGTACCTGTCCTACCACCAGCACCCTCTGCCGGTGTTGATAGCAGGAGCCCCCTTAACTTCTCAGCGACGCTCATCTTACTCACCCCTAACTAACTCATAACCCATCTTAACGGCCTCGGCATTTAACTTTACCAAGTTCTCTCTTCCTACGAATTCGGGCAATGAATTAATTATGGCTTCGAGACTAACGATGTTCGTAACCCTA
The DNA here is from genome assembly GCA_023256215.1 of Vulcanisaeta sp. Taxonomy (GTDB): domain Archaea; phylum Thermoproteota; class Thermoprotei; order Thermoproteales; family Thermocladiaceae; genus Vulcanisaeta. Next base: position 1,010 of record JAGDXB010000117.1, on the reverse strand, counting down.
GCCACAGCGCCAAGCAATGGCGTACTAACTATGTGCCAACCAGCAATGACAAGACCAAGCTTCTCACTAATTGCTGTGGCGTCTACATAATACGTCCTATACCCAGTCTTTATTGGCGATGCCGAATTAACAATAATAATTGAATCATTACTCTTCATTAATTCATTAACATTAACCAAATCAAGAACGCTTGATGTCAATACAACAAGCACGTCAGCCCTCCTAACATTACTATGAAGAGGTACAGGTTTATCCGCTATCCTAGCATAGGATTTAACCACAGCACCCCTACGCTCAGCGCCAAATTCAGGAATCGCCTGGCCCCACTTACCATCCTTAAGCGCGGCGGAAACAAGGATCCTAGCAGCAGTGACGCCGCCTTGTCCTCCTCTACCAAGGAATATGAATTCAGTTACTCCAGCCATATTGGTCATGAATCGTAGGCACTAGGGTATTTATAAATGCTTCTGGTAGGTTATTTATCTCTAAATGATAAAAATAGTTAAATATAAATCCATAGTCCATATAGAACACCTTAATAATTGCACCACGAGCAACATAGATCACTCACCGTGATACTTTCATAGGTATATTTAATTGATTATGGAGAACTTCCCAAGATAAATAATAGGATACTATATCAAGGAAATATTTATATAAGTAAAACGTTTACTTACGAAACCTTATCCTGACCCAATCCCTCGTCTGCGCAGTCCTCCTTATAAACACCTCAAGGTATTTACCCAGCCTATTAATTTCGGATTTATCCACAGTATTCCAGGCAGGACACTCCCTATCAACATACGGACCTTCAACATCATCATATACTAATGGATATAAACGACAACCTATTGGTCTATCCTTATATATCGTGCACTCCATCGTTTGAGGATTAAGGAATACGCAATGTCCATCCACATTCCTTAGGCGCCAAATCTCGCCATCGAATACGGCAAAATCCTCAAGTCTATAACCCAACGAGGTTATCCTCTCGATATCCTCCGGTAAAA
>JAGDXB010000096.1:58998-63419 GCA_023256215.1 Vulcanisaeta sp. | reverse complement strand
ACGCGGGAGATCCCGGGTTCAAATCCCGGCCGGTCCACCAAAATACGAATCCTCACGAAATTATCCTCTTAGCCTCCCTAACCATCTCCTCTATCTTTGCCATGCCTACCTTCACATACTCGATCGTGTATTTCCTCTCGTGGAATCCCCACACGTATAGGTCGTATGCGGCGTTCCAGCCATCAAGTATCCAGTAACTAAGTTCCTTAGCAAGCGTCTTACTAGCCATGCCAAGTAAGTACGTGTGCCACCTACCCTCCCTCATAAACTCTTGGTACTCGGGTGTTCTATATTTCTCGGCCAACGCCTTGACAATCTCCTCGGCGGCTTTGTAAAGTTTCTCACTGGCTTGGACAGCATCACCCTTATTAACATATTCCCTGGCCTCGTTCAAGTACTTCTCAGCAACAGTCATTCTCTCCTTTACGCTCTCCTCAGGGTCTTGAATACTCAGGGCGTCAAGCAATAAATCAGCCACGTCCACTCCCTTACTCACCAACTTCCTGATTAATTCATCAATACTGCCCACTCATTAAATAATAAAGACCACCAACATATAAATCCTAGGGTTTAGGTTTAGGGCTTATGGTGATGTTGGGGCCGTGAAGGTCCAATTGGAGGTGGCGCGTGAGTTGTACGATACCCTACGGTGGGCGTTGATTCACTAGACAATATTAACGTAAGTGTCCGATTGCCCATTTTATTGGTATTTCGTCTCTGTTGGCTTTGAGTCCGCATTTTGGGCATTGCATTACCGCTGATTACCTGACCAGTGATGGGCCGGCGGGCGCCCAGCCCCGTGGGAAACTGACCACTGAAGCCCTGAGGATGGGGCAAAGCCCGACGAGGGATGAAAGGTGAAGAGGGTCACAGGAATGCAGGGAAAAACGGGGCATTGTCCGCCGACATACCTTGGTTAGTCGCCTTGGTTTGTTTACGTAAAATTAAAATCTCGATTTAGCCCTTAATACGTAGTGGTTGGTGTTTCCTTGAGTGATATTTATGGACGCTGTATTACGGTTTACGAGCATAGCATAGTCATTAGGTTGTGCACATCAACTACTGTGCCGCTTGTTGTTCTATCTCTCTTTCTAATACCCTATAATTTCCTCTTAGGCATCATCGTGATCGTTATTATCTTATCATTCTCGGAGCTGTACCATAGGGAGTTGAAGGTTGATAGGATAGTGATTGTTCGACATGGTAGATATTACATGGTCAATTTCGTGTGCGGTAATGAAATTATTAGGGCGAGGGCTAACTTGACCACGGCGTCTAAAATCGCATCATTTGTTAAGGTGCCCATAGATTTCTACCAGTAATGCTTACATACACATTTTGATAGCCCTAAGTAATGGTTAGTGGTTTTGTTTTGTTTGGTGGTTTGGTTTACTCCTCATTTAGACCTTTGGTTAGGGCTGAGGCGATGGTTGTTATTGGCGATAGGGTTGCCTATGTTGGTGATGAGTCTAGGGCGCTGAGGATTGCCGATACCCTTGGCCTGGAGATGGTGGATATTAGGGGTAAGGTCGTTATGCCCGGCTTTATAGATGCCCACGCACACCTAGACTCAATAGGTATTAACCTGTCAACGCTTGATCTCCGTGGTATTGGTAGTATTGAGGAGCTGAAAAGTAGGCTTAAGGACTACGTAAAGAGCGTAAGGACCAATTGGGTGGTTGGCAGGGGTTGGGACCAGGAATTATTCAGGGAAAGGCGCTGGCCGAGTAAGCGTGATATCGATGATGTCGTTAGCGATAGACCAGCAATCCTCATAAGGATTTGCGGTCACGCCGCCGTACTAAACACGAAGGCCCTGGAATTAACCGGGCTCTTAAACTCAAAGGATAAGGACGTTATTAGGGATGAGAGGGGTGATGCGACTGGAATTATTGTCGAGCGCGCCCTAGATAGGGTTGAGGAGATGATTCGGGATTCATACACCGTTAATGACTATAGAGATTTCATGATCAATGCAATGAAGTACGCAGCGTCACTTGGTGTTACAACAATGGGCTTCGTGTCTGTGGACCTTAGGAGTTTACAATCACTAATAATGATTGAGAGGGAACTCGGTAAATTACCAATTAGAGTTAGGGCGTACCTGAGCCCATTTGACCATGGAATTGACGTTATCGAGTTACTGAGACAGCTCGGCATTAAGGCCGGCTTTGGATCTCAGTACCTGAAGATCAATGGCATTAAAATTATAGCTGATGGGTCTCTCGGCGCGAGAACCGCCTGGCTGTCTAAGCCGTATAGTGATGACCCAGGTAACTCTGGTAGGCCTAATTATGGTTTTGATGAGTTAATGGGTATTGCTAGGAGGAGTGATGAGACTGGTCTTCAGCTTGCGATTCATGGTATTGGAGATAGGATGATCGAGACTATTCTCGAGATTTATGGTAAGGTGAGCAATGCCCCATCCCTTAGGCATAGGATTGAGCATGCTTCAGTCCTTAGGGAAGACTTGATTAGGAGGATTAAGGAGTTGAATATTGCATTGACCGTTCAGCCTCATTTCATTATTAGCGATTGGTGGGTCGTGAATAGGGTTGGTGTTGATAGGGCTAGGTATGTTTATCCATTTAGGACATTAATAGAAAATGGCATAATGCTGGGCTTTAGTACTGACGCACCCGTGGAACCCCTTAATCCCTGGGAGACCGTATACGCCGCAGTGGCGAGAGGTAAGTATGAAAACATCGAATTGTATAAGTACACGGAAAGTGAGAGGGTCAGTGTCACTGATGCATTGCATTACTATACATATGGTTCTGCATACCTGCTTCATGAGGAGCACGAACTCGGCAAATTAGAGCCGGGTTATTTAGCCGACTTCATAATAATCGATAAGGACCCACTAAGCATTGACGATAAAGAACTGAGAAATATAAAGGTAATAGAAACATACATAGGAGGACAAAGAATATATTCATGAGAGGTAATCATATATCATCAAACACAAGAGTAATTATCTCTTAATCATTGATTGCTTTTTGAAAAGATTAATAGGCAAATTTATAAAAGTCTTTTAATAATTAGTTCTTCGTGAAATCGAACTCATACCTATACATCATGATTACTTTGATAGCGGTCCTTATTATTATTAATTTTTACTTAATCTCTGTTATAAATAATAAAAATTCAGAAATTAATTCGTTGCAGACCGAGATTTATTTATTGAAGGAAAATTATACGGGTTATAAGTTGCTATGTAATACGTTAATATCTCAATATAATGAATTAAGGAGCAATCATACTCTCTCATCTGAGACTGGGCCAATTAAGGTTGAGCCGATACTCTATCTCTTTACATGGGGAGATAATGGCTCTGCCGTACTATTCCTAAATATAACGAACTTAACGGTAAAGTCTATGATCATGCTTATTAACGTATATGCTGGTCCGCCAATATCCAGAGAATTTAGGGCATATCCAACGATAATATTTATGCCGCCAAATATCACCATCTCATTTCCAATAATGATCATATTTTTTAATTCGACATACATACATTACATGGCCTACGGCCTCTCCAATTCGTCCACCGGCAATTACTTTATAAATGAATTGATAAACATGAACCTAACAGTCACAATACAAGTAATAAAATCTTCGAAAATTACATACAACACTTCAATAGCCGAGGTAATCCCAATGAGTAGGCCGGTAGGTCTTGCGACATATCTTCCATCATCAATTTTTGTAAATATTACATCGATCGATCTAGAGATTATAAATCCATTACCGAGTACCATAATCGTTAATGGCTATAGCGTGTATTCATATAATGGCTCATTATTAACTTCATGTACGCTAAGTAAGTCGTTAACAGTAAATGCAATAAGTACGGCATTTGATTACTTACCAACACGAACAGGCCCAGAATTAGAGTATACGTCTAAACCGGTAATAGTATTATCAACAACCTGCACCACAAACTACACATTTCCAGGAAATGTCGCAGAATTGCCATATGGATATGTCGTATTAAGTACTAGCATGGGAAATATAACAATACCATTACTACCATTGCTATTACCAGTGACTCCGGTACCGCGTAATAGTTAATCCGTATTTATTTGGAATCTTTTGTTTTATCAGTATTAGAATGCTGCCTTTTCCTGCACCGTTCCCTGTATTATTCTCCCCTCCCTAAATCTGCCCAGCCTGAATATGTCCTTAAACGTCCTCACCTCCCCGTACTTTATTAACTCAGTGACCATCAATGCGAAGGCCGGCGCCAACTTAAAGCCATGACCACTTAAGCCAGCAACAACTACCAGGTCCTTAACAGGCTCGTCAATTATAGGCATCCAATCGGGGGTGACGTCATACAAGCCCCTCCAACCGCCCAGGTACTTTGCGTTTACGAACCACGGCAACCTCCTGGCAGCATTCTCCATGACATTAACGGC
>JAGDXB010000096.1:0-58988 GCA_023256215.1 Vulcanisaeta sp. | reverse complement strand
ACGGCGTACTCCAACTCAGGCTCAGCCAGTGGGTTGAAGTTGTCCGGATCTGGCCAAGCGTCCTCTGGTGGGTACAGTAAGCCCATTAAACCATAGCTGGAGCCCTCGGGCCTTATGTAGAAGTTATTCACGTAATCGAACACGTTGGGTAGTGACCTAGCCATGTCAACCCTAATAACCCTCTCAATAATGTTCTTAATCGGCAGGTTGAGTTGGGGTAGTAGCTTTGGTGTCCATACATTAGTGGCGATCACGTAATAATTAGCCCTCACAGTCTCATCATTATTGACGAGTCTCACACCAACCACCCTGTAATCCTTAAGCTGAACCTGGGCCTCATCAATAATTAGCTCAACACCCAACTCCCTAGCCCTATTCATAATTGTGTTTGTGTATAGGCCCGTATCCGCGTAACCCGCGTCCTCCTCATAGATACCAACTTCACCCTGCCCGACATCGGCATTGAGCATTTCACGAACTTCGTAATCACTTAATAATCGAACCCTGGCGCCAACGTTGCGGAGCATCTCGAAGGTCCTCCTCATGCCAACCTCGTCATTACCCAAAACCAGGAGCCCGGTCTTCGTGAACACGTTAACGCCGAACTCCTTCTCGAAGCTCATGAAGAATTCATGGCTGTAATGAGACATGCGCGCCACATCCTCATTTGCGTAATAGCTTCTAACGAGACCTAGGGAGTAGGCTGTCATTCCCTGGGCAACGCCACGCTTATCAACAACCAAGGTCCTAAATCCCTCCCTAACCAGATAATAGGCTATGGTGGCTCCCGTTGAACCTGCACCAATAATTACTACATCGAAGGCCCCTCCCATGATCAATCCTAATTTACCACTGGGAATTAATTTATAACTAGTATGTGCTTGATCACTAATTAACATGGTAATTGCATGTACGAGGGATTGCTACGACACATGCATATTCAACGAGAACTATAGACCGCTCAACCTATTCCCAATAAATGGATTTACATGCGCCAGGGGTAGGGCTGATTTGGCTAGGAATGAGAAGAATAGAGTATTGTCGGCCTATATAGACGGTAAGGAGGTTAGCATTGACGAGGCGATCAGGTACGTAGCTAAGATATTGAGGGAGGAGTTGAAGAAGAATCCGGCCAGTATATTGCGTACGGACTATGATGGTAATCAAGGCTTACTAACTTGGTATTATCCTGACAGGTTGTTTAACGTAATAGGTGCATCGCAGACCGATAGGTCCATATGTTCTTCCGAGGGGCATGCCGCCATTAGGGCTCATTATGGCACTAGTATGGGCGCATTACCGGAGGATTTCATTAAGTATAGAGCTGCCGTGTTCTGGGCGTTCCCAGCAAGTGTTTCTGCGCCTCATATATGGGCGTTATTCATTAAGAAGTTTAGGGTGTCTATTGACGTTAGGCTTAGTGATACAGCTAAGAAGTCTGATAAAGCCATTATTGTTAGGCCGGGCGCTGACGTATTCCTAGCGCTCGGCATTATTAAAGTATTAATTGAGGATGGCATGATTGAGGGTAAGGTTAGGCACCTGGAGGAGTTGGCTAGGTATGTTGGTAATTTCTCGCTTGATTACTTATCAAGGGTTAGTGGTGTGTCCATAGACGATATTAAGTGGCTTGCGGAGTTTTACCACGAACGTAAACCCTTAACCCTAATTGGATTTGCCTTGGGTAGATCATTAAATGGTGGTGATGCGGTAGGCATGATCTCTCTCATACCGGCCCTCGTTGGTTTAAGGAGAGGGTATTATTACTCTAATTCACTTGGTTGGGGAATAGACTTTGATTACCTTAGGGGTCTTCATATGGCTAGATCGTCTAGGGTAATACCAATGGCCGAATTCGGGGAGTACGTTGAACGTGGCGAGATTGATGTGGTTTATGTATGGAATGAGAACCCTGTCCTTACATTACCTGGTGGTGATAGGCTTATTGAGGCCGTTAGGGAGGGTAGGGTTAGGCTCATTGTGCATGATCCATATTGGTCAGAGACAGCTAAACTAGCTGATGTAATTCTCCCAGCGCCAACGTTTTTAGAGAAGCACGATGTTGTATATAGTTATTGGCATGATTACCTGGTCTATAATGAACCCATTAAGTCACCTAAGGGAATAACGGAAATTGACTTAATACGTCGATTAGCCAAGGAACTTGAGATCGCGCATCCACTGATTCTTGAGGATCCCTGGGATGCTGTTGATAAAGCAATAAGGCCCGCTGGAGTTACCCTTAACGAGCTTAGGGAGAAGAAGGTGGTTAAAATGAAGCCTAGGTACCTACCTGCTGACGAGCCTGACGCCCTCCCCCTTCCAAGCCCTGTTGAGCCTGGCCAATTAGGTAAGGATGAGGTTTACCTAGTTTTTGCATCGCACCCGTTATATACGAATACGCAATTCCGTGAAGTCTACGGTGAGTTAGAACCCGTAGTTTACACGCATGATTATGAAGGTGTGGTAATATTGGAGAGTGGGTACGGCAGGGTTAGGGTTAGGGCCATTAAAGATCCTGGTATACCACCTGGTGTGGCTTTGATATATAAAAGCGGACTTGTTGACCTTGATGGTAAGCCAATAAATAGTATTATTGAGCCTGTTAAGGGTAAATATGCAGGTACGCCCAGGCTTAATGGGATTAGGGTTAAGTTGATCAGCGTACACTGATGAGTATTAGCTGTCTGGGTATGCATGAATAATATTGTCATTTTTAGAATAGAATCCCTGGATTTATGGGCGATATTTAGTAGCATTTCGTTATAGTATTGTCATTTTAAGGATTATACTTTAAATTCATATCTTTTACGTAGAGAAAATGGTCGTAGGGCTGATCAGGGGTTCTGTTAAGGGTATTAGGAAATTCCTTAGGCATCTTGGTTTATCTGTGGGTATGTGTTTTGACGATTATGAGTTCACTTCATTATTAAGGAGTATTAATACTAGGTATGATAATTATTGGTTATTGGGTTGGAAGGAGCATCGTATATCAAGTACTAAATCCATGTTTATCTTAACATTAATTGACGAGAACAATAAGGAGTATGCAATTAGGATTTATGTCAATGTTGGAGTTATAAGTATGGTTATTCCCGTAAACTCTCTAAACATTACTGATGATACTACGGGCATAACAATAATGATGAATGAGAACATGGCACACCTGTCCGGAAGGATACTATGCATAACCGGTGTTAAGGTTAAGAGGTTATCCTAACCCTGCCTCTTAACATGCACCTTGCTCCTGAACTCCTCAATCTGCTCCCTAGTTATTTTAACATACCTCGACAACAGCTCTATTGGTACATAGGCAAACCTATCGCTTAATCTCCAGGTCGGCCACACCCTACCACCAAGGTTAATTTTAGCGCCACAGAATTTACATCTACCATCCTCAGTTAAGTTGACCTCAAGTATGTCGAATCCCCTCCTCCTTATCACAACCCTTCCACAGCTAGGACAGTAGGTATTCTCGAGTGGGTGGTTCCACACATTACCAATATAGACGTACTTAAGTCCCTCCTCCTTAGCGATCTGAGCATGCTTCTCCAGCGTTTCTACGGGTGTTGGTGGTAGATAATCAACCTTATAATCAGGGTGGAACCTCAGAAAATGCATTGGTGTATCTGGACCTAGATTATCCACTATCCACCTGGCTAATTTACGAGCGTACTCCAGGTTATCCCCTATCTCAGGCACGACCAGATCCGTAACCTCTATGAATATACCCTTCCTCTTCATCTCAAGGAGCGTCTGAAATATAGGCTCTGGATCAGGAACCATCGAAAACCTCCTTAAGAACTTTGGCTCTGCATTGCCCTTAAAATCGACAGTTGCTGCATCGAGGAATTTAGAGAGCATATCAACGGCCTCATCGGTCATGTAACCATTCGTTACAAATGTATTGAAAAAACCCTTCTTCCTAGCCAGTATGCCTACATCGTAGGCAAATTCCATGAATATCGACGGCTCGTTATATGTATACGTAATCCCCTGAGCCCCATAGTCCTCAGCCAACTCGACTATTTTTTCGGGAGTTACCTCGAAGCCTTCGAGCACTCTTCGTTGACTAATATCGAAGTTTTGGCAGTATTGGCAGGCCCAGCTACAACCATACGTGGAGAGGGAGAGCACCATGGATCCTGGATTAAAATGATAAAGTGGTTTCTTCTCTATTGGGTCTACGGCTATTGCCGAGATCTTACCATAAACCATCAGGTAAAGCTTACCACCCAAATTCCACCTAACGCCACAAAAACCGTACTGTCCATCAGAGAGCTTACACCTCCTGGCGCATGCCGTGCACTCAACCCTACCATCTGGCAATACCCTATATAGCGTAGCCTCCTTCATTAATCTCACCATTAACTACTCAATGTTTAAATAAAAACCTTACGAGCTAACCAGCCAGACTGTTAGGATAAATGTTTCATAGGGTGTTGATTAGGGTATGTTTTTTAAATGGCTCAATGTATGGTTTCCGAGTATGCCAAAGAAGAGGAAGAATCGTGGAAGGCACAAGGGTGATAAGGGAAAGGAGCCAATGGTTTATTGCGATAACTGTGGCAAATTAGTGCCTAGATCTAAGGCTGTTAGGGTTACTGTGCCGTACTCACCAGTACCTGGAGACTTGGCTAGGGAGTTGGAGAAGCAGGGCGCTATTGTTCCGAGGTACTACGTAACCAAGACATACTGCATAAACTGTGCGATCTATCTAGGAATACTTAAGGTTAGGGCTGAGGACGATAGAAAGAGGAGAGAGTCACTTATGAGAGCTCCTGTACGTAGAGAAGTCACAGCAGCACCCCCAATAACTAAACCGACCCAGACGCAGACCACACCGCCTCAAACGCAATCTGCGCAGCAGGGAGGTCAAGGAGCGCCAGCCAAGCCTTAAAAATCTTGACACGATAATAACTCTTATATATGGCAACTAATTCCCCTTAAATAACGCACAATGGGAACTAATGAGGAAACTAGGAGGATGGAGATTCTTACCAATGAGACAATGAGAAGGGGCCAAACTAAGCTTGAGCTAACGTTTATTGAGAGCCCCAGGGATTTCATGAAGGATTTCAAAGTCGTGTTTGATCTATCTATTATTAAGGAGATAACGCTGGGCAGGAGTCCTGAGAACATGGTCATAATACCAGACCCAACAGTTTCCAGAAAGCATGCTGTAATTACCGTAGTAAATAATGAATTCCTAATTAAGGACTTAAACAGTACTAATGGTACTTACGTGCTCGATGGAGGATCCTTCAAGAGGGTCAGTGAGTATAGGTTCAATAGTGAGGTGGTGGTCAGGCTTGGTTATTACACGGTAATTAAATTATCGGTTATAAGCGAGGGTGAACAAGTTCAACAATCCTAATCATGTATATACTTACTTAGGACATTGATTATCTCATTCACGCTTGAGGGTCGCATTGCAGGGTTTATCTCAAGACCTCTCATTATTAATGAAGCCAGGTCTGGAGGTACGTCAGGTCTATAATTATTTATTGGAGGCACCGTAAATTGTCCACTACTTAGTCTGTAGAGGTGTGGGTTGATTCCAGTGAGCATTTCATAGAATATGCATGACAATGAATAAATATCGGACCTAACATCAGCCACACCCTTACTGACCTCGGGTGCTGCGTAGGCTATTGAGAATTGAGATACATAAGACTTACCACCAACCATTATCCTAGCGGCGCCTAGATCCCCTATCTTCACGATTGCTCTATTCCTATCCTTAAACAATATATTTTCAGGCTTCAAATCAAGGTGTATTATGTTAGCTTTATGAAGTTCAGAAAGTGCCAACGCCATGGCATAGGCTATCCTTAGAAACTCCTGAAACTCCAGAGGACCTCTCTCCCTCATCAGATCCCTTAATGATCCGCCTTCCATGTATTCCATGACCACGTAAGGTGGCTCATCTAAGTAATTCTCAATTGAATTATACGGTATTTTCTCATCAGGCGGTATATGAACCTCAAATACCTTAACGATACGCGGACTATCAATCAGCAGATATTCACTCATTTCTTTCTTAAATGATGAAAGAACCCTCAAATCACTCGCCAACGGATTACCTCTAGAATCCTTATCCTTAAGCACCTTTATCGCGTATACCCTACCCCACTCATCCCTACCCCTAAGTACATAGCTAAAACCACCAATTGCAATCACACCATCAATTAGGTATTTACCACTCAACCAAGCACCTAACCATGATAATGGCGGCTTAAGACCTCTAATAAACCTTAACCGAGTCGGCCTTAAATACGCAATTACGAATATCATAATGAGAAGCACTATGCTCACCCATGATGGTCTAATTATTGGGTAAATCCCGTATATGGACGTTAATACCACTGGTACTGCCGCGATATAGCCCGTGTATTTCCTAACCATGGGTATCGCCGAGACTGTAGTGGGAATTAGGGCTAAGTACGTATAGGGCTTGTTCATGGCTAGGAGTATTACGGCTGATGGTATCACCATTAAGATGCCTATGTACGTCATTATAAAGTCAGTAATATCGTCGGGGAAATCTATCCTATACATGATTATGGAGTTTCTTACCATTATTATAATAATCGATGTAAAGAGAATGAGGGAATTCACCATCATGTAGAGCGTGGTTGGTGTTGGGTTTACGTAACCCCTATACAGTAGGTAAATAACGTATATGCTTAATAACGCTAGCACTGCCCTGAAGTCCGCAACCCTTAGGGAGAGGATAAGCACCATTATACCCATAAATATGGCAATGGCGTCGTAAAATCCATCAGCTGTTAGGAGGTACATAATTGATAGTGCCATCGCTATTTCTGAAATTAACGGAATTAAGATCCACTCATTCTTAAGTGGATACTTTCGAAATAATTCGTAGGATAATACAAATAATGACACGATAGCTAGAATGCTCTCAATACGCAAACCAATCACTGGCAATAAACTACCCAACAATATAATCCCAGGCAATGCCTTAACCAACTTATTAACATCTACAAACTGCACGTTAAGCACACCTTAAAAACACAACGCTATAAAGATTTCTAAACAACAATATGAAAAGAGTCCATGTACTAATCCGAGGTCTCGTACAGGGTGTTGGATTCAGAGCATTCGTAAGAAGGAATGCGAAGAGGTTGGGGGTTAAGGGCTTCGTTAGGAATTTACCTGACGGCTATACGGTGGAGGTCGTGGCTGAAGGCCCTGACGAAGTAATTGAGCAATTAATAAGTATTATTCGTAAAGGGCCTCCCGCCGCTGTGGTTGAGGATGTCGAAATCGAGTACGAGGAGCCGAAGAACGAATTTGATGATTTCGAAATTAGGTATTAACGTCGTACTTTATTAATCCACCACCGCATGGCCGTGGACCAGAACTCAATAAATCCAAGATTAACTGCCTAGCCGTATCCGTTAAGTCAAGGTTTAAGGAATCCCTCAATTTAACGAACCTAGCCTCTAAAGCATCACTAGATGCTTTAGGGGCACTATTGATCGGCTCGATTAAGTAATCAAGCAATAAAAAGTGATACTTAACTTTACCTTCCCGATCACGTTCAATGTACTGATAAATACCGAAGAGGCCGAGAACCCTACCATCAATCCCCGTTTCCTCTCTCAACTCCCTAAGTACGGCAGATTCAGGATCCTCACCAGCCTCAACCATACCCCCAGGTATAGACCACTTACCCCTATTTGGCTCGGCACCTCTCCTTACAAGCAGTATTTCATCGCTTTTAATGACAATGGCGCCAACACCAACTAATGGGTATCTTGGGTATTCTCGGCTCATCGTACTTAGGGAGCTAGTTCCCATAATTAAGTATTAGCACTATATTTAAATTAAGGTCTTTATCCACGTACCCAATGGAGTGTAATAATGATAAGGTGAGGAGTTTAATCGATAGCTTGGCTGATAAGGAGCCCCTCGAGGCTTATCAAACGTTACTTGAGGAGAATTGCTTTGGTAGGAGTATGATCTATGACTTAGGTGGTAAGTACCTGGTCTATATGAAGGACGAGGAAAATGCGTGCATTGAGGAGACGAACTCAATAGATAGGGCTAGGGAGTTGGCAAAGGCCTTTGTCGACTCAGTCTGTACTTAGTATGTTGGTTGAGGTAACGCTTTCAGCGGAGCTTCATGAGCTAGCTAAGGCAATAAAACTAATTCTTTCCTTGCCTGATGGTTCGACGGTGATGGATTTGATAATGAGTTTAAGCGGGATTAATCCAGTAATACCAACCCTATTAATTAAGGATGGGAAGCTCAGTGAGAATTACGTGGTAATTGTTAATGGCAGGGACATTGATTGGCTTGATGGTTTGAACACCAAGTTGAATGATGGTGATAAGGTTCTAATTGCGCCTAAGGCCTTTATTTCATAAAGCTTATTAACTTAGGATATAACTATAGTATATGGTTAAGAGTAAATTGATGAGTATTTCTGAAGCACTTGATCTGATTAATGATGGTGATGAGATAGCCATTGGCGGTATGAGCTTTCATAGAAATCCTATGGCAATGGCATTAGCCATAGCGAGATCCAATAGGAGGGATTTAGCTCTGATTGATAGGGAACCTGGCCTTGCCTTTGACTTATTAACAATATCGGGTAGGGTTAGGAGGATAAGGGCTGCCATGGTGACCTTTGAGCACTTTGGCATAGCACCCGGCTTCAGGAGAATGGTTGAAAATGGTGAGGTGGAGTTTATAGAGGACGTTTGTGAGGGTGTGATGGCGGGACTTCGCGCCGGTGCCTATGGTGTTCCATTCATGCCGTCAGCAATAGCCCTTGATAGTGATTTAGTACAGTTGAATGTTAAGAGGGGAATTTGGAAGGTTATTAGGAATCCGTTTAATGAGGAGGAGGAATTTGTGGCTGTTAAGGCCATAAGGCCTGACGTGGCTATAATACATGCTCATAAGGCTGATGAAAAGGGTGATGTGGAGCTTCAAGGTCCTAAGTATGAGGATTTGCTCAAGGTTCAAGCTGCTAAGAGGGTTATCGTTACGGTCGAGGAGGTAGTACCGGAGGACTACTTCAGAAACAACCCAGATAAACTTACAATACCTGGTTTCCTGGTCACTGCCGTTGTTCATGCTCCAAGGGGTGCATGGCCAACATCAATGTATGGCTATTACGAGGCCGATTATAAGGTCATAAGGAAGTACTTTGATGCGGTTAAGTCTGGTTCAAATATTGAGGAAGTACTTAGGGTGTTTAGCAATGTCTAGTATGGACAATGTAATTAAGTGTATGGCTCAACAGTTAAGGGATGGTGATATTGCATATACGGGCTTAGCGTCAGTGCCGGCTGTATTAGCCATCGCGCTCGCTAGGCATTGGGGTAGGGATGTGACCTTCATAAATGTTGCCGAAATTTACGAGCCTAAGGATATGATTATTAAGGTATCTTCAGGAGATCCAACATCATTCATTGGCGGTAAGGGCATCGTGACCAGCCTTGACGCCTTTGATCTGGCCAGGCGCGGTTTATTGGATGTAATGTTCTTTTCCGCAGCTCAGGTAGATCGCAGGGGTAATATGAACCTATCAGTGATTGGAAGTTATGAAAAACCAAGGGTTAGATTACCTGGTGGGGCAGCTGCGGCATACCTATACAGGAGGGCTCGTAGGGTCATTATGTGGCTTAAGGAGCATTCGCGAAGGACCCTTGTGGAGCATGTTGATTTTGTAACTGCGCCAGGACCTACGAAGTATGGTCCTCACCTTACGGTATGTACGCCGAAGGCTCTCTTTGAGTTTGACCAGGAGGTTGGCGAGCTCGTACTTACTGGCTTATTCCCTGGGGTTACCGTCGATGATATAATCAATAACATGGCATTTAAACCTAGGATTAAGGAGCCGTTGAGGATTTTAGAGACCGTTACTGCTGAGGAGTTACGGCTATTAAATAGGTGGGATCCCGATGGCGTCAGGTATAGCTGATAATAACCTGGAAGTCAATATTAGGAAGGCTGAGGTTTTTGATATTCCGCAGATAATTGATTTCACGAGAAATACATTTTCGTGGGGTGATTATTTACCTAATGTCATCAATGAATGGGTTAGGGCTGGCACAGCCTATGTTGCCGTGGTTCGTAATGAGGTTGTTGGAGTCATAAACATTGAGTTACTGCCAACGGGAGTTGCTTGGCTTGAAGGTTTAAGGGTAAAACCGAGCCACAGGAGGATTGGAGTTGGAACAGCATTGACGAAATTCGTGATGGACCATGCAAGACAGGCTGGTGCGAAATACGCCATGTTAATGATCGCTGAATGGAATGAGGCTAGCCATAACCTAGCTCATAAGTTAGGATTCAAGCCCGTGCTTCGCGTGCACGCGGGGATCGCTAAAGAATCGTACACAATACGTGAGACTAACCCTGAAAGGATGAGGGAGGCCATGAGGCAGGCCCTAGATATTACCGGCGGCTATTTATGTACGGGTAATGGCCACTGGATATGCACAAGAGCCACTATTGATTATGCACACTCATTAATTAAGGAGGTATATGTGGGTGATAAGGGGGTTGGTTTTGACATAGGCTTTTCCGTAGGCTCACCCACAACACCGGTGAAGATGGAGGTGCTTTCCACCGATTATGGTGATTTTGATAAGTATTACGGTGTTTATATTGTTTACGAGCTGCGGCTTTAATTGGATTTAAATGAGCATCTTATTTTCTATTTTATAAGCACCGAGCACAATAGCG
Source organism: Vulcanisaeta sp. (assembly GCA_023256215.1). Taxonomy (GTDB): domain Archaea; phylum Thermoproteota; class Thermoprotei; order Thermoproteales; family Thermocladiaceae; genus Vulcanisaeta. The sequence goes on along the minus strand of JAGDXB010000096.1, from coordinate 48,259 downwards.
CCAGCGCTCCTTGAAGCTTCCACAAGCTTCTTACCAATATCATCGCCATCCTCCATAGGTGCCGGAAACACAAGCAGTGCGTAACCAATGGCCTCGTTAGGCCATCCATATGCATAAGCAAGTAATAAGTTAAGGCCGGTGGCTGCCTGAATCGTCGTTAAGATCTTACCCAGTGTTCCAGGTTCGTTAGGCATTGCTAGGTGTATTACGAAGACACCACCTTGCACTGTCATTGCCAAATCATAGAGTTTCGTAAATAGTCTTTGCATATCCTCAACCATCCTTAAGAAATTAGCACCTGTGGCGCTCACAGCCATTTATCATGCTACGTAATATTTCAATTAATCACATAAGATAAAGAAAAATAAGCCAAGGTTAGCCCTATTAATTGACGTAATGAGGAATATCTACAAATGCACTATCTGTGGTGCACTCACTGAGGATGTCATGCACTGCGGAGTGCAAACTAGATTGATTCTAGATGGTGGGTTAAGAAGTAAATTGGGTCGTTTAATGACGTACTTGCTTAGGCATAATCCTGGGGCTATTGGTCTAGCGATGGATCATGAGGGTTGGGTAAGTATTGATGAATTAGTAGATGCAGTAAGGACTAGGTGGAACCCTAAGGCATATTCATGGTTAACTAAGGAACATGTGATAGCAATAGCGCTGCTAGATCCGAAGGGTAGGTTTGAAATGAGGAATGGGATGATCAGGGCTAGGTATGGGCACAATAAGTCCCTCAATGTCAACATAAAGTATGAAATTGACGATGCCGTAAAGACTTTATACCATGGAACCACGAAAGAAGCACTAACCCGAATAATGCGTGAAGGGATAAAACCCATGAATAGGAAGTATGTACACCTAGTACTTAACCCTGAAGAGGCGTACGAAGTGGCCATTAGGCATGGTAACGATGCAGTAATACTAAGGATAAGTGCAGATTGCCTAAGGAAAAATGGCCAACAAGTATTAATTGCTACAGATAGGATAAGGCTCACGAACTATGTACCACCACAATGCATAGAATCAGTAATAAACCCACGAAGCTAAAAGCTTAAAAACACGAGTGAAGGATTCGAAGCTGGGCCGGTAGTCTAGCCTGGAAGGATGCCCGCTTGGCGAGTTTAAAACCCAAATCGCGGGAGATCCCGGGTTCAAATCCCGGCCGGTCCACCAATTTCTATTTCTTTTGCGTTTTCGCCTTTTTGTTCGTTGTTGATTCGAGTCTTGATCGTTAGAGTAGGTTTGTGAAGTGCAGTAATGCTATGGGTGGTTTGTAGGGTATTTTGCTATGAATAAAGGATAAATAGGTCTTAGATTGCGTTAGGTTTTTGTTCTCTGTGTTGTTCATGGTTTGTGCTTCTTTGGCCTTTGGGTGTTGTTTTTGGCCTTGTTGGTATTTCCTGGCTCATTATTGAGTATGCTTCAGCGTATAGGTTTGAGGTTAACTATAGGTCGTTGTATATCAGGGAGAGACTTAATTACCTGGTGCCCCTGTACTTGGTTGGACTTGGTGGTGTGGTTTTAACAATAATTGATTTGTCAAGTTCCTGGTTTAGGGCTTATGTTTCTTACGTCACGATACTAGGACTCACAGTTGGCGGTAGGACCTTCTTTAATAGGATTAGGAAGAGGGTCATTAGGTCCTTAGATGTTTATGATCTAGACCTGGATTTGCCTGTGGTTTCTACCGCGGTGGCGTTGGTACCAATAAGTATAGTTAACCTAGTATTTATGACGAACATTATCTCGGGCATGGCATTATTCCTAGATTCGCTTATTATGTACATAAGGGCGAGTCGAAAATACTTCGATATCGGTTGGTCAAACGCTTTGCTTTATTCACTACCTCTGTTGGTAGTATCAATGTACGCACTTATACTATCAATAGTGAGTATCGTGGTTTTCGTATTGGCGTTATCAGTACTAATCCTCTTCATCAGTGATTTATTGTTTTTGGGAGTTAGGCGTAATAGTAAGTAATTTTTATTTTAGGGTTTAATAGGTATGATCTTGGTGATGATGCCTAGACCATGGAGATTGAACATTAATGATCGGGATGACCCGGCTGATCTGGGGTTTGTTATTCCTACTTCTTATTTAGGTGTATGGTGCTATGCCCATTGTTGATTATCTCAGGTTATTTTATCTTTACCTGAAGCAGAGGTATAGTGTTTGGTTTCTACTCGTGTTGCTCGTGATTGCGATATTTGAGGTTTTGGATCTAACGGTGAATTCTACGTATGTGAGTAATTCGCTGGTTTATGTCGAGGTTTATCAATACGTGTTGTTCTTGTTATTTCTTGATTTTGTTGTGATTATAACCATGGTCGTGACTGTATTCTTCATGCCAACTTACTTTAGCAGGTCTGAGATTGAGTTTGTATTTACGACGCAATGGAGTCCTGAGTCCTTCATAGTAATGAAGGTCTTTGGCGACGGTGTTTATATTATGCTGTTAATCCTGGTGCTAAGTATTGATTATGCCCTTCGCTTTATTATGGTAAGTCATCAATTATCTTTAATACCTCTATATGTCATTAATATATTGCTGCTTAGTTTTATAATATCAGGACTGCATCTTTATCTACATACTCTTAATATGCCTATTAAGATTGTCATTGCTTCATTATTCATACTTTACTTGGTGCTTTCCACGTTTTTTGATATTAAGGTTAATGTTTTCTTCTCGGTCATAGAACCAATGCCCCAGTACACGGCATTTATTACGATGGTTTTCGTGTTTATGGTTGTTTTCCTACGTAAATTGGCAAAGGATATTTCGGTGAATGTTTATGGGCTTTATCAAGGTCACGAGGTTATGGGGCGTGGATCGTTATTTAATGGTGTCAATAACGTGTTTCACGCAATCTTTAAGACGTCAATGTATAGTCAACCATCGAATAGGAGGATAGCTATACCGTTACGTATAAATTCATTACTAATAGCGATGCCTCTATCTACATTCTTCGCTATAATGTATGGTATGGTGATTGCTAGGAGTAGAGCTTCCCCGAATTTTGTTAATTTTATGGTTTATTACGTGCCGTTTTACATAATGTTACTTGTTTCTTTAATGTTGGGTAGTACGTTAACGTTCGAGAGACCATGGATCAACCTAACCTCTGGTATTGATCACATGACCTACGTTAGATTAAGAATGAAGTCTAGGCTAATAATTACTTACTTAGTCACAATGCCCTGGGTAATAACCAATGCAATATTGTATTGTATATTACATAATGTATCATTGGTGATGGTGAATCTACCATTATTATCATACCCGTTACTTCTCGTTCCAACATCCTGGTTGTTAATGGCTGTTTCAGAGCTTCCCCAAACCAGGGATTTGGTTCTTGATTATAGGCCTGTCAAATTTGGTGTTAGTGGCATGATTAGCGGTATTGTGATCACCGTTATTGTTGGTGTATTATTAATGCCCATGCTTATTCACCAATATGTGGGTCTTAATACCGTACTTACGTGGATATCGTTGCTTATGGAACTTTCACTATCGATAATGGCATACGTGTTATTACTGTATACAAGATTTGGTTCTCGTATTTGGGCTTGGTTCCTCGACAAATTGAGTATGATAGGTTATTCTTAGGATTTTATTGAGAGATATGGTTTTTATACTTAAGTAATTCAATGATAAGTCTAGATGCATAATAAGAAATTGAGAAATTACATTCTACTCCAAAACCTGGCTGGCGGGCTTGTCTCGCCATTTACTAGCTTTCTAGCCGTAATAATTGGCGTACCCAGTATAGGTGTAAGTCTTGTGTCATCGGCTTCGTCGTTCTTCAGTGGCGTTGTCCAGCTACCATTAAGGAGTATTAAGCGTATTGAGTCCCTACTTAAGATATCCACACTTATTTTGGCAATGCTATGGTTATTAATGGCATTCTTAGCCTATGGAAATCCCATACTTTACCTCGTCACATACATAGCCATAGCGAGTATCGGTGGTGCAAACTCATATGCCTGGTCTTTAATCATGGAGAGAGTTAGTAGAGGTAATCGTGGACGAACATTGGCAACCTATGCCTTTTGGGGCTCAGTGGGTGGTTTATTAGCTACCCTAGTAACGGGCTTTATCGTTGGTAGTAATTACTCACTTGTACGTTATGTCTTCATAACAAGTGGCTTCCTCATTCTCATGAATGCCGTGGGAATATGGGGCTTAAGTTCTATTGATCCAGAGCCCCAGGGTGCGAGTAATCCCTTGGATCTCCTCAGGAGTAATAGGAGGTTAACTAGATTCCTCATGATTAATATGTTATTTGCCATTGTGTGGAGCTTTGCATGGCCGCTATTTCCGTTGGCTCAGGTCTACTTATTTAACATGACCATGGAGCAGGTCGCTATAATTAATGTCATTAGTGGTGTATCAACGTTACTTCTTCAAAGGCATGTTGGTGTATGGTTTGATAAAAATAGAAAGTTGATAATGTTTTTAGGAAGGTTCTTACTTATTACATACCCATTATCGTTTGCGCTGGCGCCGAATGTCTACGTTATATACATAGCCTATGCCGTGTCTGGTTTTACGAATTCCGCATCAAATATTGCTTACATATCCTTTGTTTATGATAATTCTGAGGATAGGAAGACGGCGGTTGGTCTATACAATTTATTCTATGGTATTGGTACGTTGATCGGTTCACTAATGGGCGGAGCCTTTGTCTCCCTGGTCTCTAATTATGTTGGTTTAAGAGATGGCGTCAGGCTTCTGCTCCTTAGCGACGCTGCTGCCAGGGCTGTCACCGCTACGTTGTACATGAGTGTCTAATTGATTCGGAAGTTTTTAATTTAAGGGTGTTTATCATATCTAGGAATGTTCACGGTATTTATCGTAGGTACTGCGGGATCTGGAAAGACGACACTTGTCAACTCCTTTGCCGAGTGGCTTGAGGATAACCAGTACGATGTCGCCATCGTGAATCTAGACCCTGCCGTAGAGTACGTACCCTACGTACCAGATATAGACATTAGGGATGTGGTTTCTGCGAGGGAGTTAATGAGGAAGTATAAGCTTGGCCCCAACGGCTCAATAATAGCTGCCATAGACATGCTTGCTGTTAGGGCTCAGGAGATAAAGAACCAGGTTATGGATATTGGTGCTAATTACGTGCTCATAGACACACCAGGGCAAATGGAGCTCTTTGCCTTTAGAAGTGTCGGCTCTGTTCTGGTGAATAGGTTGAGTATGGATAGGTCAGCCGTGGTCTTCGTGATAGACGCGACGCAAGCGCAGACACCCAGTGGCTATGTGTCATCAATGCTACTAGCTCTCTCAACTCAATTTAGGTTCAATATGCCCCAGGTCAACGTTATTAACAAGGTTGATTTGCTGGATAGAGCCGTTATTGATGAAATCCTCGAGTGGAGTGAGGAGACGGATTTGCTCAGGGAGGCTCTGTTGTCTAGTCAATCTAATAAACTTGAGTCTGACCTTAGTGTGAGATTATCAGACATATTGGCTGCTGTTGGTACTGTGTCTAAGCCGATACCAATAAGTGCAAAGACCGGTGAGGGTCTCGACGCGCTGTATAGGACGTTACATAACATATACATTGGTGGTAGCGACTACGATTACTTAGAATAATCATCATCTTTCTTAGTTCACTTCATGTATATTTCGCCAGTATTCCTAATCATTACATAACCTGGTCTTGGATTGACCTTGCTCATTCTACGTATGAACTCCCTGACCGTTGGCTTGTTGATGCTTGACCTAGCTATCACTATATCGAATTCCTCAAGGGCCAGCGGTCTAATCGCCAATCCCATACTTAATGCCTGACCTGCTATTGCAACTCCATAATCAGCAATCCCCCTGACCACCTTCTCGGTTACTTCTATGTGCGTCTTAACGACATCATTATAGCCCTTAATAACCCTCCTGATCTCATCAGCATCATAACCAGTATTTTCGGCAATACCGTTTAGGAGTAATTCTATGACTAATCTAGTACCTGATCCAGGATTTCTATTAACCATCTTAAGACCCAATATATCAGTAACATCACCAATACTGAGGTGAGGCTTATGTACAATACCCAGCAACCTTAGGTAACCTCTCATGAGAACTACGTCATTCCACGCACCAAAGGACCTTATGTAAGGTATATTATACTCACCACTAGAAGGATCTAGCAAATGTACGCCGGCTATGTCTGCAAGTCCCATCATAACCATATTAAGGCCTCCCATCGACCCAACCCAATAGGCGTCTATGCAATACCCATCCTTCCTCATATCGTTGATTATATCCCTAACTATACAATCATCACTCCCTGCATACACAGTATCACAGATAGCCCCATCAGGATTCCAGGAATACCTCCTCATGATGGACCTATAAGTATTTAGAAGGTCCCTTCCTTCCTCCGTTAATGCCATACCACCCCTGTAACCCCTCTTTGGATTCACAATCTTAACATTCAACCCATTCTCTAGTCTATTTATGAGCTCCCATGCCTTCGAATATGGAAGACCAAGGTCCTTAACCACAGAGAGCAGGGAACCCCTCTTCTCAAGGGCTTCCAGTAGATTGGCTGTTGTATTGTCCATGAGCACCTTACCATCCCTCTCAAGGATAACCTCAATTTTATACTTCGGTTTACCCACTAAGTATTAGTGAAAAATACATTGGTTAAAATACTTATTGTTCCTTACACGAGGTACTAATAGAATGGTTTATTAATGAGATACAAAGTAAGAATACTTCCCTACTATGGTCATCAAAGCATTGATACTTGATCTCGATATGACTCTCGTAAATACATTACCTAAATTCCTGACGGTGCTAAGGAACTGCGCTGCTAAGTATGGAAGGGTCGTTAATAACGATATCGATTACCTACTTAGTATTTATTATAGGGATCCATCGTTAAGCGAAGTGCTTGGTAATTTATCTAAAAATTTCTGGTTTTGGCATGAATGTTGGCTTCAATACATAGCCGCGAAGAATTACGGTGAGGTTTTTCCGGGAGCTCTTGATACCATGAGAGCTCTTCGTAATATGGGTAAGAGACTCATGATCGCCACAGGGCGTGAGATTGAGTGTTGGCGTATGGAGGACGAGTTAAGGCATTACGGATTTACCGAGTTTATAGAGGGATGCATATCATTGGGAGATTTGGGACCCGGTCATGATAAGCTTGACCTAGTGAAAAGAGCCCTTGAGCTACTTCAAACACAACCTAGTACTACGGCATACGTTACTGACCATCCAAGGGACATATACATGGTTAATGGCTTAGGCACCATAAACATAGGTGTAATGACATGGGCCAAGGACTTTCCCACCAAGTTTGTAATTAGGGGCATTGCAGAACTGCCCAACCTTATTACTGCCCTTGAAACCAGGAATTAACTTAATAATACAGAGGTTAACTTCAGAGTTGTTGAATTTCGTTTAGAGATAAATAATAATGTAAAGCAGATTAGTTGATACTCAATCTCATTGAGATGATTGGTAAAGCCTATGGTTAATGATAATCCCTACAACAATGCCTAATCCAATGGGTAAGAGATACGCAATGAGTATATACCACGGTATTCCCAGTACGCCTGGTATTACTGTGATATAATAAGGTCCGTAGGTTACTGGATTCACGTAATCATTGCCTGGATATGATATGAATACCTCGTAAGAACCAGGTTGGTAGAAGGGTATCGCATCTTCGATATAGCTACTCTTAATTGGTACCGTGTATTCACTCACGGTTCTATTTCCATTAATAATCATTATTGTTAAGTTGCCGGTTATGTAATAAATCGGTATATTGGTCGCCAACATTATTCTGAATGTCACGAAGCTGCCCGTCGCGATTAAGTTACGACTACCATTAACATAAAGTTCTAATGGAGCCTTTTCAATATTTAATATATAGGATGCTGAGCATGATTTATAATTGATGTTTCCTGGCCATGACATAGTTATTACGTATTCTCCAGGTAATTGTGGAGTAAATACGTACTCTCCAATTCCACTCGCATTTATGTACGTTGATCCCTTAATCACCGTGGAATTGACGCTTATCGTTACGTCTATTTGAGCATTGACTATTGCTGGCTTCATTTTACCTATTACCACCACTTCATGGAGTACCTCCGATGTACCATTTGTTGTTATTATTATTGTGCAGGGTGCCCTACTGACTGTTAGGGTTATGTTGGTATAGCTTGGTAAATAATTGGGTGGGTTTTCGTAATATATCGTTATTAAGTATGTACCGGCCTGTGGTGGTATCCATACAACTTGGACGCTACCATTTACTGGTGCGTAACTGCCTATTGTTGATGATTGACCATTGAGTGTATAGCTTATGGTTAAGGAGCCCCCTGAGATGGGTGGTGTTATTTCCACATAGATTGTGACTGCATTTCCATAGGTAATGCTTGAATTACTTAGGTAAGCGGATATATAAACTGTACCAGGTATCACAATAAATGTGTAATTTGCTATAGCCTTTTGAAAGTACGTGGTGTTGGTAAATACTACCTCTAGTTCGTGGTAGCCAACGTTATAATTAACGGGTAGAAGGTATTGTGCCTGTCCGTAAGCATTCGTTGTTACTGATGTTACATAATTATTATCTACGTAAATACTCAGTTCCTGGTTCTGTAATGGTCCTATTGGTGTTACAGCTGTGATTGTTACTGGCAGGTAATTGCCGTAACTTACGGTGCTTGATGTCATGTTTAGAGAGATGTATACTGGTGTTGGTATTATTGTGAAGCTGAGGGTTTCATTACTACTCCATGTATAGCCTCCAGCATCTACGTAATTGATCTTAAAGGTTATTGTTGCGTTATGTAATGAGTATGGCCCAGGTACTACTGTTATACTTTCATTTACTGGTGGTGTTACCGTAATCGAGCTTGTGCCTATCACAACGTTCGTTCCACTTATTAATATTGATGCTGAGGTTATGGGTATTGGTGTGGTATTGGTTATACTGAGGGTTATTGGCTGGGCAATACCACTATAAAGACTTGTTGTCGTCGTGTTTATCTCTACGCCAGGTACTACCGAATTAACCGTGAAGTAGTAATTTACCGAATAGCCTGTTGTGTATATGGATAGTGTTGCGTTGTAATTACCCTTAGATAGTGCTGGGGTTGTTATGTTAAGTACATTAGTGCCTGGTTGCACGGTCATGGAGCCCTGTTTCACATAACCGTCAATGCTTAATGTATACGATATGTTGATTGGCACGGGCAAATTATTACTTATGTTGATGGTGACCGTATCATTTATATTAACACCGGTATAGATGTTCGTGTTATTGACTATAGTCTCTGCGTATGTCCCGTAGTACCACGTTGCATTATTTACGGTGATGGGCGCCGGCGGATCTACATTAAGTATTACCAGCAACACATGTAGTATTAGTAGGGCTATCATTACCTTCATTTTAATGAGGTGTATCTCCCTTTAAAAACACTGCTTACACGCATTTAGCTTTTTAAGTGCTGTAAATGCGGTGTTATTGCTGTATGGTTCATAGATTTGCCATCATAACATTTGGATGCTGGTTGAATAAAGCCGATAGCGATATTATGATTACTAAGTTGAGATCCATAGGATGGGATTATGTCGAGGATTTGGGGTTGGCGGATACGCTCATTGTGAATACATGTGCAGTTAGGGAAGAGGCTGAGAGAAATGAGCTAAAGCTTTTGCAAAAATTGAGTAAGGAGTACCCCGATAAAAGACTAATTGTTACTGGGTGCCTGACAAGGGTTAGACCGGCGACCATTAGGGAGGTTGCGCCTAATGCTGTTCTTGTCACGTCGCATGGTGCCGAGTTTATTGATGAGGTTATGAAGGGTGGAAGTGACGTATTTACGTACGATGATAGACCCATGAAGTACCTGCCTAATTATTACCCTGAGCTTCATGGGCATAGGTACGTAGTGCCAATTCAGATCGGTTGCTTGGGCAATTGTAGTTTTTGTGTTACGAAGATTGGTAGGATGGGTTTTGGTAGGGTTAAGAGTTATGATAAGGATGATTTAATAAGGGCCGTGAGTAATGCTGTTAGTAAAGGTGCCCGTGAAATATACTTAACGGGGCAGGAGATAAGTGCCTATGGTCGTGACAGAGGTTATGATTTGGCCGATTTACTTGAGGAGCTATTAAGGAGGGTTGATGGTAGGTATATGGTTAGGCTAGGTATGATGGAGCCTCTGGAGCTTAGTCGTATAATTGATAGATTACTTGATATAATTAAAAGTGACTGGAGGGTCTATAGGTTTTTCCACATACCTGTTCAGAGCGGTAGTGACCGTGTATTGACCCTAATGAGGAGGAAGTACTCTGTGGATTTATTTAGGGACTTGGTAATGAGAATTAGGAGGGTTTTTCCTGAGGCTACCATAGCTACGGACATAATTGTCGGCTTTCCTGGGGAAACTGATGATGACTTTAAGATGAGCATAAAATTAATCGAGGAGTTGGGCATTGATAAGGTGAATCTAGCCAGGTATAGTCGTAGACCATTCACGGAGGCGGCATACATGGAGCAGGTACCTGAGGCTGTGAAGAAGGAGAGGAGTAAGATCGCTACCGAGGTCTTTAATAGGGTTGCCCTGGAGAGGAATAAGTTGTTCGTTGGTAGGGAGATGTGGGGGATAGTGAGTGAGATTGATTTTAAGGGTGAGAATTACGTTGTTCGTTCATACAACTATAAACCGGTGGCTGTCAGGAAGGCTGATGTGGGTGCTTTTGTGAAGGTCAGGGTGGTCGATGCGACGTCGCAGAGATTGTTTGGTGAATTATTGGAGTCCGAGGAATTGAGCATTAGGTACAGGGTTGATTTTAGGATAACGGAGGGCCTTGACATGGTTTCCTAGGTTGATTATTCAATTCTGAGTACTTCCATTGGTCTTATCCTGGTTATTGATATCAATGATGGTATTGACGCTACCACGGACGTAATTATAGCGATTACTAACGAATATACGTAAAGTGCCGGTAGTAGTATTACGGGTATTATTATTGGTACATTCAACTTTATCATTATGTACCTAGCCAGGTAGGCGCCGGCTATGCCCAGGGCTATGCCTATTACGGATCCTATTATACTCATTATGAGGATCTCTAATAGGAATATTATCATTACCTGACCATTGGAGGCACCTAACGCCTTTAATATGCCTATCTCCCTAGTCCTCTCTCTAACGTTCATTATTGCTGTATTAGCCACACTTAAGCCAGTGACTATTAGGCTGAGGGCTATTATGACTATGAAGAATAGGTTTACCATGGACAATGCATTAGAGATAGAACTGAGCACGGAGCTTTGCTCATAAACATTTGCGTTTGGAAAGTACTCACTTAGTGCTGTGGCTAATTGACTTAAGTAAGCAGGATTTTCCTGCGTGAGTTTTATAAACATAGCATTAACGAAGCCCTCATCACCCAACTCACTCTGTAGTGTACCTATTGGTGTTACAATCATGTTAAGATGAAAACCCAGAAAGCCGCCCAAAATACTACTAAATACTCCAGTAACCTTAAGTGGTATTACCTCAGTACCACCCTGAATGCCGGTAAGTACCTGGACATATATAGTATCTCCAATGCTGATGCCATCCTTACTTGCCAGACTATCCTGTACTATGGCTTCACCGTTACTCATGGGTAATGAGCCATTTTCCATATGAACCTCGAAATACGAGAAGTATTGACTTGGTATACCTATCAACGTAACTGTTTCACCATTAACCTGCGCAGTACTTATTATTATAGCTGGAACAACGTAGGCGACATGGGGAAGTCTTGCTATGACCTGCGCCACCGCCTCAGGTATGGAAACACTCTCTGAGTAGACCATTAGGTCCGTGGGCAGTATATTCTCGACCTCATTTGTTATGGCTACCTTAAAGCCGTAAGTCATGGTTTCAAGCGTAATCATCAATGCCACACTATAGACAATGGCGAGCATTGTGAGTATTACCCTGGATCTTCTACTTCCAAGATTCCTAATAGACATTGTGAAGAGGGTTCTTAGGCTCATGTATTAGCGTAATGCTAATTCACGGAACTTAAAAACACTTCTAACAAAGATTGTCAGTCTTCACCTCCCTCGTCATGCATCAGCCTCAGTCTGTTGATCCATCATCACCACAATAATTATAATGATGACATATTAAATTCCTATTGCACCTAATTTCATTCTTTGGCATATTTAATAATATTCATTTGTTCATGCATGTACTCTAAGTCATAGTTTAGTTGATAATAATACTTAAATAGCGACATAGATTTTAAAACACTTCGTGCCTAAGAAGATACTTGTCGTAGGGGGTGGCGTGGGTGGTGTTGTTGCTGCTAAAAGAATGGCAGAGAGGTTGAGGGGCAGGGTCGATGCGGAAATAACGATAATAAATGACACTGATTATTACTTGTTACCTCCATTGCTTGTCAACATAGCCCTTGGCGATATAGAACCCAGTAAGGCTCAATTACCGTTATCATTGCTTGAGAGGAGGGGTATTAAATTCGTTAAGGCCAAGGTGACGAAGATAGATCCCGATAATAGAGTCGTGGAGACAGATCAAGGTAAGTTTGATTACGATTACTTATTAGCGAGTCTAGGCGTTGAGAATGACTTCCAGTCCTATAACTTAGGCGTTGGTTACCATAACTATACCCTTGATGGCGCATTAAAACTTAAGGAGGCATTAAGATCTTTCACTGGTGGTAAGGTCGTTTTAGTAGCCCCTGAACCCATATATAGGTGCGGTGTTTATCCCTTCGAATTCGCTTGTCAATTAGATACATTGTTTAGGAAGAGGGGTATTAGAGATAGAACAAGCATAACATTGCTCTATCCATTTAACAAACCCCTAGAGCCACTAGGTCCAGAGGCCGTTAAAATATCTGAAAATATTGCCACTAAAAAAGGAGTTGAATGCGTAAGTGGTATTAAACCGCCAATTACTATTGATGATAAGGAAAAGGTAGTTACGCTTTCTAACGGTGAAAAGTATAAGTATGACCTGTTAATTGTGACGCCACCAGCAAGATTGCCAAAGCCCTTTGAAGGTACACCATTAGTTGCTGATACTCCTACTGGAAAATGGACTGCAATAAATGTCTATACAGGTAGGAGCTTAAAGTATGACGATGTATACCTACCTGGTGAGCATTCAATGCCGTACGTAGGTCTCCCAACAGCAGGTGTTCCTGTGCATTTTACGGCATTAGCTAGTGCAGCAGCTATTACCGGTGATTTACTTGGTCAACCAGTTGATCCTGCTCAAATAAATGCAATGACGTGCGCCCTGGATTTTGGTGATGTTGGTATGATGTTTAACTGTGACATTAAGCTTGACTTAAGCAGTAATAAGGCAGTATGGATGGGCAGTTGTTATAGTATATTAACATCGCCATTGGGTAAACTCATTAAGGATCTATTTTATAAAACCTGGTTAGCAACGACAATGTGAGGTGGTGGCCATGGCGCAGGCACAACAGGTTGAGAAGAGCCCTGACGAAAAGCTTGCTGATGCTCTTAACGTACTTGTTCAGAATATTGATGAAATTAAGGGCTTACTTGATCAATTAATTGAGTTAAAACGTAGTGGTGTTATTGATGCGTTAATGCTCATAGTTAATAGGTTCGAGGAGGTAATTCAATATTTATTCCAGGACCCAGCCATATTTAGGTTATTATCGATTCTGGTTGATGGAAGTCTTCAAGCTATGAATAAACTTGATACACAGGATGTACTTAAATTAAAGAGTTTGGTGCAGGACTTAGGTGGTTGCTTAGGTAAGAATATTGATTTAACTAATGCGAAACCCATTGGTTTAATGGGCCTTTGGAGTGCATTAAGTGATAAAGATGTTCAGAGAGGACTTGGCATAACAATTGCACTATTAAAGGCGCTGGGTAAGTGCTCATCGTCAAAGTAAGATTTCCCTTAAAACTTTCTATTAACAATTCTAATCGTTTTTTTATCCTTACTTTTATTAAATCTAAAGTAAGGAAGGATTTTTAAATAGGCTGATGTATTGTCTATTAATGAGAATACAAGTCAAATTTCTGACCTTACTTTATGAATTAACTAGAACGTTAAAAACTGAGATTGAATTACCAGAAGGGGCGACGTTACTTGACCTTATTAAGAAGATAGATGAGACAATATATCCAGGTTTTTCTAAGGTTATATTGGACTGCAGGAATCAGATTAGGGAGAAGTTTTTAATTCTCATTAATGGAAAATCCATAGACTTCCTAAATGGAGTCAATACAAAGTTGTCTAATGGGGATGACGTAACATTCCTACCCCATTGCGGTGTTGCATAACCTTAGTTTAGCGTTCTACTAATGCTTTTGGGAATTAGGTTTTTAAGCACGGCTATGTAGCGTTATTTGATGAAGATTCAGGTTAAGTTCTTAGCGTCTCTTTATGATATAACTAAGGTGCTTAAGACGGAGATTGAGGTTCCTGACAACACTACAGTTAAGGATCTAATACAAATAATTGACAAGACAATAAGCCCCAACTTCTCAAGGGTTATTCTTAACGATGACGGCAAATTAAAGGATCAATACGTAATACTAATTAACGGTAGATCTATTGATTTCCTAAATGGATTAAGTACGAAATTAACTAGTGGTGATGAAGTGGTCTTCCTACCTCCAGCTGGTGGTGGCTAAGGATAAGTATCATTTAGTTAGCATTAATATTATGGAAAATCAATTTTTATTTTACTGAGAACTACCTTCGCTCTCGTAATTCTCAATTAACCATGAGGGGGATGACAGTATGGCCACATAACCACCAAATGTCTGTGTCAATGTTAAGTTCTCCTCAACTGATTTAGACATTACGAAAAGCTCAACGTCCTTCCTATCTTTAAGCATTAGTGTTAGGTTCATTATCTCATCCTCACCAACATCCTCACTAACAATAACCATCTTAGCAATACCCTTCCTTATTGAATCCATTACGGCATCCTTACCGTAGACCAAGTACTCAGGTTTCTTAACGGCTAGGTACATAACCTCCTCCATTATTTTCTTAGCCTTAACATACTCGGTCTCCTTAAGTTTATCCTCAGCATTCCTAATAGCCTCCAAGACACCACTAATATCAGCGCAGCAGGCGGATACTATGGCAATAACCTTATCCCTAATCCTATGATCAAGCTCACCCTCTTCAAGAAACTCCTCCTTTGTCGGGCCGGGTCCAGCAACAACTATACCCTTTAAATTCGGTATCTCAGTAAATATCTTATTAGCTCTCTCGGCGACCAACTTATAGAACGTCTCCGCCAAATGCTCTGTCTGTCTCTTATACCTGAGGGCTGATTGACCACCAGCGGCGTGTTTATTTGGTACAAAGAACTCCACCTTATCGGCAATTTCCCAGTAATTGCCTCTCAATAACGCAATGACGGCCTCGCCTCTCTCAATGACTATTATGCCATAGGTATCACTACTCTTGACCATGGACTCGAGGATCTCTGTGTGGAATGATGTATCGCATATGTACTTAAACGTGGATATTGGTATCGGTGGTATTACCGCATGAAAGACCCACTCGTAATTACCTGGATTTATCATATGGAACCCCGCAAATATTGCAAGGCCATTCTCAGGCGCCTTGGATATTCCCTTTATCGAGTTTATTATTCTCTCTAAGGCATCTTGAACGTGAGTCCTCGTCGTCTTATCCTTAATATTGCTAGCTAAAGCCCATTCCTGCCTAAGCATTGAGACTACATCAGGTATTGGCCTGTTACCATTTATGTATAGGCTAATGAGTGTAGTTGCATATCCTCTATACTTCTTCAGTAGGTTTATCATTACCTTTAACTCCGAGAAATCCTTTATTCCAGTACGTCCACGAAATAGATTGGGGAATACCTCGACTTAAAAACCTTTTGTCTCAGGTTAAAGGATAAAATAATTGCCCTTTACAGCATCTCGATGGCTACGGCAGTCGCGCCGCCAGTGCCATGGCATAGAGCGGCTATTCCCCTCCTCCCTCCAACATGTATTAATGCCGATATTAACGTAGTCACTATTCTAGCGCCGCTGGCACCTAATGGGTGGCCCAGGGCTATTGCGCCGCCAAAAATATTCATCTTGTCAAAAGGTACGCCTAATTCTTTATTCACAAGGACGTTGACAACAGCGAATGCTTCATTAACTTCAAAGACGTCTACGTCATTTATCGCCCAACCAACCTTACTAAGTAGTTTTCTAATTACGTATATTGGAGCTTCAGGGAATCTCCAGGGTTCCATCATGTGCCATGCATAACCAACGATCTTCGCTACGGGCTTCAAACCAAGTTCCTTAGCCTTGTCCATAGTAGTTAATAGTAGGGCTGCGGCGCCATCTGATAATTGTGAGGAGTTGCCTGCGGTATGTAATCCATTAGGTCCAAAGGCAGGTTTTAACTTAGCAAGTTTCTCTAGGCTCGTGTCAGGTCTGATGCCCTCATCTCTATCCAGGTAAACTCTTTCACCGTTTATTACCGTATCCACTGGCTCTAGTTCTAGGAAGTACTTATTCTCAGTAGCCCTTAAAGCCCTCATATGGCTTTCATAAGCCACCTTATCCAGTTCCTCCCTGGTGATTTCATGCTCCATAGCTACCTTATCGGCCTCCTGACCCATGAGCATCATGTTTGTGGGGTCAGTCAAGCCATCATACACCATTAAATCTATGAACTTTAAGTCCCTACCGATAAGGTGCTTAATACCCCACCTAACCTCGTGAGACACGACAAGTGGTGATGTACTCATTGACTCGGCGCCGCCGGCTATAACGACGTTAACATCACCAACCTTAAGTGCCCTAACAGCCTCTATCAAGGCCTGCATGCCAGACGAACAAACCCTATTAACAGTAAAGGCACTGACGCTATTAGGCAAACCAGCTAATAGGGCTGCAAACCTACTTAGATTCTGACCCATACCACCCTGAAGCGTTGAACCAAAGACAACCTCATCAATTAACTTTCCATCAATACCCACCCTGTTAATTAATGCCTTTATTGCCTCCGCAGCCAGGTAAGGTGTCTTCACATTTTTAAACGCACCACCAAACTTACTGATTGGTGTCCTCACAAAACCTGTAATAACGACCTCCTGACTCACGATAATTTACCTTACTTGCATGATTTAAACTTTTATCCATTGTTAATAATTAACATAGGGAATAGACTATAGTCGAATAACTATTCAACAGATTCCTCATTGAGGGAATACTTAAATTTATTTAACCTTAATGATGCCATCGATGGACATATTAGATAAGCTTCATGGACTATACGGTCGTGAAATTGATGAGCAGTTGATAAAGTACCTAAGTAAGGAGGTAAATGAGGAATTTAGGGATGCTGTGATATACCAAGTCTCCACGGGTGGTAAAAGATTGAGACCGTTAATAACGTTGACGGCCGCGAGGGCATGTGGTGGTGATTATAAAGATGCATTGCCGGCAGCCGCTATTGTTGAGCTCATTCATAATTACTCGTTAATATATGACGACATCATAGACGAGGCATTATTGAGAAGAAATAAACCTACAGTTAGGGCTAAGTATGGCGATAATGCTGCAATACTGATTGGAATATGGTATAGGGAGGCCATTGAGGAGGCAATACTGGATACAAAAAATCCGCCAGTGTTTGCTCGGGAAACCGCTAAGGTCATACGTGAAATTGATGAGGGAGAACGTCTAGACATACTGCTTGAGTACGCTGGACGTAAGGACCCATATTTCGTTGAGAATAGACTTGGACCGAGACTATTGAGTAATTGGGAGGCTTTGTATGATGTATATATTAAGATGATAAGCTTAAAGACGGCCGCGTTAATTAGGACAGCCGCCGTCTTCGGTGCATTGTCTGTCAATGCCACGCACTGTATCGGTGCGATGACTAACTATGGTACGTACTTAGGCCTTGCGTTTCAAGTTCTTGATGATATACTTGACATTTTTGGTGATGTTAAGAAGTTCGGTAAGGAGATTGGTAAGGACATCAAGGAGCACAAGTTAGGTAACGCTGTTATTGTTATGGCGCTTAAGGAATTGAATGAGAGCGAAAGAAAGGAATTATTAAATATACTGGGCAAGGTCCCCGTTACTGACAATGATGTTAAGAGAGCCGTGGAGATAATATCAAGCACAAACGCCAGGGAAAACGCCTTAAGAATCGCGATGGATTTCGCAGAAAAATCAGAAGGTGCGCTCAACGAATTAGGTAATAATGAGTACGTTAATGACCTTAGGGAAATCTTAAGATTCACAGTGACTAGGGAATTCTAATGCAACTATTCATGCTTAAACTGGGAGGTAGCGCAATAAGCGATAAATCAACACCACTCAGTTATAGGGAAGACTGGGTCAGGAACCTCGGCAAAAACTTAGCTAGCAAGCTTAGAGCCGGTTCTCGATTCATACTAGTTCATGGAGGTGGGAGCTACGCACATCCAATGGCGCTGGCATATGGGTTGAGTAAGTATAAGGATTATGAGCAGTCGATAGGCATTTCGCTGACCTCGGCCGTGCTTAATTATTTAAGTATGAAAATAACAATAACATTATCATTAGAAGGTCTGCCCATTTACCCATTAAGGACAGGCTCCATATACGTGATTAAGGATGGAAAGCCTCAACTATTGATAAACCCCACACACATAATAGAAATTCTGGAGAGGGGCATGGTACCAATGCTATACGGTGACGTAGTGCCCAGTGATGAGGGCTTTTCTATAATTAGTGGTGATGATATAATGCTCGACCTTGGCTTAAGACTAAGGCCGTCGGCAGCGATATTCCTGACGGACGTACCAGGTATACTTGATAGTAATGGTAACGTAATTAAGGAGCTTTCGGGTACATCAATAATTAGGGATATGGGTACAAAGTCCATAGATGTAACCGGTGGGTTGATGAGGAAGGTTCAATCTGCAATTGAACTGTCAAACTATGTAAGGACGTATCTATGCGCGATTTGGGATCTAGAATCAATAAATAGAATTCTTAGTGGGGAGGAGCCTGTTAATTGTACGAGATTCACGCCTCATTAGTTATTCTTAAATAAGACACTATTTAGGTAGGTATTATTGTTAAGTTGTGGTCCATAAATCACCTTACTAACGGTATTGTACGGATTAACTAAGATTAGTACTGGGAAGTAAACACTGCTTGCATTTATGCCTAAATTTGTGAGTAATTGCGGTAGTAATGTTCCATAGCCTATTATGGGTACCGGAGCCCCTGTATAGTTGCCCCATAATGCCGTGGTTATTAGGAAATTCGTGGATCCAATATTAAAGCCGCATAATTCATATACGTAATTACTGAACTGCTGGATAACGGCTATGGAGGCCGGCGCCTGCGTTAACGGTTCTGGAAATACTACGACGACAACGTAATAACCGTGATAAACCGTGGCATTGTAAAGCGTAGACCACACCGCACAGGTAGAATCTATTAGGTATGGGTCGTTCACCGTTAAGTACATTAATATGGGTCTCGTGTTATTTATTAATCCTAATGCCGTAGAATTTATGAAGGACATATTGTAGGGATTAATTAACGTGGATAGCATATACTTCGTAATTATGGTCGCGTTAGGCTTCTCCGGCTGTGGTGATACTGCGCCAGACTTACTTAATATGCCGGGTAGGAATAATACGGCTATGAAGGCTGCCTCCCCAAAAATTACGAGTGCCAATGCTAAGTAGAAGAATTTCCCTCTACGCTTTTGGGCCCTCCTTGCTTTTTTAGACTTAGACATGGTTGGTTATACGGTTCACTAATGTTGTTTTTATTAAGGTTAACTCTCCTTCATCGGCCTTAAACCTTAAATTAGCAATAATGTAACCGATTCACTAATGAAAGCCATAGCATTGCACGGCTTCGGTTCAAACCCCGAAAAAATAAATTGGCTAATAGGACCTCTAAAATCACTCAACTTAGAGATACTGGCGCCATCCTATAGGGATTTTGAG
Organism: Vulcanisaeta sp.; assembly: GCA_023256215.1. Taxonomy (GTDB): domain Archaea; phylum Thermoproteota; class Thermoprotei; order Thermoproteales; family Thermocladiaceae; genus Vulcanisaeta. The sequence continues at coordinate 28,245 of JAGDXB010000096.1, read as the reverse complement.
GATGGACTTAACAAGGTCACTGACATATTAAAGAATAACAATGAGAACTTCATTATAGCGGGCCACTCAATGGGTGGCGCATTGGCATTACTTACTGCATCAACGCTGAATAACATTGTTTGCGCAATCTCCGTATCAGGACCCACTGATCGTTTAGCCCAGGTTAGGTGGTTAAGTGAGGGTGAACCTGGGAGTATTAGGAGGAGGACTTATGAGGAGTTATTGAAGCTTGATAGTAGGCAGGTCAGTGAAGAATTCTTGAGAAAGACATCACCAATTAACTACTTAAGGCCGGGCCTACCGCCAATACTTCTAATTCACGGCTCAAATGATGAATTAGTGAATATACAGCAGGTGGAGAATTACTATGAGAGAGCTAAGGCTCTCGGTAACATCATCGAGTTTGTGAAAATTGAGGGCATGGCGCATACTCCAAGAGGGAAGGATATCAGGATAATTGCTAAGGCCATAGAGAGTTTTGTTCAGAAGCATTGTATTAATAGGTAAAATCGAGGAGGTTTTCGTATTTTATTAAAATGGAGTGAGGGACATAAAAGGTTTAGTCGGCAACATAGGTCTCAAGGTGGGAATCCTCATCTATGTATGGTGTTTTCACTAATTTATGCCCCTTATGAAGTGATAATAATGATCTATGGACCATGGTCTTACAATCCGCACACCAATAGAATTCATCCTCATCAACCTCCTCATTTAATTCTACAAAGAAGGGGCATTGCCATTCCGTCATGACTAACCTCATGTAAAATGGGCTATCCCTATTAATGCAAATACCAATATTGTCTCGTAACTCATGTAGTCTAAAGTACTTGCAATTTATGCATTTAACCTCCATAAAATCACCCTTATTTTACTTATCTCAAGAGTTAATAAATCTATCTCAAATTGAATAAATAATATTTTAATATTCATTCCTATAGATAATAATATTTAAATTTCTCAGTATAGTACAAATGTCATATGAAGGTTATAATGATAGGGGAGAAGGAAGTTAATGAGGTGCTGGACGAGGATAAGAATGCAAAGGGTTTCGTCGACGCAATAGCCTCTGCCTTCAGAGATTACAGTACTGGTAAGGTGGTAATGCCCCAGAGGATGGTTGTTTATCTAAACAATGATTGGTGGGGCGTTATGCCCTGCGGTGCGCGTGGAATTGGTTTTTCCGTTAAAATTGTTAATGTTATTGAGAGGAATAAGGCGCGCGGTTTACCAACTACCCAGGGTATAGTCACCCTTCTAGATGATGAGACTGGTTCTCCGGTTGCGATAATTAATGGTACTGTATTAACGGCTTGGAGAACGGCTGCGGCTACGGCAGTGTCCATTAAATATTTGGCCAAGCGCACGGATAATGTTGCCATCATAGGTGCTGGATTGCAGGCTAGGTATCACGTAATGCTCTTGACTAGGGTGTTTAATATAAGGAGGTTATTCATACATTCAAGGACGAAGGCTAGGGCGTTAGAGTTAGTGAAGTTTGCCAGAGACAGAGGTTTAGATGCTGTGGTTGTTGATTCAGGATATGACGCTGTTAAGCAGTCAGACATAGCCATAGCAGTAACTACTAGTAAGGAGCCTGTGATTCTTGGTTCCTGGCTTCACGAAGGTATGCATATAGCATCGATTGGCGCACCCGAGAGAGATTCTAGGGAGCTTGACGATGAAGTCATACGTAGAGCCTCAATAATTGTTGTCGATTCACGCAATGCTGTTCTCAATGAGACTGGTGATGTAATAATTCCTATTAAGAATGGTATACTAACTGAAAATAATTTAATCGAGATTGGGGAGATAGTAGCTGGTTTAAGGCAAGGTAGGTTAAGTGATAAGGATATTACTGTATTTAAGTCAGTGGGTATTGCCGTGGAGGATCTGGCGGCTGCATCATATATTTATAACCTTACAAAAGATAGAAATATAGGCATAACTGTAGAAATATAGAGTTTACGTTAAAATAAATATTGTGATAAATTATGTGAATCTGTAGTGAAAAATATTGGAGAGAAACCTTTATAAGAAGTTATGTGACACTGATGTTGGCGATTAACGTGGTGTCACTCATACAACTTAAGGAGAAAAGTACCGAAGAAATCCTCGAAGATGTGGATATTAAGTATATTCTAAGGTGCATACTTAGGCTCTCACCAACCGAGGTAGAGATTTATTACCTGTTACAAAATAGGGCTAAGGAACCATTAACCGTAGCCGAAATAGCCAAGGAAATGAATAAGTCAAGAAGCACCATAGAAAGATCCCTAGTTAAATTAGTGCAGCTTGGATTGATTGCCAGAAGACCCGTGCTGGCTAAGAATGGGGGTTATACATACGTTTATTATACAAAGCCCATAGACTATGTGAAGCAGAAATTACTACAGTTAATAAATGCTTATTATGAGAAGTCTAAGCAGTTGATCGAGAACTTGACATCCGCAGCATTAATGGAGTCATTAAATAGTATTGCTAAGGAGGACAATGTAGGATGACGATACGTCTATCTCTAAAATAATTATTTTACTTTTTCCTTTCTAATCCTAAATCAGTAATTAAATCATTAAGTCCTTCCTCTATTTCATACATAACAAAATTCATATCTAATGATTTATCGGCAATCATTATAAGTGCAATCTTGCCCATAGGCTTTATGATCAATAAATCCTGACCTATCGATAGGACAAGCTCTGAAAGACTTACATTACTTAACGCCTTCCTTAAATTGTCCTCTAGATTTTTGATTGACGAGACAATGAGTGCGCCTAACCACTTTGGATTGATATCCATACCATTCTTCATAGCAGACGCTATGGTGAATCCATCCATCGTTACTAATGCCACGAACCTTATTAAATCACTGGATTCTAAAATCTCCGTTAATTTTAGCTTCACCCTCTCGGTAAGTGTCTTCCTTGATGAGACGCTTTCTGTTGATGGAAGCACATTTTCTATTCTAAATACACCCTTTTAAATCTTTATTTACAATATAAAGTGTACTTATTTAGAAATAAATAATTTGGTTACGAATTTTCACTAACTCCTTGCTGATTATCCTGCATACCCTGCTGTTCACTCTGTGTCTTAAGCCACTGTTCAACGATATCATACCCATATATCGCTTTAAACATTTCACGTCCTAATTTAGTCATCTTTAGGGGCGTCCATGGTGGGTCAAAGACCACATCAATTTCTATGTCCTTAGCGTCAGGTATTGCCTGCTGAATGGCAGCACCTACCTGATATCCAAGGTTCTCAGATAATGGGCACCCAACGGCCGTTAGCGTCATTTTTACGTGGACCACCTTATCTTCATTCATTGTTATTTCATATATAAGGCCTAGGTCATACACGTTTATTGGTATCTCTGGATCGTAAACGTTACGTAATATCTCAATGAGTTCCTTTACCTTATCACTAGGTAGGTTTGTTACGAATATTGGTTTTTCATCACCATCATGTACCTCATTATTAGTTACTTCTTCACTTGACACTGCCATTGTTAATCATCAACAGTGTCACGAAGGGGGTTAATAAAGGCTTCGCTGCTTCCTACTTAAATGCTCTTTTAACTCCTAATTCCCGTTACTATCTCTTCTCGACAGCCTAGTCAAGCTCTCTACTTGTCACGTTAAGAATGATTTATAAGAACATGGGAGAGTCAAAATCTAACGATGCTTAAAATCTACAGAGTAGATGCAATAAATCCTTCAATCGACATAATTAGGAGGGCAGGCGAGTACATTAAAGGCGGAAATTTAGTGGCTTTTCCTACGGAAACCGTGTATGGGCTAGGAGCAGATACATTCAACGGAGATGCTTGCCTAAAGATCTTTAAGGCTAAAGGTCGACCTCCTGATAACCCATTAATAGTCCACATAGCCGATTTTGATGAGCTAAATAAGGTTGCGACTGATGTACCGGAGTTCGTGTGGTCAATCATTAAAAAGGCTTGGCCTGGACCATTGACATTAATATTGCCAAAGGCGCCTGATGTGCCTAAGGAGGTCACAGGTGGACGTAATACGGTTGCTGTCAGGTCGCCGGCACATCCTGTCGCGCTGGCCTTAATAAAATCCTCAGAGGTACCAATAGCTGCTCCCAGCGCTAATAAGTCAGGAAGACCAAGTCCAACACTTGCCGAGCATATAGTTGAGGATTATAAAGATGATGATATTGATATGGTGGTTCTCGACGCTGGGCCAACATTCTTCGGTGTAGAGTCAACAATAATTGATGTTACTAAAAATCCGCCAGTACTGTTAAGACCTGGTCCATACACACTTGAGGAATTAAAAGCATTATTCGGCATGGATATAGTAGTGCCTGAATTTGCTAGGGGGCTTGGTGAGGCCGATACTGCCTTAGCTCCTGGGATGAAGTATAGGCATTATGCGCCACGTACTAGGTTAACCATAATTGAGTGCGAAAAATATGAGCAATTAGTTAAGCTCCTTCGTGACGTTGCCATTGATAATATGAAGAAGGGCATAAGGGTTGCTCTCCTTATTACCAGGGAAACCTCAGAGATGTTACTTAGGGATTACCCTGAGATTGGTAATTTGCCAATAATCATATTGGGGTATAGGGAAAATCCATATACCATAGCTGCCTCCCTTTTTGACTCTTTAAGAAACTTAGATAAGATAAACGTGGATTTAGGTATTGCTGAGGGCATTGAAGAGAGAGGTATTGGGTTAGCAGTAATGAATAGATTAAGGAAAGCGTCAAGTTTTTCCAGGGTTAAATGTTAAATGTAATATAGAGATTGTTTTACATTATTTTTCATTAAATAAACCAGGACCAATCGATACTGCTCATTATCGGTAATATGTTTGTCATAGATTAAAGTTAAAAACACAGTGGGAAATCAATAGATGGGTAGGGAATATGATTACAATAATAGGTAGTGGACGTGTCGGTGCAACAACGGCCGCGTTTCTAATGTTCTTTGAACTAGATAATGAGATAGTTCTCATAGACATAATAAAGAACCTACCTCAGGGCGAGGCCGTAGATCTAAATCACGCAGCGGCAATACTTGGGAAGTCTGTTAGGTATAAGGGTAGCAATGATTACAAGGACATGGAGGGTAGCGACATAGTAATAGTCACAGCAGGTCTTGCCCGAAAACCTGGCATGACTAGGGAGGAATTGGCAGGTAAGAATGCTGAAATAGTCGCCTCAATAGCCGAGCAGATTAAGAAATACGCGCCGAACTCAATAGTCATAATAACCACGAACCCGCTCGATGCGATGGTTTACGTACTATACAAGAAACTTGGTTTTCCAAGGAATAGGGTCATAGGCTTTAGTGGAGTACTCGATTCCAGCAGGATGGCTTACTATGCATCACAAATAATAGGCGTTGCACCTGAATCAATAATACCTGTTGTTCTCGGGCAGCATGGTGAAAACATGTACCCAGTGCCTGAGGCATCATTTGTTTATGGAAAACCACTCACAGAGTTTTTAACTCCAGGTCAGTATGACGAAATTGTTAAGAAAACAGTTCAAGCAGGTGCGGAAATAACGAATTTAAGAGGTTTCAGTAGTAATTGGGGTCCAGCGGCCGGCCTCGCATTGATGGTCGATTCAATCAAGAAGGATAGGAAGAGAATATTCGAGGCATCGGTATACCTAGATGGTGAGTATGGGGTTAGAGACGTCTTTGCTGAGGTACCTGTCGTGCTTGGTAAGAATGGTGTTGAGAAGATAATAGAGCTTAAGCTAAATGATGAACAAAGAAAGAAGTTCCTCGCTAGTGTAGAGGCGATAAAGAAGAATTTAGCCCAGGTACCTCCACAGTTCTTATCATAGAAAAGAGGATGAAGATAAAATAAATTAAAAAATATTAATTAAATCTCAATTATTTTTAATAAATTATCAATAACTTCCTGAATTGAATTAATTATTTTTATTAATAATTCATTATGAATGACTAAGTATTTGAGAAGTGTCTTTAATGAATCAGTGAAATTATTTATATAATTACTTATGAATTCTGCATCATTAATTAGGGATAATCCTTCACTAATATTTCCTAAGTAATCATTAATTAATTTTATAGCATGAGCATCTAAACATAGATTTAATTTCTCCATAGACTTAATAAGTCTACTTTCCTTATCTAGGTGCTCCCTCAACGCATTAATAAGTTGGTCTTGAATATCGGCTCCTTTTCCTGCTTTTATAATCATTAGTAATATCATGTAATGTTCTATAATGCTTATCGAGTATATGGTCATTAGTGAGTTCATTAATTCTTCAAGACAGTTGGAGTTACTCATGAGTAGTTGTTGTGTGGTGAGGTGCTTTTATGTTTAATTTTAACGATTACTTCTTGGCGCCCTTCTTCACTTCTCCTATGACCTCGCCGTACATGCTTATTGAAAACTGCTTACCGCATTTTGGGCATGCTATTGAGATACCCATGTTGTACCAAGATTCTCCCATTTCAACTTCAAAAACATGACCACAGTATGGGCACTTGGCCCTTATCTTAAGTAATCTCTCTGGTACGCCGCCACTGTACTCCCAATCCTCAGGGAATTGCCACTCCTCACCCTCATTACTCATTGCATGGATCATCAATTTACTGAGTTAAAAACATTACTACTAAATGCTTAATCAATTTCTATTAACGGCCATTAATTCCCATACCAAATAGGATTTTAAGTCATAACGGGACTAAGGGCATGATGAGGGTTTGTTCGCTGTTCTCAGGTGGTAAGGATTCGACGTATGCCCTTCATTGGGCTGTGCTTAAGGGTTTCGACGTTGCTTGCTTATTAACCTTAAAGCCTCAACGCGTTGATTCATGGATGTTTCATTACCCAAACATTGAATGGACTAAATATCAGGCTGATGCCCTTGGTATTCCTCAGGTTATGTACGTCACTAACGGTATTAAGGATTTGGAACTTGAGGATTTAAAGAACGCCCTCATTGATATTAAGAAGGAATTTGGTATTTATGGTATTGTAACTGGCGCGTTGTTATCGGATTATCAGAGGATGATGATCAACATTGTTGCTAAGGAGGTGGATCTTAAGGTGTATTCGCCATTATGGAGGAAGAACCAGGTTAATTACCTAGTGGATTTGTATAATCACGGTTTCAGGTTTGTATTAACTTCTATAAGTACCATGGGCATTGATCCTAGACTTTTAGGTAAAGTCCTTACGATAAGCGATATCAATGATCTAATAAATTCAGCGCTTAAGTACGGTTTTAACCCAGCACTGGAGGGTGGTGAGGGCGAGACTTTCGTGGTGGACGCACCATTATTTAAGAAGGAGGTTGTTATAGAGGATGGTGAGGTACGTAGAATCGATCAATATTCATGGGTATACATAATTAAGTCTGTGTCATTGAGACAAAAGTATTCAAATAAGTTCGATAATAAAGGAATCCAGCGATGAGTTACATACTTAGAAACTGCGACTTTGTACTGACTTTATCCGGTGAGGACTTAAGGATACTTAGGAACGTCAATGTACTAATTGAAAATGGAGTAATAGTAGAGATTGGCGACGTTAAGGGGTCTGGCTATGAGGAAATTGATTGTTCAGGGCACATAGCAATGCCCGGTCTCGTTAATGCACATACACATACGCCAATGTCATTGTTGAGGGGTTTCTTTGACGATGCTGAACTACCGACCTGGCTGAATAAGATGTGGAGCGTTGAGAGGGAATTAACGCCCGATATTATAGCTTTGGGTAGTGAATTATCGATAATAGAAATGATAATGAGCGGGACGACGGCATTCATAGACATGTATTACCATCCAGAGGTTACGGCTGAGATAGCGCTGAAGTACGGGGTACGGGCTATGCTTGGACCTCCGTTTATGGATACCTATGTTAATGCTGTACAGGTGGAGAACGAGCTTAGGAATTTCTACGTTAAGTACGTACATTCATCGTTAATCAAACCAATAGTAAATATTCATAGTATATATACTGTAGGTAAGGATACGCTGCTTCGGGCTAAGGAACTGAGCGAAGCATTAAACTTACCAATACATATCCACATATCTGAAACTAGGGATGAGATTTACGAGTCAAAGAAAAGGTATGGGGTATTCCCTGTGGAGTACCTAAACATGCTCGGTATTGTAACTAACAAAACCCAACTAGTCCACCTAGGGTGGGTTACTAATTGGGAGCTGGGCTTAATATCTAGGGCAGGTGCTAAGGTCATACATGCGCCAACGTCAAACATGAAATTGGCTACAGCAGGCCACTTCCCAATGAAGGAGTTAATGAGTATGGGGGTTACGGTGGCGTTAGGTACCGATGGGCCTGCAAGCAATAATTCTCTAGATATGTTTAGGGAAATGAAAATGGCCGTTTTACTTCAAAGGCACTCATATTGGGATGTTGGTATCAAGGCTATACATGCATTCAGGGCAGCAACAATAAATGGGTACAAATTATTGGGCGTCAGAGGTGGTTGTTTAGACAAGGGATGTGTCGCGGATTTAGTTCTGCTTGATGCGGGAAGTCCGAGATTACAACCATTGAGAAGTGATAATCTATTATCGAACATAGTCTACTCAGCTGACGGCTCAGACGTCGATTTAGTGATGGTGAATGGTAAAGTTATTTATGAGAAATCCAGGGATTATTACGCATTAAAAGAGCGGGTGAAAATTATCAGTGAGGACCTTAATGATTTCATTCAACGATTTCTATAATTATGGGAATGGGTCACCTGGATAATGAGCAACAATGACTTTACCCAATCCTTCCTGAGACCATGCCCTACCCATGACCTCGGTATTGAATGCCGACGCGACATTGCCCCTACTATCGATAGCTATCAACCCTATATTACCTGGTCCAAATAATTCGGTGACGTAATTAACAACCTGCTTCACGGCTTCACTAATCTTAACACCACCTTTAACTAACGTAGCCACCCTAAACGAGGCCATAGCCCTAATAATGAACTCACCAATACCCGTAGCAGACACCGCGCAAACACCATTCTCAGCCCAATAACCGGCGCCAGGTAATGGCGAATCTCCAACCCTACCGGGCCATTTAAGTATTGTTCCGCCTGTCGATGTTGCGGCCGCCAAGTTTCCATCCTTGTCAATCGCGACAGCGCCCACGGTATCCATGAAACCCAGCTCTTTGGCCAAATCCACGTTTTTTCTATAACGTGAACCTAAATTCTTAATTAACGAGTTATACCTATTTATCTTAGCTTCATTTATTAATTCGATTGATGGCACCCAAAGGCCGAAATGCTTAGCCAATTCCTCAGCACCCTCACCTACAATAAGCACGTGGTCGGTCTTCTCCATAACTATACGTGCGAGCTTGATAGCATTTATCACATGCCTTACACTAGCCACAGCACCAACACTTAGATCCTTACCCCACATGACACCTGCATCTTGTTCAACCTCACCATATAAGTCCAGGACAGAGCCCTTACCTGCATCATATGATCCATCGAATTCCATGATACTTACCGCATCGACAACCATATCAAGAGCATTACCTCTCCTAGATGCCTCAAGACCCGCGTTGACGGCCTCAACAAGTCCCCTGAGGTATCTTTGTCTATGTTCCTCATTGATGAAGTAACTCATGCTGCCTGCTCCTCCATGTACTGCAATGGTTGCCTTAATACTCATCAATACGCACGTACAAAGACCGCATTTTTATGTATTATCCATTTTCCGTATATTGAAGAGTAATATTAGTGTATTTTATTAATTTAGGAACATAAACTGATTTTATTATAACATGCGGTAATAATATTGATGTCAAGTAAACTATCGAAGACCGAGGAATTAGCTGCTAAGTTGTATTTCAATGAGGGGTTGAAACCTAAAGAGATAGCGCAGAAATTAGGCATATCCGTTAACACAGTGTACAAGGCAATATCTAAGTATAGAGCATTTGCTAAAAATGTTGATCAGGAGTCAAATGGGGACCAGGCTATTAATAACGCATTAGGTAAGGATAATATGGATGTTTTATTTCCTGAAAATTATGTCTTTAATGTTAAACTATCTATTATAACAACCCAACCACTATCTTTAAAGAATAACGAGCCCCCTGAAGGTATGTACCAAGGTGAATTAATTAATGAAATAAGGGCCCTTAGAGAGTTAGTCAGCAAGCTTGTTGAGAAGGTGGAGGAATTAGAAAGGAGGAGTATTTGCGTCCATGGCTCCACAGATGATTATGATCATAGTAATAAAGGTAATACAACACAAAGCGATCACTCAGTTCCCGATTTCCTGCGTGACAATCCATGGGTTGATGTAATTAAGTCAATACATAGTACTTCGTAAGTTTCAATTGGTTTCGCAGGAGTTTCTTCCTGTTTCTCTCTTTCAATTATTAAGAGAGAGTGGGTTTATAAGTAGGTATGTGGGTTTCATTATGTGAAACAGAACGTTATAGCAAACACGTTTTTCACCGTAATGGATGTAACTACAACGATATTACTCTACGTGGTGTTCCCGATAGTTCCATTATACGTTTTCATAGTCTTACTAGTATTGGTGCTCACGTCATCAATTTTTAAGAGATATGGCCTAGTATCCGCAATAATTGTAACATATGTAATATTTATATTCATAACCGCCTTAAACCGTGCATCATTACTAATAATGCCATTTCTACTACTCACGTACTTAATAACTGAAGCTGGCATCATCAATGATATAGCCGTAATATCGTGGACATTACTCTTCACACCGCTTTATTGGTTATCGATACCATTAGCCATTACACCAACCATTAAGGGGTACGGCATTAGGTCTTCGGTGGTGTTCTCGTTGCTATCGTTATTATACATAATCGCCGCGGCGTTCATAGGCATTAAGTGGATACCGATAACTGCAATATCGACATCAAACCTTAATTTAATCCAAGGCCTCCAAGAATTACTCTTTGGTAATGTATCGATAACTCTAGGTATGGGTTATGATGAAGTAATTAATGTATTATTGTATGTGATTTTTGCAATAATAATAGTCGCACCACCATTAATAGGTAGGTACTTAACAAGGATAGTAACCCAACTCGCCTTAGGGCAGGACATTGTTCAGGTAATCATGAATTTAGCACCATTATTATTAACGGTAGCCCTACTCTATATACCGGGGATTATCATTAATTCGGTGAATTACGAAGTGACCCCCTTAATAATGCTAGGTTCTGTTATCATGGGTTCTCTAGGGTATTTAACCGATAAGTTGCCGAGCATTATGAGGCTATGGATTGTCTCCTTAACGACTAACAGGAAGAAGATGCCTATTGCAATACCAATTATTGATCCATTAGTAATAACAGAGTATGGGTATTGGGCTAAGAAATTACCTAAGGAGGATCAGGATATAGTAAGTAATATTGTGAATACGGTATCAAAGACAGGGTTTGTGGTGCTGAAAGCCCGATGGTCTCAGGATAAGATAGACATAACTAGTAAGGTTCTCTTTGGTATTACAAGAGCTAAAGGCTTCATAATTAAAGGCGATATTGATTATATACCTGAAGACGTTGATTGGTTCGTCAGGACTCATGAGAAATCTTTACTTATTATTATACCAACAGGTAGTATAAATAAGAGGGTTGTTTCTAAATTGATTGATTACACTAGACGGGTGAAGGCAAACGTGGTAATTGTAAACACTGGTAATGATGCGATAATCAATAATTTAAGGAGATACGGTATAGAGACCCTGGATTATGAGCCAGAGGTTGTAGAGAACGTAGAACAACAAACCAAGCAAATTGAAGAAATTAATGTAAGTAATAACAATAATATTAGCAACGCCACTACAAATGCTGAAGCTACAAAGGTTATTAGCGAGAAACCAGAACAGAAAATAAATGTCGAACCTCCTCCCATTGGTAATAATGTTGAGACTAAGAGGGTTGAGGAGGAGGTTAATAGCTTGGAGATTAGTAAAAATACGGCTGTAACAAAACCCATTAACAGGGAGATAAAACCATCAACAGAGCAGCCACAGACATTACCTAGGAAGGTTCAGGAGGCAACGGGAAAGAAAAAGTCCCGTGATGATAAAGGTAAACGTACAACAGGCAATGTTGTAGTCATGCTCGATCCTGTGGATTTAATAAACATGAGCATTAAGTCTAAGCTCATTGATTATGTGGATTCATCAGTTAGACTTAGAGACATGCTTGCCAATCTTGGTCTTAAATACGTATCGTCAATACTAATAGTTGGTCCTCCAAGGTCAGGAAAAACCGCTTTGATTAACTATGTATCTAAACATCTTGGGGTGCAGATAATCGATTATAAGGATCCAAGTATCTCCATAACCGATAATGCTATAATTCACGTGCCAAACCTCGAGGAGGCTATTAATGAAAATGTGGATCATGTGCGTAAATTGATAAATATAGCTAAGGCTAAGCACCTGGTGGTTATCTTCGAGAGCAGTAATCCATGGAGTCTAGACCAGGAGTTTATTAAGAATATTGTTGATGCGGTAATACCTATACTTCCGCCTACTGATGATTATATTGATGAGGTTATTCAAAATAAATTGAATATCAATAATAAGGACGCTGAGATCATAAAGAGTATAATTAAGTCATGCCCGGCTGTAGAGGCTATCGAAAAAATAGGGCGTTATTTATCCTCTAAAGAAGGCGATATAATATGTGATGACATGTTCAAAAAGTACCAGGATTATTCACGGTCATTAAGTGCTTAAATAAATATTATTTTTCTCAATGTTGAATGAAGATTAGGATAGCAACTAGAGGCAGTAAGTTATCATTAATACAGACTAGGATTGTTATGGATATGATAAGGAAGGTTGAGCCTAATGTTCAATTCGAGATAATTACCGTGAGGACTACCGGTGATGTTGTTCAGGACAAACCGTTATATGCTATTGGTGTTAAGGGGATATTCGAGAAGGAGGTTAATATCGCCTTATTGAGGAATGAGGCCGACATAGCTGTTCATAGTCTTAAGGACTTACCAAGCGAGATAAGTCCAGGTCTCGTAATAGCTGGTTTCTCGCCTAGGGATCCTCCTTATGACGTGCTTGTTGTTAAAGATGGTGATCCAGACAGCATATTATCATTACCAAGCGGTGCTAGGGTAGGCACATCCAGCGTTAGGCGTAAGGCCTTTCTCCTAAATATACGCCGCGACTTAAATATAGACGTTATTAGGGGCAATGTGGATACACGAGTGAATAAGCTGATTAGGGGTGATTACAACGCTATTGTTATAGCTGAGGCAGGTTTAGTAAGGCTCTTTGATGATTTAAAGAACCTAAAAATTAAGTATACACGCATAGCGCCTGATATATTGCCGCCAGCGCCCGGTCAGGGAATAATAGCCGTGGTTGCGCGTGAAAAGGATACGAACATAGTAGACCTCTTAGAGAAGGCTAGCGACCCAAAGGCCAAGGCTGAAGCGTTAGCCGAGAGAGCATTTTTAAGGGCTGTTGGTGGTGGTTGCCACGTACCTGTTGGTGGTGTGGCAATACATATTGATGATGGTATGGAGTTCATAGCGGGTATTGCAAGTATCGATGGTACTAGGAAGAGGATAATTAGGATACGTGGTTCATCAGATAATCCGCAAGAGCTAGGCATTAAAGCCGCAAATGAGTTACTTAAGCAGTGGAATATGAAAACGGCGAATTCATACATGTAAAAAGCATATTTTATATAGCATTTCAAAGATACTATACCTAATGGCTAGGCTTTATTTTGATGGAAATTCCGAATTAATAAGAGATAAGATAATTGCGATGATAGGCTTTGGTAATCAGGGCAGTGCCCAAGCGCTCAATTTGAGAGATGGTGGATTTAAGGTTATTGTTGGTAATATCGAGGACGAATATGCCGAGAGAGCCAGAAAGCTGGGTTTTACTGTGTATTCAATTTCGAACGCTGTTAAACAGGGAGAGATCATAGTAATGGCAATACCAGACGAGGTTCAACCGGAGGTTTGGTCAAGGGATATACTGCCAAATTTGGCGCCTGAAAAGATCGTGATCTTCCTTAGTGGTTATAATATTTATTATGGTTTCATAAAACCACCTAAGGATAACGACGTAATAATGGTTGCGCCAAGAATGATAGGCGAAGGCGTTAGAGAAAATTTCGTAAATGGCAGAGGCTTTCCCGTACTTATTGGTGTTGCTAATAATCACAGCGGTAAGGCCTGGGATTATGCACTGTCTTATTCAAAGGCCATTGGTGCTATTGGAAAGCCTGGAGGCGTGGCTGTAGAATCAAGCTTTGAGGAGGAAACAATTACGGATCTATTTAGTGAGCATACGTGGGCCGGCGCATTCCTCTTCATGTTAGCTGAGGGTTATAGGATACTTATTGAGAATGGCGTTTCTCCTGAAGCGGCCATGCTGGAGTTATGGGCTTCCGGTGAGTTAATTGCGATCACGAAGGCAATAGTCGAGAAGGGGCTATTTGCTCAGTTAAGGGGTCACTCAACGACTAGCCAATTCGGCCACCTGACCTGGGGTCCTAAGTATGTGACAGATGAGGTCAAGAAATTAATGAGAGAAGCCATTAGGCAGATTAAGGATGGTACTTTTGCCAAGGAGTGGTTACTTGAAAGATTAGCTGGTTATCCTGTCTTTAATAGATTGTGGGATGAGATCACAAAGAGTGATGTTTGGAGAGATGAGGACAGGCTCTATAGGTTATTGGGTAGGCGTTGATTTACGGTATTAATGGCAACCTAAGCACCATTGCTATTAAGGACGTCGTAACTGGTATTGCTAGATTATCCTCCATACCATACGCCTCGGCCAATGCCGCAACAACCGTTACTGCTAAAGACCCTATTAATTTGTTAGTGAATATGTATAGGATTATTGCTAGGGCGACCATTCCCACGAGCATCCCCTCTATCGTAGCGCTGCTAAATGGTAGCTTAACCCTGCCTATCAACGTACCCCCAAGTGCGCTCATTGTATCGTAAACTATTATCGATATGATACCGTAAATAACGTAATTACCTGTTAACAATTGACTTACTAAAACGCCTATGGCGCCCATTAAAATACCTAAATAACCACCTCTTCTCTCGTAATCTCTTTCAACACTTTCAAGTAAGTCCTTAACCGTTTTCTCTAATCGCATCAAACCATCATCGAGAACCTCTATGGGTATTGCGGAACTTATTGGTGATTTCGTGAGTTGTTGCAGTACAGATCTCCTGGCACTTGTTAATGCATCCAAGAGTACCAGTGTTATTATTGGTCTCTTAACCTGTATTATGTATATTACTGAGACACCCAGTGTTATTATCGTGAAATACAAAGTTGTTGATAATCCATAAGCATTTATATTTATTATGAATGGTATTATCAGGAAGACGGATAATACCACATGTATTAATTTCCTAAGTGCTACTACCTTCAATTGCTGTATCCTGTTCAAGATCAACACCTATCACGTACACTAATAAGGGTGCCCCTTTCTTTAACCTATCTATGAGAACCCTATTTAAGTCAGCAGCCGCCTTATTGGCTTTAATCATTAGTGTGGCGTCATTGATATAACTGCTCCTTCTAATTATTAACTTGGTACTATGGCTAAGGGATAACTTTGGCGAACCATGACCAATAACATAATCAAAATACTCTCCTGACGAAAACAACACTATCACTAGTGACTTATCCTTTCTAATTACCTCCTTAAGTTCTGGCTTAAGATCGGCAAGGCCCTTATCAGCCCTTATACCGATTATGCAATCTCCCCTGGGTGTTAAGTAATCATCCTTGGTCACCTCAATGGTAGTTCTATGCCTAGCGCTCACGTTTATGTGGCCCCAGGCCCTGATTTGGTCGATTACAACCTTAACCACGTGATTTTATGTTCAATAAAGCTTAATTATCTTAACTTTAATGGCATTAGTAATGGATATTGAGGAGAGACTGTCATTGATAACGAGGTACCCTACGGAGGAGGTATTAACGATTGATGAGTTAAGGCAGTACATGGAGACTGGTGCTAGGTTGAAGCACTACATAGGTTTTGAAATAAGCGGTTATATACACATTGGTACGGGCATAGTTAGCCTATCTAAGGTTGTTGATTTACAAAAGGCTGGCGTGGAGGTCTCCATACTACTTGCCGATATACACTCATGGTTAAATAACAAGCTTGGCGGTGATCTTGACCTAATAAGGAAGGTAGCTAATAAATACTATGTGGAGACGTTTAAGAAGGCCATAGAGGTACTCGGCGGAGATCCCAATAGCGTCAACTTCTATATGGCCAGTGATCTTTACCATAATAATGATGAGTATTGGTACTTAATACTCGACCTTGCCAGGATGACTAACTTAGCCGATATTAGGCATAGCTTGACGATACTAGGTAGGAAGATGGGTGAATCAATACCAATGTCCTGGTTAGTATACCCGCTGCTTCAGGTTGCTGATGTTTTCGTTATAGGCTCTCACATTGCTCATGGTGGTATTGATCAAAGAAAGGCCTACGTGTTGGCTAGGGAGGTTGCTCTTAAGGTTAGGTTCTATCCATTAACGCTCAATGGTGAGAAGGTAAAGCCTATAGCTTTGTTCCATAGTTTAATACCTGCCCTAAACATAACTGGTAAGGAGTCTAAGGAAGAGTTGAGTGAGTTGAAGATGAGTAAATCCATACCTGATACGGCGATTTTCCTGCACGATACGGAGGAAGATATTAGGCAGAAGATACTCAAGGCGTATTGTCCACCCAGAGAGATACGTATGAATCCCGTCATTGAACTCGCCCACCTCTTCTCGTTTAGAGAGCGTAGGAGCGAGCCATTCATCATAGAAAGGCCTCAGCAATATGGTGGTGGTCGTTTAGAGTTTTGGACCTTTGATGAACTAGTGAAGGCATATGTTGAAGGTAAGATTCATCCGTTAGATTTGAAGAATGCTGTTGTTAATGAGGTTATTAAGCGCCTCGATCCAATAATTAAGTGGTTCCAGAGCGGTCAAGGTGCCCATCTGCTAGAGGAGATGAATAATATAATGAAGATCACAAGATAACATTACCTAAATACGTTCTTAATCAACTCACTAATACGCCTTGGTTCTATAAACGATAATTCGCTCATAATAGAATACATAACTCTCGCAAAGACACTTGGTCTCTTTACGAAGGCCCTCATTATCGCATTCACATGATCATCATAATCATAAACCTCGACATCTACCTTGCTCATTAATTTTAGTGCGTTACTTAAACTATTATTTATAAGCATATGAAGTACATACGATGCCGCACTCAGCGCCTTAACCCTATTTTTAATGAACTTCCTATATGCCATGTCATACATCTGCAACGCATCATTTATTGACAACCCCTCCTTAATCGCGCCATATATGCTTTCCGAAAGCAACTTGGCACTAAGCATTCCCATAATTATTCCTCCACCAGTCATAGGCTTGACAAATCCAGCCGCATCACCAATAACCGCTACATTACCCATGGCAGTCACACGTTCAGGGGCGCCACCAATCACAATCCTACCACCAAACGGCTTATACCTCTCTGCCTCAATGATCTTTAGTAATTCCGTAAACTTAACCCACGTATTTAAATCATCGGCTATACCCACCCTAAATTCATAATAATCTTTAGGTACAATCCACGCAAAATAATGGCTACTCAGCCTTCTATCGAATATTACCACAATCTCATCATCACCCCTAGGCATTAGGTTGCTCGTGGTATACGTCTTGGTATCTGTCTGCACACCATACACATAGTTGGGTTGCCAGGGTATGAACTTCTTGGCCAACACTGCCGAGGACCCCTCAGCGATTATAGCTAACTCGTATGTCTCTTGTCTGGACCTGGTCGTTAATACACCGTTACCTAGATCCATAACGCGTTCGCCTAAATTCAAAGTTACACTACCTGCCTCGTCTATTAAGTAATGCTCAAGACCAGGCCTATCAACCATGGCTATCGCCCTCCTCCTGAAGTCAAAGGTTATGTCATTGCCTTCGAGATCCGTTATTCTCACGTATCTATACGTATTTATTATTGGAGGTGTTATTCCAAGTACCTTTAATGAGTCGAGATTGACGAGACCTGTACAATGAGGTGGCATGCCGAGTACCCTGTCTTCCTCGAAAATCTTCACATTCATGACCTTGCTTAACTCGCGGGCTAAATAGAGACCACTAGGTCCTGCCCCAATTATTGTAACGTTGCTTATGTTCACTGCGTCTTGCGTTAAAATTAACAATTTAATATTTGTTTAGTTATCTAGGGATAAATGGTGCTTAACTACACAAAGGTGATAGCTGACCCGGCACTTGGTTGGATTAGGCTTACGGATGAGGAAGCGAGGTTTATTGATTCGTGTAAGTACATACAGAGATTAAGGCACATTCGACAACTCGGCTTAACATACATGGTATATCCCTCGGCACGCCATAGTAGGTTTGAACACTCACTCGGTGCTTTACATGTAGTATCGCTCATGTTTGAGAAATTGATGAGATTGAGCGATGTTCGAGAATTACTATTGAATTTTGGTAAATCCATTGGTTTAGATACGGAAAACGAATTATTACTTCACATGAGAATCACAGCCCTATTGCATGATCTCGGTCATTTACCATTCTCGCACGTGTTTGAGGGAGTTTTCGGCCAGGGTATTGATCCATTAATTATTAATTGCAGTGAGAACGCTCGTGAATTTGCATTAGGCAATGTTTTCAAAGGCCCCTTTAAGGAGCATGAGTTAATAACGTACTTCATACTTACTAATAATGATGAGTTTAAGAAGGTGCTTAATGAATCATTGCCGAATATCGATTTACGCATAATTAAGGCGTTGTTACATAGTGATATTATAAACAAGATCATCAAGGTCGTACCTAGCTACTCAGAAGTTATTGATCAAAGGGATAGGGAATTCCTCCAGTCAATGAGCGATAAATCAAGAATATTTAATATATTGAGAAGTCTGATCTCTGGCTATCTTGATGCAGATAGAATTGAGTATATACTTAGGGATTCGTATCTAACGGGAGCGAGTATTGGTACATCAATTAGCATAGGCGATATTGAGAGGATCTTTGATAATATGAGAGTTGTGATGAATAATAATGATTATGCACTAGCGTTTGATGAGAAGGCTCGGGCTAATCTTGAAGGCTTCATAATCGCGAGATTCAACATATATAAATTAGTCTACCTCCATCATAAGGTCGTTCTATTTAATACATTGGCAAGAAACTTAATGAGCGAGTTGCTTAGGCATTATGATGAGCTTAATGATGAGATTAAGGACTATATGTGCCGTCTTTATAGATTCTCCATAGGGATGCTCGATGGTTACGACGCCATGTATATAACAGATGACTACTTCCTATCCCTACTACTAAGAAATAGGCAGTACTTAACGAGTAAGATACGGTATATATCGAAGTACCTAGAACCCCTCCTGACCAGGAATACCGTCTACAAGGCTCTATGGAAGAGAGACTTTGAGTTCATAGACCTTATTAGCAGGCAGGGAATTAAATTGGAACTAATTAATGATGCCTTCCCATACCTATTAAGTAAGGGTGAGATAAAGGATAAGGTTCTAGATACATTTTATGATAAAGTACGTGAAAAACTACGTAATGATGAATGCCTTAAAAATATAGTCAATGATGATTTAAGGTCAACAATAATAATTGGATTTAGGGCATTTGAGCCTGAGACTAGGTTAAGGATACTTCATGGAAATAGGCTTGTTGATATAAATGAGTTATCGCCATTAGCGATGTCGGTGATCGATACCTGGAGAAAATCACCGCACATATTCGTATTCGTTGATACCACGAAGGTAAAGGACGCTTGTAAAGCCATCGATATGAATACCGTTTTTGACGACCTTAGGAATATGGTTATAGCGGCGATGAATGAAACATTAATGAGCCTTAGTGACATTGTTAGTAAGTATTTCGAAAATTCTCAAATAATGAGCCCCATCATCACTTAGCACAATCTTACCACCATCTATCGTTATTATATCAAGTAGGTAAATCATATCGCCAGGATTTACTGCAGAGTCTAGCGTGCCAAAGCTCTTACTAATCTTAGAGATTAGGTTTGGAAATTCATCAGCGTTGATACCACCAAGTCTTAGAAGTTCCTTAGCAATCATTGCCTTAAAAATTGCCAAGCTAAGGGAGTCCTGCGATTTCATCAATGAATAATTACGAAAAACCCACTTATTAGGCTAGTGATTAAAATTATACCTCAGTACAGGCCAAAACTTTTAGTCACGTATTTATTTAAAATAAATCAATGGGATACCTACTTATAGGCCTTGAGCCACTTTCTGTGACTAATATCGTATCCTCAATCCTAACACCACCAACACCCCTAATATAAACGCCGGGTTCGACCGTGATCACGAAGTAGGGCCTTAACTCCTCCTCACTAGAAGGACCTATGGCTGGTCTCTCATGGACTTCAATACCAACGCCATGACCAGTACTGTGTATGTAATATCTATCATAGCCATACTCAGAAAGCACCTTACGTGCTATTGAGTCAACATCCTTAGCCTTAACACCAGGCCTTACGTAATTAACGGCTTTCCTATAAGCCTCGAGCACGGCTAACGCCACATCTCTTAGCTCCTTACTCACCGAACCCACGGCTACGGTTCTAGTCATATCAGTACAATAAAGGCGATACCTAGCACCCACATCTATAGTCACTAATTCACCCCTGCTTATTATCTTATTTGTAAATACATGGTGAGGGTAAGCACCATTAGGTCCAGAGGCAACGATAGGTCTAAAAGCCACATCCTCAGCACCCCTGCTTATCATTCCCTGATAGAGACTGGCCGCCACACTGCTCTCTCTTTTTCCCTCAAGTCCTGCCTTAAGAACCTCATCGAGAGTTTCCTCAGTTATCCTAGTCGAATCCTCGATCATACGCACCTCATACTCATCCTTAACCTCCCTAATACTCAGTATCTTATCATTAATATTAACAACCTTAATCCCAGCCGAATTAAGTTCCTTAACTATTGGTGAGTCAGAATTATCAACACCAACTATATTATTTGGGCCAAGACCAACCTCCTTAAGTAAATAATCACCTAAGCTCTTAGACACGAAGAGCCTCTCTTCCGGCATCCTCTGCGGTATCTCTACCGTGGAGTAACCAAGTAGTGCGACTTCATTGCCTATAATATCCCGAACTCTTTGAAAGTCAAGGCGTGGAATCACTAACGTGGTATCAAGTGCCCTATTTATTATGAGCATTAATCCACTATCAATTCCTGTAAAATACTCCAGATTCGATTCGTTCAACACTATGATAAAGTCTAAACTTAATTCATCAAAAACATTTGATATCTTCTTAACACGGTTCTTGATTAAGCCCACGACCCATTTAAAAGTTATACATTTTTAAATTACTTCTCTAAATTCAATAGCAATGATTAATTGGAGTGTGGAGTCTGAGGATGCATTGATGACTACATACGTATATAGGTACTCCATACTTAATAAAACAATAGAGGCTAGGGTAGTATTTGATAAAGCTCTCAATAAGTATAAGCTAAGGTTTATATCAATAAAGCCATCAAGTGAAGACGAAGTATCGCTGCTCACGATATTAACTCCCCACTTTAAGTTCACAATAGATTATGTCCAGGATGGTAAAGTCGTAATGATATATCCAAGCCCAGAGACCGAATTTTTTAATGATCTTCAATCCGTAAATACATACATGGACTCATTAACAACATTAATAACTGAGTTAATCAGTTATTCAAGCAATCCATTATTAAAATCGGAAATAAATTCTGAATTATTATCGAGAGGCTGGGTAGTTGATTTGAGCGGATCATTGGTGAGTATGTTTAAGGTTTATGATACTAAGGCTGGTTTAATTAGGGTTAATGTAGACCTTGAGCAACACCAGCTTGAGTTGGGTAAGGTTAAGGTCGATGTTTTAGTAAGGGCTATAACCGCATTGAATTGCATTGTTAATTTATTGGTTGGTAAAGGATTTGTAAGTTCGATTGTTTATGAGGATCTAGGCATTGCGCACTTAACGGGTGAGTTCCCAAGCCTTGGAATACTGACATTAATAGCCTCTAAGATTGATGATATTATTAATGAGATTGAGAAGGCATGTACATAATGAGATATTCATGAGAGGCGGTATATACCATCTGGCGTAAGGTCGTTATTCATACTCAATAGTAATTTATAAATATAAGTTTTAGATTTAGCACAGTCAGTATGGTTTTAATAAATTCTAATTATTACGTGGTGATCTCCATAGCATTTATTCAATTAGTCGTGCTATCCTCATTATTATATCAGATATTTAAGGAAACAAAAAGACCTATGGAGAAGGAGCAGGATAACGCCAAAGTTAGTAATGCATCATCATCAATAAGTCAATTAGAATTTGATACGCATAGTAGGAATAGGGCTAGTAATGCAGGTATCGACTCATTATCAGGCAGTATTAATGAGGATGAGGTGAGGGTCCTATCGTACTTATTATCGAGGGGTGGTGAGGCCTATCAGGCAGAGATTGCTAGGGAATTGGAATTACCTAAGAGTACGGTTTCTAGGATAATTAGGAGGTTACATGAGAAAGGCCTAGTAACTGTTAGGAGGGTTAGTAGGTTTAGTTATGTTCAGGTTACGGATATTGATTACGTAAGCGATTTAATTAATAAGTCACGCCTGAATAAGCCTTGACATTAATTTATCAGCTATTAGTGCAATTAGGTGATTGTCTATAGTTCCGTACGGTCCCCTACCCGTTGTTTTGGCAACGGCAACTGCATTGGAATAAATGAAAGACCACACCTTATCCTCGCCCTTACTAAGCATGTGGGTGAGGGTACACGTCAATACATCACCAGCGCCTGTCGTATCTACGGCATTGATGATGTTGTTTGTTGAGACCATGAATTTTTTATTATCATGTATTAGGATTGAGCCACGAACGCCCATCGTTAGTACCAATACCTTATTTGGAAACTTATTGGCTATGGCATCGATATGCTCGATTTGTACATCATCAATGCTCATTTTTACTAAGTCCGCATTCTTTATAATCTCAGTTATATAATCAATGCTTGTGCTTATGCTTACATAACCCTTGTCATCAAAAACTCGGGTGAAGCCCTGTATATCAACTCCTAAAAAACTGACTTGCCTTCTTATATACCTAAGAAGATCAAGGTTCAATTCCCTAGCTATTGGGTTCACGGCAATTGCATTAGGTAGGTCGTATAAGTCCTCAATCATGAAATCTCTACATCTAGATAATAATCTTAACCTTCTACTACCATCGCTAAAGTACGTTATTTCATAAGACGTGGTGCTGCATCCATCAATTATCTTGATCCTTTGGGTAGGTATTTTCCTCTCTTCATAATCCTTAATGTATGTAATGAAGTCTCTACCGACTATTGATATCGGCATTACATCGATACTTACCTGTTTTAAATAAAATGAACAGTATGTCGGAGCGCCACCTGGGGATTTCCAAGACATACCCTCCTTTCTTATTACGTCAATAGCGGCATGACCGAGGATTCCGAGCATTACGCGCTCCTGTTATTTAGGGTTATTAAATTATTGGGGATAAATATATCAAGTATGGTCTTCACAGAATGCCCAATCCTTCCGAGCCTAACGTCATTTATTATCCTTGAAGACCTTATCAGCGTCATTATCGTACTTGTAAACGCATCAAGCGCCTCTATTGTTGATATTAATGAAATCCTAGCCTCATTACCATTACTTTCCCTTATTACCACAAGCCCATCCCTACTATACACCCTAACCCTACCCCTAATATACTCCTTATATCCAATAAATCTAATGCTATCATTAACCACAAGCCTCAGGTATGCCGTATATATCATAAAGCTCGACTTAATATAACTCCTCAACACCGTCTCCGCGACACTTAGCACCTCATTAACGGCATTACCAAGCATCGCGGTACCTCTAAGGAACTCCTCATTTATGTGGTATCTAACATACGAAGCTCTTCCATCTTTAACACTTACCTCATAAAGCACAAGCTCATCACCCAATAAGGCATAAACCTCAATGCCTGCCGTGCCATTCCAGGAAATGGGTTCCATGGGCTTATTACCTATATAAACTCCCTGATAAGGAACTACCACTATGTAATTACCTAGCTCATCGCAGGGAATAAGAAAATCAAGGTACTTACCCCTATGTACAATACATAGATTATCCCTGCCCAACCTCAGCGCTAGTACGGGGTGCCTCTTCGTTACTAACAACTTAGGTAGCACAATTAAGTGTTTCCACGATATTTAATAGCCTATAACTCAATTTTTGCAATATTACTTAACCCTCTTAAGGAAGACTAAGGGTCCATATTTCTCAAGGTCACTGGCTATCAGGCCTAACGCACCCTCATTCCTGCTGGAATAACCAACTATTCTAACGTCCTTCTCACTCAGTCTAATGTAGTGGTCAAGGTCGAACCTAATTATGACTTCCTTAGGACCGAAGACAACCTTAAACTTAACCTTATTATCCACGAGCCGCCTTACCACGTCGGCAGTCACCGATAATTGCTTAGGTGTTGGTTTACCCCTAGGGCTTCTCTTACGTAACTCGCTAAGTTCCTTCTTCGTCTCCTCATCCTTAATCTTAACAATACCCTTAACCTCATCGACTATTATTGAGTCACCCTGATAATCAACAACCTCGAAATTCTCCACATTATTAACCATGTCTATTAGATCGTTAAGCGATACCTGCCTTACCATATGTCCTTTAAAGGAAGTAAATCAAAGTTTAAATGCATTACGTAATTAATCACCAATTAGCGAGAGGAATCTCCTATACTTATTATCATGAGTCATTAAATGCCTAATAGCATCCTTTAAACTAAAAAATAAGGCGCCGCACTCCCTCCCATCCTTACCCCTGTACTTACACCTTATGTGAGGCGAATTACCCTCATACACAATCTCTAGGACAGGCCTTAATTCAGCGGGTATCTCGGGGATTCTCTCATTACTCATTATGTACATTTTCAATGAGTACCTTAAAAATGCTCCGTTGACTATGTCCTTGGAAATATTAACAACATTTATTAATTAGTTAAGTATTAGGAAGGTGGTCAGGATGATCCCGCAAAAAGATACTGGGAGCATATTATCGTCGGTACCTCATTATAGGTTAAATCCATTCATAAATCGATGTCCAAGCTGTGGCTCTATTATGATCGTCGATGGTGAATGGATTAGGGAGGATAATAGGCGTAAGGCCAAGTTAGTTGAGAGATCCTTGACGTGTCCAAATTGTAAGGTGAGGATTAGGCAATACATATATTTGCAATGATTAGCCAGGGCGAGTGGTTATGTATGCTGACGAGATACAGAGATTGATGGATAGGGCGTCATTATTCATGTTTATATCGGCCATAGCATCCCTACTCTCGGTTATGATGGTTGTAATAGCCGTAAATTTCCTATCTAATGAATTACCACCATCGATAGCCGTTAAGTACTTCCAAATTCTCACATTTCCTGGCTTAAATGCTATAACAGGACTTGTGGCGTTATCCTCAATAATGGCCGTGATAGGGGGATTCATGATATACATGGCCAGGTCGAGCCTAAATAGGAGGGAGTTTATGGGGCTTCCATCTATAATAATTACGAGCCTAATATTGCTCGTAGTGGCTCTTTTATCGTTAATAGGTATATACATGATTTATCAATATTATGTTGGCTTCGTAAATATGATGGGTCCCTTATTCCTTGGTACGTCATCTCTAATAGTATCATCCATACTGCTGGCGGTTTCGGTAGTATTATCGTACTTATCATTTATGATGGCTAATGAATTAAGAAGAAGATACACACCGCGCAGAGTTAGGAGACAACGTCCGCCACCACCGCCACAAGCATGACTGATCTAATTAAAGTTAGTAAAGTGCTATGTACGTATTTTAGCGTTAAAAAATTTATAAATTAATTTAAATTGGGCACGGTGTATGCCTAATTCTGTTGTTGTAATAGGCGATTCACCGATACCGGATAGACCAAGCCGTGACTTAGTCATTTATTCAAGAAACTCCGGTTTAAATGCTATGTATATGCCAATTTCACGAATATCAGTAAAGGTTGATAAGGATGGGCCCCTCACGGTTATTAGGGATAGACCATTTAAGGTTGATGGCATCTTCCTCAGGAGTTTAGGTGTTCTTATAGATGTTGAGACCTTCTTCAGGAGGGCTATAACGATAAAGCTGCTTGAAGAGGGTGGTTCAGTGGTTATTAATCCACTCGATGGGCTATTAAAGACTAGGAATAAGCTTGAGACGACGGTAATACTGAAGAGTAAAGGTTTGCCTGTGCCTGATACCATAGGTACGGAAGACATCATCTATGCGTATGATATGGCAAAGAGTATGAAGGATATTGTAATAAAGCCCTTACAGGGGTCTAGGGGTTACGGTGCTGTAAAGGTCAGCGATGCGGATATAGCTTTTCAAATAATGAGAACATTGTTGACGTTTAAAAAGCCCATATATCTGCAGAAATACATAGAGAAGCCTAACCGTGACATAAGGGTCATGGTAATTGATGGTGATGTCTTTGGATGTATGATAAGGGTTGCGCCGAATGGACAATGGAAGACAAACGTGGCTCAAGGCGCGGTTGGTAAGCCGTGCGTAAATATTGATAAGACAGTTATGGAGATAGCAATAAAGTCGGTAGAGTCTCTTGGGTTGGTTTATGGCGGTGTTGACATTGGTGAGGGAAAGGATGGTTACGTAATTTTCGAGGTTAATGGATCGCCTGATTGGGCAGAATTAACAGCGGTTACTGGCAAGAACCCTGCTAAAGCTCTTGTGGACTCAATGATTAAAAGGCTTAAGGCGTAGAACAATTTCGATGATGATAATAAACTTTATTTTTGCTGAATAGAATCACTGTAATAAGCATGACTAGATGGTTAATTAAGTGTGATAGGTGCGGTTTGGAATCCGTATTTAATGCCGGGTTTGACTTAACGAACCTTGGAAGTAAACTATACATGTATTGTGAGAGGTGTAAGAGAAATACGGAGCACACGGTTTTGGGGTATTACGATGATGATACGGGGGAGTTCGTACCATTCGAGAAGGCATTATCATTTAAATATAAATCATTATGATCCTCCTAATAGCATTCCTTCTCTAGTTCCATTCTTAACGAGAGTAATTCGGCCCTTACTGTCCTTAATTGATTAATTAATTCGTCAAGGCCTGCGAGCTCTCTCTTATCGTCATCCCCTAAATCACCGACAACCTGTTTAATCATTAACTCGCTCTTTCTCTTCTCAGCATCGCCTATTTTCTTATCGACTTCAGCCAATATGTCATTTATGGCATTCACCTTATCATTGCACTGCCTAATCCATTTAACCCTCTCCTTCTCTAGTCTCTCTCTGATATCTCTATAGAGATCCTCCTTAATACTACCCTGAAGAAGTAAATCACTAAGCTTATTCAGTTTCTCCATAATATCCCTAAGCCTCTCCCTGATGCTAACTACCTCGTTCCTTAAGGTACTAACCAAGTTCGAATACTCATTGCCGAACTTCTGAAGCACAACCTTATCATTATCAAAGACAGCACCCACATCGTTGATATTAAATTCCTTGGTACTCCCATCACTCATCCTAATAATTATGGCGATGGGCTTCGAATCCTTTCTACTTAATTTTATACCGTCAACAGTACCGATAACCTTACCATCACTAGTCATAACAGGTTTACCTACATACTTCTTAAGCCTCTTTTCTTGTGACTTTGATGAACTGAAGAATTTAAATATCATTAACATCACGATTAAACCACAGTATAAATAGGTATTATGCGGTAAAATATACGTATTGAGACAGGTATTACAATTTGAAATAGACAAAGCATTGTCTGAGCCCTAAAAAAGTATACGTTGCACAAGTTAAAATAAATCGCTTGCTATTAGTCCTATATAGCGTTTTTATTCTACAGCTCTTTCTCATTTTATTTCTTCGTTTCTTTCTGAAGCGATATATTTATAAATCTGCGTTACATATTGGGCAATGTATGGTGAAGTTAGAGGATCTCGCAAAGAAGGAATACGAAGTAGAAGGACACAAGTTGAAGCCTACTAAGGTTTGGAAGGTGCAGCCTAAGGGTAGGAAGGGCTTCGTAATGGCGTTGTTCA
>JAGDXB010000038.1:359-15800 GCA_023256215.1 Vulcanisaeta sp. | reverse complement strand
TTAATACCAATGGCAGCACTCGAAGGATTACTAACCAAAAGCGACAAATAAGCATAACCACTACCACTAGCTAAGCTAGCGGTATCATTTAAACCAACAGCCTGAATCTGAAGGGTAGGTGTGGGGCTCACGTATTGGCACTCCTGCTGTAACTGCTGGTACTGCGACTTCAAGTTAGCCAACTCACCCTGCAACTCATTAACCTCGGATTGCAACGTTGAGTACTGATCCTGCAAACCACTATATTGAGACTCAAGACCCTGATACTGAGCCTTAAGATTATCGTACTGAGCCTTGAGCGAGTTATACGCAGCCAACAACGTGGAGTAGTTTTGATTAGACACAAACCAAAGGGTACCAAAGACAGCAGCTAAAGCCAGAAACACCATAGACACAACAACCCAAGGAGTTGAAGTACCCATCATCACTACTTTCAATCACACAAACTAATAAACCTAACTCATAAACAAAAGACATTGACACAAAATAGCATTACCTCAGTCCTAATAAGCTTCAACCTCTTTAATCACAAAGCAACACTTAAATAACAGGACATGACCACAGAACTAAACAATAATCATGAAATCATTACAGACACAAAAACCAACACCAACCGAAATCTCGGAACTAGACAACAAAATACGGGAGACATTAAACAAAATATTAGTAACCAGCCTAGATAAAATATCAACCGCACTTAAGGAATGCAACAATGAAGAATGCATAGAAGAACTCAACATAATATTCAAGGACCTAGATAACGACATCAATTATATCATGAACCTATCAAATGAAAGGAAGGCATCAATACTACTGGATATGGCTAAAGCATCGGGTTATATTATTCAATTCCTAAAGAATTACGACCTACTAAACACAGACTATAAAACATTCGTAGGGAAGATCATGATCAAGGACGGCGATGAACATCAAGAAGCAATAGAAAAAGCATATAGGCTATTCTCAATGCTAGGCAGCATCCTCATAAATGCAGCATGCAGAGCACGATACAAGGGCATAAGCAAAATCGGGAACTATGAACTCGACAAATACCTACTCCTACTCGGCCTAGCTTTAGATAACATGACACTGGAAACAGAGAAACAACTAGAATTGTCACCATATTACCTCACAGCAGCCTTCCTAGTACTCTACGGCAAAGACCAAACAGCTAACGAAGTACTGGCAAAGGCTGGTCTTAGTCTTAAGAACATCGATAATTATCTACGTGCATGCTCATACTTCGCAAAACTGTATGACATAGGCATCAGGTTCACTGAGGAAGACCTAGAATGAGGAACAATAAATACTTACTAGACACCAATATAATAATCGACTATTACATGTGCCTCAACATTAGCGATTATAAAGAGAGACATAGAAATTACTGCGCAGCACTCGGACGCTTCGTAATGTTTAACATTGGATCACTTATGATGACTGATTTAACCGAAAGAGAATTCATGTTAAAGCTTATCGATAAAATCATAGAATCACCAACACCACCTAACGACCTAGACAATAAAAGCCTTGTAGAATACACAAATAACCTAACAAAAGAACTCACTGACAACCTACAAATAACAATCATAAACACCTACAGCGAGATCCTAAACAAAGCATACAAACTAAACCTAGCAATAAACCAAGCAATCAAGGACAAAGAGGAAAGGAAAAAGACACGAAGAAAACTAGGCAGAGACATAATCAACATAATCCATACACACCAGAACAAAATACCACTAATCACAAGGGACGAGACCCTAATCAACACCCTAACAAGCATAAAGACAGCGAGCTATAGGATGGATCAGGAAAGAGCATACGGATTACAAACCGAGCGATACAATATAAACATGAAAATAAATAACGAAACACTAGAAACAACATTAATACTAATCAAAACACAATAAAGCATAAATTAGCGATAATTTAATAATCAAGCCTAAACAAATATCAATGTGCCAATCCTATGACCAAGTACTGGCCAATAATGATGAACAAGGACAATTATAAGCGTAAAATTAAGAAGTGTATTTACGGCTTACATTAACGCTCAAGTAGTGTTAGAAATCTCACTAGACCAAGTGATAGGTTTGTAATTTACGTAACAAAGAAAGGCTCCAAAGAATTACATGAATCTTTCATGGCAATCTTAGAGACCGTAAATAAGGAATGCCTTCTTAAAGGGTGAGTTTTTCTGGAGGACAAATGTGAGGAACGAAGAAAGGGAAGTGAATTCGAGAATGGAAGTAAGGCTGTGGCTTCACTTAGTAATTAATGCGTTCACGAACTTTCTAACGGCTCCATTGCTCAATGCCTCATGCAGTCTCCTTAACTCGTCAGCCCTGATCATTATTAATTTGTCCTTGATCTCATGGAATGCACCCCTTACTGCTTCATTCACGAGTCTCGCCACAGCATCCTCATCCCTAGCCACCACGTAGATTAGCAATGAGCCGTACTTATCATAGGCATGCTTAAGTGATGCTAAGTCCTTAAACACATCACCACCAACGTGAACCTCGGCAACCGCATAAGGCACGGTCCTAGGCTTCTTGAAGAATACGGCATCAACTCTGAAATTATCAATCCTATACTCAGCCTCAACCCTAAAACCAAGCCAACCACCAATATCCTTAACCATCCCAACCAAGTCATCATGACCAAACCTACCGTACCTCCCTCTTAACTTATCTTCAATAAGTTCACCTATACCGCTTGACAGCGTTTTTCTCGAATAGTCTGTTCTCCTACGTGACCTTAGCATGAATTCCTTACCTGTGCTTGGGTCCTTATAGTGATTGAATGAATCACCACAAGCCCTACACCTATAGTGAGTCACTGTGTAATTACGCATTTTCCAAGTCCTAACAACCTCAACATCCGCAGAACCACAATATGGACAATTAACCACAAGAACTATAAGGTATTACCCGATTATTAAATCTTAACATTCAGTTTTAACTTTAAACGCATATGAATGCAGAGAGCACGAGTTAACAAATCCTTTCTCTTTACTTTAAATCTCAGCTTAACTTTATAAATGATCCTACGTAAGTTAGGAGCACCAGATATGAAGCGATCTAACGGACCATTAATTAGGTATTTCCCGACACGTGAAGTCAATGATTATTCGGAGGTTGAGAAGGGGCCTGGAAGGCCTCCTCATTGGGAGATGGTGTTTTGGTGGACTAGGAAGCCCCTAGCCAGCGCAAGGGCGGTGATAGCCAGCGCCCTACTCCCCAGGGATGCCTATGACAACACACAGAGGTTCCTGAATGACCTATTCCCATGCCGTAACGAGAAGAAGACAGTCCATAATTGTAACCCATCACCAAGGCTTATAGAGAAGCTCAGGGGCAAGAAGCTCCTGGACCCATTCGCGGGCTTCGGCTCAATACCGCTCGAGGGCCTCAGGCTTGGCCTAGACGTAACGGCCGTGGAGTTGCTGCCTACGGCCTACGTATTCCTAAAGGCGGTGCTGGAGTACCCAAGGGAGTTTGGCAAGGACGTTATAGAGATCTCAGGTAAGGAAGCTAAGGGACTCGACATTGAGGACGTCGTTAAGGAATTCAACAATGTGAGACAGGTGAGCGACTCAGGTAAGTACAAGGTGCCTAGGCTTATCTATGACGTAGCCAGGTGGGGCAATTGGGTAATCCAGCAGTTGAGGAATGACCCAGACATTAGGGAGCTCTACGATGAGGACGTGGCAGTCCACATAGGCACATGGGAAGTCAAATGCCCAGTATGCGGAAGATACACACCCCTAGTCGGAAACTGGTGGCTAGCAAGAGTCAAGGGCAAGAGAGGCTTTGAGAGACTTGCCTGGATGGAGTGGGACAATGGCATTAAAGTCACCGACCTAAATAAAAAATGTAAAGAAGAAGGTGGCGGATCCTGCAGTGAATTGATGACTAAGGTTACCACAAAAGATGAGGAAGGCGGTACGGTCGAGTGGCGCAATAATAAGTATAGAGTACCTGTAAAGAATATTGATTCCAGGAGGGAAACTGCCCAATGCCTATACTGTAGGGCTGAAATTGACCATAGGGTCATAAATGGGCAGATAAGGAAACTCTCCAGGAAGGATGGTGAGTGGTACGTTAAATGGGCACTTAAGCAATGGAACCAAAACTACGAGAAGTACCTGAAAGGTGAAATAAACCTAGACGAACTATTAAAGAGCCCAGCTAGACCCAGACTTCTAGTAAAGGTTAAGGTCACTAATGGAGGTTTAGAATTCGAACCAGCCACTGAGCAGGATAACGAGAAGCTGTGGAAAGCCCTGGAGAAGCTAAGGTCAATGTGGGGAGACCCAGACATACCAACAGAGCTTATAGCCAGCTATGAGAATAGATCTATTTGGGTATTATTATACGGTTTTGATAAGTGGTTTAAGCTCTTCAACCCACGCCAACTCCTAACCCTAGTTAAACTCGTTAAACTAATACGTGAGGCAGGTAAGAAAATTGAGGAAGATAAACTAAAGGAAGGATTGAGCAAAGAAGAGGCGCTCAAATACGCAGAAGCAGTAACAACATACCTAGCAATAATGCTGGTGAAATATATTGATTATAGCTCCCTCGTTGCTGGGTGGAATCAATCTTTGATAATGGGTCATTCTTTATCAATGAGAGGTATTGCAATGATGTGGAATTGGGATGATATGGTGGCTTGGGCCAACTGGACAGGAACATATCTGAGAAATCTTAATACACTAATTGGAGGTTTACATTACCTTGTTTCTGCTGTTGGTGGTAGTCCTGGTGGGGTTAGGGTTTTGCTTGATGATGCTTCTGAATTGTCTAAGTTGGAGGGGGAGAAGTTTGATGTTATTGTAACGGACCCGCCTTATGCCGATGATGTTCCTTACGCCGAGCTTAGTGACTTCTACTATGTTTGGTTAAAGAGGGCCCTTAGTGATAGTGATGGTTCTACTCTTATTCCTCGGTTTGTTAAGGATGCATTCTTCCACTGCCTTGATGGAGAGTGTAGTAGGTTTACTGAGGTTAGGACTCAGTGGGAGGAGTTTGCGCCTAGGGAGATTAGCCAAAGTGAGGGTAGGGCTAAGTACTTTGGTAGTAATGTTGGTTCTATGGAGTTCTTCACTGAGGGTTTGGCGAGGTCTTTCGTTGCTATGAGGTCTAGGCTTGTTGATGATGGTTTATTGGTTACCTACTATGCTCATACTAGTCCCGAGGCTTGGGCTGCTCTGCTTTATGCTGGCTGGATTAGGGGTGGTTTTAGGGTTACTGCGGCATATCCCATGGTTACTGAGTCTGCCCAGCGTGTCACTGCCAGGGGTAAGCTGGCCTTGGATACTTCTATTGTGGTTGTTTGGAAAAGGGGTGTTAGTGGTGTTAGAGCTGTTAATGAGGCTTTGAGTGAGGGTGTTAATTCCGTTGTTGAGGAGTTTAAGCGTAGGTATAGTGTTAGGAGGACTACTGTTTTTGGTGAGGAGGTTGAGGTTAGGTTTCCTGAGGACCTCCGTGCTAGGTTCTCGATGTTCATCGAGGCCCTGGGTATTGTTCTTAGGGAGGTTACTAAGTATGAGAGGTTGATTGGTGTTAATCTTAATGATGTCAATGGTATCGTGGACTTTGTTGGCAAGAGGATTTATCCTACTGTGGCTAGGGCCTTGGTGACCGCCTTTGGTGTTACCACGGGCGCCGGCGTTATTAATGATTGGAGGGGTGTATTTTATATTCTTACTAAGGTTTTAACTGCACCTATTAATGGTGGTAGGAGGGGTATTGATAGAAATACGGCAATTTGGTTTACTGCCCTTGGTGGTAAGGACTTGAGTGACTTGATAAGGGAAAGGCTTGTGGCTAGGGGCGAGTCTGAACTCAGGCTTCTCGAGCCTGTTAATAGGCGTGGTGTTGGTAAGGGCGATATTGTTAGGCTAATTGCCGATTTATTAAGTGAGAAGGGGATTAATGTTGGTAATCCTGTGTTTAGGAGTCCTGTTGATGTTCTTCATTACCTTGAGTACATAGCCCTTGTGAAGGGTAGTGGTGAGGTTAAGAAGGTGGTTGATGATTTACGTGG
This sequence comes from Vulcanisaeta sp., assembly GCA_023256215.1. GTDB lineage: Archaea > Thermoproteota > Thermoprotei > Thermoproteales > Thermocladiaceae > Vulcanisaeta. The sequence goes on along the minus strand of JAGDXB010000038.1, from coordinate 9,743 downwards.
CAAGACGACATATGTCGATGATGCCCTTGCCATGGCTAGGATACTTGCCCGTTTATTGCCTGAGGGTGATGTTGAAAAAGTCGCTTGTGAGGAGTTAGTTAAGTCCTTGGGTGGTTAGTGTGGTGCTTAGTAAGTATGTTATTCCTAGGGATGACGTCTTTGATCATAAACTTGATGAGAAACTCGCTCCTGAGCTTTATGAGGTTGTTCTTGGTATTGCTGATAGGGTTTATACCGATCCTGATGAGTTCTTCTCCTCAACTTATATCACAGATTCCATGAGACGTATTGTTAATGGCGTTGTTAAGGCTTTATGTAAGGAGGAGGGTGGCTATGGCGTTGTAGCCTTGACTTCTTTCTTTGGTGGTGGTAAGACCCATACCATGATTTTGCTCTATCATGCCATTCGCAATCCCGAGAAGGCTGCCAAGTATGGTATTATTACCGCTGAGCAGGCCGAATGCCTTAGGAAGTCTGGTGCTAAGGTTGTTGTTTTTTCAGGTAAGGACCATAGGACAGCACCATCACCAATACATGGCGAGTCTATTGACAGACCTAATTACTCTGTTAAGACCATTTGGGGCTACATTGCTGACTCTCTAGGTAGGTATTCCGTGATTGAACAATATGATAAGGATGACAAGGACTTAATTAGCCCAGATAGCAGTCATGTCGCTGATCTCATTAAGGACTTGCCTATTCTCCTTCTTATTGATGAGGTGGTTCATTATTTAATTAGATTGAGGAATAAGTATAGTGATTACGTTGAGCAGGTTTATGCATTTTTTGACATCCTTAGTTCTGTTGCTAAGTTGTTTAGGGTTTCCTTGGTTGTTTCGATTCCTGGCCAAACAACCAGTGGTCTCGAGCAATTAAGCACCGATGAGACTTACAAGGATTCTGAAGACATAGCGCTGGCTTTATGGAAGAGGATTGCGAGGAATCTTTCGCCTGAGGCGTCCATCATGCCTATTGCTACTGATGTTGACTTAGTCAATGTTTTACGTAAGAGACTATTTAAGGAAATTGATGAGAAGGGTGCCAGTGAGGTCATTGACTTGTTTAGTAAATTAATGAATTCATTTAGTGACTATTTGAGAAGTGGTCTTGGCCAGGCATTACGTAATAATTATCCATTTCATCCTACATATTTACAGGTTTTGAGAGGTATTATTGAGAAAAGCAAGAGTTTGCAGAAGACTAGGGATGCTATTAGGATTAGTAGAGTTGTCGTTAGGAAACTATGGAACTCCGACCTGGCTAAAAGGAGGAGTTTGATTACGGCTTCCGACATTGATGTTAGGGATGACAATATAAGGGCGTTGATATTTAAGGACTTCAATAAGTTCGATAATATTGCCCAGAGGATAATTCGGACGACCAGCGGTTTAGGGGTTAGGGAATCTGAGAGTTTGTTGGCTCTTCATTTGGCTTCCTTCATTTTATTCAGTACATATGTTTATGATCCATTGGCTACTCAGTGTATTGATGCATTTCCTTCAGGAAAGGACGTAATATCTTCTGTTGATTTGAAGTATTTCTATGAAGATGCTGGTTTAAGCCCTAAGGATGCCTCCGAGCTGCTCGAGAGACTCGTTAATGGTGGTCCTGATGTACATATTCCACATTTAATGAGAGGTAATTGTTATGGTACTGATAAGTATTGGTTTACGGCTTATCCAGACCCAATTGAGAGGTGTAGAACAGCCTCCATGAATATTAATGATAATGATGTCGATGTTATTAATAGGGTTAGGGAGTATATACAGTCACTATTACATGGAGAACGTGGTAAGAAAACTAGGCAGCCGGTTATTTCTAGAGGTAGGTTTTTCGTCGATTCTCAATACTCAGTTATGGTGAGTCCTAAGGTAATTGATGTTGATCAGCCGCGGTATATGGTGGTTGCTTTATTTGATGTTCCTAGCGATGATGATATTAAACGCTTGGCTTATTCATTACCTAATGGTGAGAGGTCTTATAAGAATACTATTGTGATTGTTCATGCCGCTAAGGACGGTAGTGTTAGTATTAGGAAACGTATATTGGATGATATTAAGTTGCTAGTAGCTTGTGAGAGGGAGCGTGATAATATTTTGAGGGAGTATAGGGAGGAGAGGGATAGGGAATATATTAATAGTCGTATTAAGGATTATGAATCAAGCCTTGAAAAAGAAGTTGGTAATTATCTAATGAATTACTTCAGTAAGGTTAGTTATCCTGATAGAGGTGGAGTTTCAACTGTCGATATTGATAGGAGTGGTGCTTCATTAATCGAGTATGTTGAATCCACTCTTAAGAGGAATGGGAAGATTCCTGAGGAGGCACATGACTTTAGCTACATTAGTTATGTGCTTAAGGAGAATGTTGGTATCGATCTTGAGAACCTAAGTGGTGAAATTAATGTTAAGTATTTAGTTGAGTTATTCTATAGGGAGCCTAAATTACCCATGCTAACTAAGGATGAGGTTATTAAGGCCTTGTTAGATGGTGTTAAAGGACTGTATTATGGTGTTAAGCAGGGTTCGGCAATTTATTATAGGACTGTTGAAGGCTTACCAGGCACTGATCCCAGAGGGTTAACGGGCTTAAGTGATGATGCTGAGCTAGTTCCTTGGGAGAAGGCGGTTGATGAGGAGATTAATTCGTTACTCGGGCAGGAACGTAGGGAAAGCGGCACTGCTGGGTGTAGTGATGGTATTCTTGAGCAGTACTTCGTTGTTCAGCATGAAGGTAAGACTTATCGATTGGCCGAGTTAATGAAGACTAGACCTGATGATTACAGGCTTGTGTTTAAGCTTGGTACTATTAAGAGAGTTGAGGAATGTGTCAAGAATTCATTTGAGCTGAGCGTTGATAATAGGGAGTTTGATGTTGAACCAGGGTCTCAAATCAGGATTAATGTGGATGTGAGACCAGTGGGTGAATTTAATGATAATGTTACCCTGAATATCGATTATGGTTCCATAAGCCCTGTTGAAGATAAGCCGCGCTTCAAAGCCATTTGGGAATTAACCGCACCTAAGGATGGTGGTATTTATAGGTATCATGTGATTGGCTCATCTCGTAATATTGTAAGGAGTGTTGAGATCGTTGTTAGAGTTAAGGGCGCTGCTGAGACTATTTGTGTGGATAATGTCGGGGGGCTTACAAGTATTTCTGATGATTATAAGTTGAGTGATTTTGAGTTAAGAGATGCTGATTTTGATGCCATTCAGTTAGTTAAGATTAAGCCCTTGATTAAATCTATTGGTGAGACCAGGGTTGAGTTTGTTTCAGGCAATACTAAGGTTGTTTTGGACGTAAGTAATATTGATGTTGATGCATTTGATCAAATGATTAAGAATGTTAGGAATATTCTTGGGCGTGTAAATACTCAGGTCTTTGCCGAGTATGTTAAATTCAATGTCAGTGGTATTGCCATGGGAAAAATTAAGGAATTGAAATTGATCGAAACATTGAGTGATGCGTATTCACGTAGGCAATTCTCTATGAAAATGTGCTTTTCTAAATAAAACGGCATTATTGATCGTATTTTACGTATTAATTCTTTAAATATTAGTTTGAGGATATTTTTTCTATGGTTATGAAAGAGGAGATCTATGGCTATGAAGGTGACAGAATAAGGTTCTTTCACTCTCCTATCTATGCTTTTAGAGGCGTTAATGGGCATGTTACTTTTCATTTAATGCATTGGTCTCCCGAAAATAAACGATGGATACTGAGCAAGGCTTATTTCAGTGAGGAATGTCCGTTTGATGAGTCTGTTGAGGTTGCCAGATATGTTTTTGATGAGTGGAGACCGACCACGGTAAATGGTGAACCAGAGAGGTATAGCCTAATAATTAGAGGAAATGCAATGTATACAGATTTTGGTGAGATCGAACGTAGATTAATTATTTACTGCGCATTGAGGCACGGTGTCGCCGACCTTTACGTGCTTATGGATAAGGTAATTGGGATGACCTCCTTCGCCGCTATGTATTGGGCTGGGGAGTTGTTGAAGGCGAGAGATGTGGGTTATCCCGAGTATTCAAGGTTGAAAAAAGCATTAAAACTTGTACTTAACCTCTAAATTAATGCCTAACACCAAATCTGGTGCTAATTATTCATTGACCACAGCGTTATTCATACTTAATGAATTATATAAATACAATCCCTTATTTTGGCTTCCATCAATTAGCGGCTTTGAGTACGAACCTTATGCACACCAGGCTGAGTTGTTTATTAGGTTAAGTTTGAGGTCACCCATAAGGGCGTTAATCGGGGATGATGTAGGCCTTGGAAAGACTATAGAGGCGATGATGGTACTTAAGCGATGGCTTGATAATAGTAATGGTAAAGCCATAATATTAATTCCGAGGGCTATTCTTGAGCAGTGGATTGCTGAGCTGAGGAGAATTGGAATCATGCCTACTATAGTTAACGAACCAAAGGACTTACGAGATGCTAGCTCCAGGGTTTATATTTCGAAAATAGATACTGCAAAACGTGATAGACTTAAGACCGAGATATTAAAACAAAAATGGGACTTCATTATTATTGATGAGTGCCATAAGGTTGGAATTGTTAATGGTAAGAAGACAGAGAGGTATACCTTTGTTGAGGAGCTCATGAGTAAGAATCCTGGAGTTAACTTACTAATGTTGTCCGCTACTCCGCATAGGGGTAAGAATGATGATTACTTAGCTAGGCTATACCTACTTGATAATTATATCATTAAGGATAAAAGACTTGAGAATGATTATGATTTTTACAGCCTAACGCGTAATGCCATTGTTTTCAGAAGGATTAAGGATCACGTAAATAAAATTTATGAAAATGAAAGGATTTTCCCTGATGCCAAGTTACATGTATATCTAATCAAGCCTTCTGAAGATGAATCTAAATATTACAAAGAGCTAGATGCATTAACAAGGAGTATTTTAAGGGACTACTATGATAAAGTTAATGAGGAGGGTAGGGTCATACCATTACTTGCGGCTTTAATTGATAAGAGAGGGTTGTCAAGTCCTAAGGCTGGATTAAACACTCTCACTAGGATAATTGAAAGGAGGGCCCATGTGCTGGGTGATAAGGTTAGCCTCAGTGATATTGAAGCGTACTTAGAGGAGGATGAAGAATTAGAAGTTGATAATGATGAAGAAATAAATTCAATCCTGGTTAAATATGCTAATTACTTAGTGACCTATAGTGATAGTATTAAGAAAGTTGTTGAATATGCGAAGCGCGCACTTGAGAATGATAGTAGGTTTAAAGCCGTGCTAAGACTTATTAGGTCGCACATAAGTAATGGGGATTCCATTATTATTTTTACCGAGTATAGAGACACTGCGGGTTATGTTTATGAGAAATTAATTAATGAACTTACCAATGTAGATGTTAAGAAATTGACAGGCGATGATTTACAGGGTAATCCCAATGTAATTGATGATATAAAGAGGTGGTTGCAAGAGTGTAAGGATAATCGAAGGCCTTGCGTATTGGTTTCCACAGATGTTGCAGCTGAGGGGTTAAATCTCCAGGCAGCCAATGTGATCATTAATTACGAGGTTCCCTGGACTCCATTAAAGATTGAACAGAGAATCGGCAGAGTATGGAGACTAGGTCAGGATAGAGACGTTACCGCCTATATAGTGTCGCTCGCAACTGATTTTGAGAAAGCGATATTTGATGTTTTATTTACTAAGTTGTTTGCTGAAATCTCAGCGAGGGTTGAGGTTAAGACTCCCGAAGCCGTAATTTTTAATGACGTAAATAATGAGGTTATTTATGATTTAACTAAGTACGAGGGTGATTTCGCATCCGCGGTGGAAGTTGAGCGTAGTGAGAAAGGTAAGGTGATCAGTGAGAGGTTGACTCCGTATACATTATGGCGAATATATAAGATTGAGGGCAAAGAGGGATTGAATGAAATTGTAAGATCAGTAGTTGCAAGAATACGCGAACTTAAGGAACATTATCATAAACTTGGCTTCTCTACGGAAAAAGCATCATTACAAAGTATTCTCTCAACATTGGTAGGCTTTAAAAATAGGCGTGAACTAACGGAATCCGTTGACTTAATAATTAGGACCATAATTACTAAATTAGGCGGTAATTACGATGAGGGCAAGAAAATCATTAGTTATAATGGACGTGTATGGAAGGTTAAGAAAGTACCCACAGATTTGATTAAAGTGCTAAGTAATATATTACAAATAGTTTCATCACATAATTCTATAGTTCCTGCATATATACTTTGTAGCGAATACGACAAGACCGTACATATTTACCGTGTTTGTATCAAGACAAATCCCAATACTCCATACTGCACATTAGTACCTGTGATAAATGATGAAATAAGGCCACTTTCGGATTTGGTCCGTGAAATACCTAATATAGTTAATGCTGGTTGTATACCTGCTAATGATTCTAATTTAAACGATGATGCATTACGCAACAAGGTAATAGATCACGTGCTTAAAAAGGGAGTGTATATTGTAATAGGACCTTTTGAGAAATACATCAATGATCTAATAAGTATGAAAGTTCGAGAAAAAAGCGATGATTGGTTCCCAAAGATGATAGAGGAGGTTAACGATAAGGTTTTTGCTGAAAGGGTATTGTCGATATTTGGAGGATTTGAAATAAGTAAGATATATTCTGAGGAGGTCCGTAGTAGCATTGATAATAAAAATATTGAGGAGATGGCAATGAAGATAGCTATTGAGTATGAGAAGAAACATGGCAGAGATCCTAAGGATGTAAGTAAGTACGAACATTACGACATATACAGTATAGGTCCAAATGGTGAAGTTAGGTACATTGAAGTTAAGGGGCACGCAGATCCAGTACCTATCGCTGAATTGACCGAGGATGAATTTAAGTTTGCCCTGGAGCATCATGATAGGTACTGGCTGTACTTAGTATTTGATATAAATAGAAAACCGATACTACTAACTATTAAGGATCCACTAAGTTCTATGGATATCTCTACCATAGAGAAGGTGGAGAGACGATATATATTAAAGCCAAAATCTGGTGGTTAATTTCATGGTCCTTTCTTACGATATTGGTAACACGCATATTACTATCATTGGTGGTATAAATGAAATTGGAGGGAACTGCATAATTATTGAAGATAATGATCAAGTGATAATATTTGACCAGGGAATTAGATTTAGCCTAATGAGGAGATTCTACGGAGGGTCAATACGACCAACGGGTGTCGGCGAGTTAAGGGAGTTAGGCGTCTTACCTAACTTAAGTAATTATTCATCATTTACAGTATTCATATCTCATCTACATCTAGACCATGTCGGTTTATTAAGCAATTTACCGACCAATGCAACTGCTTATTTGCCTGATTTTTACGACATGTTCATTAATTGGTTTAGGAATAGAACTGATTGGTTACAGTTTATGGAGCCGAGAATTGGAGTAATTATTAATAAAGTAATGCCATTGGCGAAGTACGGAGAAGTAACAGCAATACCCGTAATGCATAGTGCTTATCCAGCTTATGCTTATCTCTATGACAATGGAAATACGAAAATCCTATACACTGGCGATTTTAGGCTTGATTCACTACTAAGGTATGTTGATAAGGACCTATATGTGAAACTTTATGATAAGGTATTCCCATACCTATTCGAAGAACCTATTGACGTAGATCTATTAATTATCGAGGGTACGAACTTTCAACCTGGATTAACGCCAATAACGGGAGAACACACCATACACATAATTGAGGAATTACTCAATACTTACTCGGCTAATCCATTCATAATTGCCCTAGATTCTATGGACGTGGATACATTTTTATCATTAACGAGACTATTTATAAACTATGGAAAAATGATAATAATAGCGTCTAAGGAGCTACTCGACACTGCAAAGTACTTGCTGGATCATGAATTACTCAATGAGGACGTGACGAAATTCTTAATAGCCGCAGATGAAGACCCCATACTTTCAGAAGTTTTAAATGAAGTGGCCCGGAGAAGTGGGGATTATGTAATATTCACAGAAATAAATGATGTCCCTAACCTGCTAAGAAAGATGAAAAGCCTAGAAAGCATAAAGATCTTAATATCAATGGAAGCCGAAGCACCAAGCGAAGGATCGTTTGAAGGGCCATTAGATGAGTGGCTAAGTATGCACAACACAGTTACGTATAGAGTGAGGCTGTCTGGGCATTATTATCCACACCAACTAAGAACCATTGCTCAATACATAAGGCCTAGGAGAGTGGTACCAATACATACTGAGGAACCACAACTAATGCTTAAATTAATAAACAAGTACGCAAATCCAAATCCTTATTAGTTCGTGTTGTTTTTGTTGAGTGTGAAATGCTGCGTTCCCGTCTGCGTGAAGGAGGCCAGTGAGGTTGTTAGGATTAAGTATGTTGTTGGTGAGCCTGAGGTTAATCTGTGTAGTGAGCATGCCTCGAGATTTCGCAAGATTGAGCATTACTGGGGTTTAATTAGCGAGGATGCCTTCAATAGGCTTCACTCACTCCTCGGCACAGCACTTATTCTACTTGGCAATGCTGTGCTATTATTTGCCATGGACTTCAATGACGCCATCACTAAATAGGTTTGAAGCTTTCCAAGCCTTTTCAATGTTGGCCAAGAATGACGCGCGCCTAGGCAGGTAATTCTCCTTGACCCACGCTAGGAACTCGGGCCTTAAAAAGGCTATGAATGCCCCTCTTGGTCTCTGTGATTTTGCCGATTCTAAGCATCCCGTGCTCTAGATCCAGGCCCTCTACTGTGGCTAGGAATGGTTCACCTGGCCTAAGCCCAGTCTCGGCTAGGAGACTGAAATAGAATTGACTCTCAATGCTTGGTAAATTAGCCCAGATTCGGCGCAGCCCCTCTATTGTTAGTGATTTCCCCTACCATTGGGCCTATACTTCACAGTGGTAAATGAGTCGTAGAGTGGCCTAAATAATGCAGGGTCCCTGGGCTTTAGGACTAGTTTGAGGAATGGCTTTAAGGCACTCGCCGTGTGCCTAGCCACATGCTCACCACGCTCCTCAATAAGCTCAGCCAAATTAACTCCTAACACCCTCGGGGGTTTAAGGGCCAGCTCAATTCACTTAAAGCCTCTCTCAAGTAGCGTAGATTATCACGAATCGTTTTCCCTGAACGCCCCCTAAGCCTCTTAGCCTTAACAAACTCCTCAAGGTCCCTCTTCTCCATGAGCCAACTGGAGCTGCTTGAGCGAATGCACTCGCCTAGGTAGCGTTCAAGGTAGCTTAATAAAAGGTCCCTAAAGGGCTGAATCAGGCCTAGCCCTGGCAATAACCTTAACAATATCGCTGATGGATGCTGGTTCCAGTTCAGGTAAATTACCGATCAGTCTAGCCAACTCCTCAGTGGATAGGTGCTTCAA
>JAGDXB010000038.1:0-349 GCA_023256215.1 Vulcanisaeta sp. | reverse complement strand
AGTTAAGTGCCTTAATGCCCCACATAGTAGGTCATCGCTAACGTTACGCCTACCAGCCCTAACCATGCTAATGAAGTTACTTGTAACACCCAAGTCACGCCTAAGGCTCAAGCCCTCACTCTCAACAGGTATTCAATAATCTTAAGCCTCTATTCCTTGGTAATCTTGGCTAGGTCCAGTAGGTTGCAGTCAACCACGAAGCCACAACAAGGCAGGGATATTATATGCCTAACGTAACTACAGCCACGTCGAAATGTAACAAGTTGAAAGGGACATTCAATTCTAAGAACATTCCCTGGCGGACCCGGTGGGATTTGAACCCACGACCTACGGCTTAGGAGGCCGCCGC
>JAGDXB010000085.1:7301-16233 GCA_023256215.1 Vulcanisaeta sp. | reverse complement strand
GCCACTTCCTATACTTCAAAATCTCAAGCTTCCTCTTAATATCAAGCTCCTTACCGCTGGCGTCCTTCGTAGCCCAATCAATCGTTGTCGTTAAAGCCTCACTGGTTAACCTATTAAGTGGACCACCAGCCCTAGCCCTGGCCTCCTTCTCCTCAGCAGTGAAGGCTCTCCATTCAGGTCTTAGATCAATGACATGCTCAAGAACAACAGAACCACATTTAGCACAGATCACCTGCCCATTCTCATAATCAAAGATGAATGTTGTCGATCCACAGTAAGGACATACGAGCTTCTCCTCACCCTCGGATTTAAATTCTATAATCTTACCTGACACCTTCAACTTACTTAATAAATCAGTACTACCTTGCTGATCCCTCCTTTCTTGACTAGAGTTAGGCATAAATATCCCCTATTAAAGCTTTTCGCATATTATTCAAGTATTTATAAACCTTTCTAACCGTAAAACCTATTTATAACCTTCACGGAGAACCCTTCTAATTCTAGCCAATAAACCATAAACCTGCAATTCACCACTTGATCCCCTTAGTAATCTATAGTGATGCTCACTAACAATATACACAATAGTAGGTTTCAACTCCTCCGGAACCTTTAACTGCGATGTAGCTGACACCACCTCCCTATGAATAATCTTAATAATATCCAGTGGGTCAGCACCCTCATCCCTTATTAACGTCATCATCTCCTTAACGGCCTTACCAAAATCTCCAATAACAGCCTCCGTAATTACCGACCTAACCCTTGCAGGGCTCACCTTACCCAAAGCCCTATACACAGCTTCCTCATCCACAGAACCACCGAGACTAGCCGCCGCCTGTAAAGTATTGATGGCCTTCCTCATATCTCCACTACTCACATCCCAAATAGCCTCTAAACCATCATCAGTAACCTTAACACCCTCCTTAGACGCAATCTCCTTCAACCTATTAATAACTGCGTCCTTAGGTAGCGGCGAAAACCTAAATAACGAACACCTCGATTGTATCGGCTCTATGATGCCTGATGGATAATTCGCCAGCAATATGAACCTCACAGATGATGTGTACATCTCCATGATCCTTCTAAGGGCTTGTTGGGCGTCCGGAGTCATGTTGTCTGCCTCATCAAGAATTATAAGCTTAAATGGAGCCTTTACAGTAGGTAGAGATTTCGCGAATTCCTTAACCTTCTCTCTAATCATGGCAATGCCTCTTTCGTCGCTTGCGTTTAACTCCAGTACGTTCTCCCTCCAGGCATCGCCATAGAGCTCGCGGGCTATTGCGAGAGCCATCGTAGTCTTACCAGTGCCAGGAGGGCCAAAAAAGAGGAGGTGAGGTAAATCGCCTATGGCCAGCAATTCCTTTATTCTTGCCTTAACATGGTCCTGGTCAATAATATCATCAATCCTAGTGGGGCGGTATTTCTCAACCCACAATACCTCTGAGGACATCTACACCTAATTTCTCCTATTAACCTTTAAATAAATTCCCTTGCCGATTCAGAAACCACATACTTATTGTCCCTGAGTAGGACATAACCCAACCTATTGAGTATGGTTAGTAATTCATACTCTCTGTCATTAAGTTTTTCAATCTCATTTATAGATATGGGCAACTTACTCAGTAGCCTTCTAATAATATCCTTTGTCGTAACCACCTCCCTATTAGCAGTTTCATCTCTCAACAGCACTACCCTACCACTATCTATTAACCTCTTAAGAAGTCTCTTTGCAATCACATCCTTAGTATCTAAGAAAAGATTATCATTTATCATCTTAATCAAACTCCCGCCCCTCGACATTGCTTCCGTATTTACGGCACGTGCACGCCCATACTCCTGACCACGAATCTCCCTTATCTCCTCCTTAATCAAATCAATCTCACCCTCTATCGCCTCCAAACGCTCAAGGATTTCCTTAAGTAACCGTATGCACTCGCTGTACGATGAACCCATCATACTGATAATCTAAATCTTAATTAATAAGGGTTTTAAGAATCACAGTGAGGAGCGTATCTCCACAACATCACCATCATTAAGGACGTAGTTAAGACCAACCCTTTTAACACCCATGGGGTATTTATCGACCCTCCACACTCTAGCGTATTTAAAGCCTTCATAAAACCTACTGTGTATTCTCTTGGCGAGATCACCGACTGTGGACCCCCTCCTTAATACAAAGGGCTTTGGTGAATACGTGTCGGAATCAGGCTCCTTAGTATACACCCTAATTAGATCCATAACCCTCAATAGCGACTCACCAAGTTGGCTAGAATCTATAATGCAATTCTTTAGGGAAGCCGTAAGAACAACTACTTCACTACCCAACCTCTTAACAATGGCATCCACATACCCCTTATCTGCTAAGTCTACCTTATTTACTATGACTAATGATGGTTTATATATCGTCTCCTTAAATATCGACTCCTCAACATCATCTATCGATGCTTCACCATTTATAGTAACAAGGGCATTGTTAATTCCATAACTCACCAATAACTTCTTAACGTCATCGGCCGTACCACCCACAAGTCTACCAACCACTTGAATACCACCTGTGGGTCTCCTTTCTATCGTCACAAAACCCCTAGGTCTTACTATGTATATTCCGTTCTCCCTGAGCAATTTCTTGATGGATTCGTACTGAACCTCCACATCCGTACCCGCGTCAAGTACTATTATAGCACTATCCGCGTTCCTAATCATTGATAGTGCGAGGGAGTTTATGTCGGAGTCAGGGTTATCAGTGTTAATCGACGGTAATTTAACAAGTTGAAAATACACATTATCATATATGAACATGCCAGGTATTGGTTCTAATGATGAGTAAGGTATATCGTCAGGCTCAATCTTAACGTTGGTTAGACACTTAAGCAGACTTGATTTACCAGATGATGGTGGACCTATAATAACAACCTGCGCATCACCCTCCTTCTCAACATATATGTTAACCCCACCGCCGGACCTTAGGGACCTCTCCTTAACCTTCCTTTCCTCTATTTCCCTACGTAATTGTGCCATTCTTCTCCTTGCCCAATGAACCAGGTTTTCTGTACCCTTATGCTTAGGTACAGCACTCAGGAACTCCTCGAGTGCTTTCAGTTTTTCCTCCGGCGTCTTTGCCTCCATTACCTTCAGCCACTTCGCCTTCGCCTCAGGTGGTAAATTGGCAGGCATTACTAATAATTCGTAGAAATTAGTTGGCTATTTAAATTAATGATCCGTGATTATCACACGTCCTCCACGCCCTTATCCGTGATCCTAAACATGGCACTGGCCTTAAATGGCAGCCTAGGTGAGTCCAGAACCTCCATTACCTTAATGTCCTCCTTAGACTTCCTAAGGAATAACCTATGGGTGACGGCATGGGCAAGTACATTACCACCAGCCGGTCTCTTAACCTCTATGTAACCCATCGGAACGTCAAGCACCTGGTTCGTTAAGACCACGTATGTGTTGTACACCTTCGCTATCCTCATTAACCAATCAAGGATATAATTAAGCCTCTGCTGCCTCTCAGCGAGCCTCTCCCTACCCTTGAACTCAGCCCTATACAGGGCTATTATTGAGTCAACAACGATAAGCTTAACGTTGGCTTGTTCCACGAGCTTAACAACATCGAACTTGATTCTATCCTCAAGATCAACGGCGTTTATTACCTTAATAACGTATATATTATCCAACACCTCATTTGGATCCAGGTCAAACCTCTGGGCTATACCCATAATCCTACTTGGTGAAAAGGCCTCCTCGGTATCGAGATAAACGGCTGCACCACCAACCCCACCCTTATCCTGGCTAAGCTGTACGGTCACTGAGAGTTGATGACAAAGTTGGGTCTTGCCCGTACCGAATTCACCAGCAAACTCATAAATAGCCTTAGGCTCTAAACCGCCTTGCAGTAGTTCATCGATTGCGTGAACATTTGTTCTTAACCTAACTATACCTTCAAAACTCTTAGCCAAATCAGTGGCTCTGCTAACTCTATTACTACCGAAAACAGCATCTCTCGCTGTCCTTAATATCTTCTCAACCCTATCAGGGGTCATGTCCGTTAGTTCGATTAGCTCCTCAGGATTGAACAATGCCAAGTGCTTTACGCTTAATATACCCTTAGACTTAAGTAATTGGGCGGTCTTCGGCCCAATGCCCTCCAAATCCTCTAGCTCAAGGTCCTCTTGTCCCATGCTTCCCCATTTATTGAATTCAATAATAACAATAAATAGGTATTTGTTAAGAAATAAAAGTGAACTCTAAGCCAGAGATTTTGTGATGAACCTCGTAGAGGCAGTAGGTGATTTATTCCTGGTAATATTCCCAATAACCATGATCATTGGTTACATATTTAAAAATCAAATTAAACCCCTCAAACTAGGTAGTTACCTTCAGTACGTAGTAATGATTTTGGTATTCACGATGGCATTATGGGCTGGCAACATTGTTTCTAGTAACTACGTAATTAACATAGTGCTTTACGCAGTGATTTACGCCACGCTCTCAATGTTGACAAGCCTAATATTAACAATACCGATAATTCGCCTTCTTAAATCTAAGCAATCCGAAATTATTTATACGATTAACGATGATGCAAAAACAAGTGTTAGGTTACCACTAAAATTACTCTTGATACTCATTGCTGGATGGGTGTTTGGCTATTACGTAAAGTATGCAACCATTACTAAATACTTAAATTACTTAATCATAATGGAATTATTGGCGTTAATACTAATTATAGGCCTTGACATCGGCTCTTACATAAACATGTCATTTATATTACGTGGTTACTTAGGCTTAGTTATTGCCGCCACATCAATACTGGGAAGCTCCATAAGCGGATTAATACTGCATTTCATACTTAACATCCCCTTGTCGGCTTCATTAGGCATCTCCATGGGTATGGGCTGGTACTCATTGGCCGGGCCCCTTCTTAGTGTCAAATTTGGGCCAGCGATCGGTACATTAGCATTTCTAGCTAATTTCCTTAGGGAGCAATTGACGTACTTATTAGTGCCATCAATGATAATTATCGGATTTAGGGATTTGTCCCTAGTTTCGATTGGTGGAGCTACGTCTATGGATGATACATTGCCAATCTATAGATTGTACATGGGCGAGATGGGCGGATTCATAGCTTTCATAAGTGGTTTTGCCATAACCATGGTACTGCCAATATTATTACCATATGTTACACTACTTTAGTACTATAAAGCACGAAGCTCCTAAAGGCCTCTTCCTTCGTCGATGTCCGCACTTATGATTTCCTTAATCATGCTTATCTCCTCCTCAGTGGCAAGACCCTCTATATTCATGTCCACAAGTAACCTAGCCAACGCTATCGCCGTGTCCCTAATCGATATTATACCCATTATCTTTCCATCCTCATCAACAACAGGTAAATGCCTAATGTTATGCTTCGCCATCATGTGGACAGCCTTTATTAAACTGGCGTCAGGCTCAACAACTATTACGTTTCTCGTCATCACATCACCAATAGTTAAAGAACTAAGATCCGCATTGTTGGCGATCAACCTCACAAGATCCCTTTCTGTAAAGACCCCCAGCACTTTATCCTCCTCATTAGTCACTATCATTGATCCAATATTTTTATCATGCATTATCCTAATTACATTGATTAGGGGCTCGTTATCCCTAACGGTTACTAAGACCTCCTTCATAACATCCCTGACCTTGGGTATTGCCATCAATAATTAAATGAGTTAAGGTAAATATATACTTTTTATAGAATGAATAGCTTAACCCACCTTAAACCCAGTGTAAATGGTACGAACAATATACCAGTCCCTCTAAAGAACTTCGTATACATTTCATAGAAGTGAAGCCTTAGGCTTTGTACGAAAGCGACGAATCCTTCACCGAGTATTATCAATAAGTTAAAGACCACGAGTATTGCAATGCCAGCCGGAGTTAGCAGACCAATCGATGCCGCCCAGGCATAGGTCATGGCTGTGAATACCGCATGCATTATTGCAACTATGCTTAATCTCATGAACGATATTGTATTCGTCAAACTGGGTATTGCAGCTTCGGTACTGACCTCAACGGCTAATTGGGCTAGACTAAAGCCAGGCACACCTCTATATTTCCTGCCAAAGTAAAACATTGAAAATAACAGGGCTGCAAAGAATACGAATACCGCACCGATCCAGTACCACTCCATACTCGTTATTGCATCAAATAATGGATACAGGGGCTTTAGCAATGGTGTCTCCTCACCAATAATTATGAAGGGCACAAATCGAAGGCTTGATAGAGCTAGCACCAGGAATAGGAAGAAGAAGAATAGTGGTACGTAAAAGCCATAGGCCAAGTCCACCTCACCTTCCCTATGAGCATTGATCGCTTTAAATGCAAATGAGAATAGTAAGGATATTATCCCTACCATTATCGATATTGATAACATGGCATATACGGAGTCCGTAAGTACCTCCGATGCGTTACTACTTGTTACATGAACAAGCCTAAACACTGCTGGTAATACCTCTACCCCAAATATTGTGCCGCTCTCCACGAACGTGAAGACCATGGACCAAATACCAGCCATTAAGAAGACCAAACCCCAATCTGAGTATTTACCTCCAAATATTGATCTTAGGAACTTATTAGGACCGGCGTATCTTGACTTATACAGGAAATAACCAAAAAGTGAGAGTATCACTCCATGACCAAGGTCGGGGTACATCCAACCGTAAAATAGCGGGAATAGTATGAAGGTAAGTACTACTGGGCTTATCTCTACGTACTTGGGTACTCCGTACATGTACGTAATCTTCTTGAAGGCATTGACAGGTTTAGGATACTCCTCTAACGTTGGTGCCTTTTCTGGATCTATATCCTTAACATAGGCGACCTTGCTCTCCTTCCTGACCTTCGCATCGACCGCAAGTCTTGTTAATAATGATGCCAATGAATCATCGAATTTTCCTGACAACTCTTCCTTAACATAACCCGCTATTGTTACAACATCTCCACTAACCTTATCAATACCCTCAACACCATACGTAGAAACCTCGTTAAACTCCTTCACGAAGTTCTCATACTCCCTCTCTAAATCCTTTAACCTAGACCTTAAATCCACCAACTCCCTACCGGTTAACTCATAGGCGGACTTAATATTTGCCAGATAATCCTGCCCTACCTCATAAACCTCCTTACCAAGTGACGATATATCAAGATTCTCAGGTGGTTCTACCAACGTAATTATCGATAAGTCAGTACCCTCCATATCACGCCTAATATACATGAGACCTTTAATCGCATCCTCATTAACACCACCCCTAACCACAAACACCCTACTCCTCAACCTACTAAAACCACTAAGTGATATCCCTGCCTTATTCATGTACTCTAAAGCCATGTGTATCACCTCTAATTCTCTAATTCTACTCCTAATACCATCAATAGAACTAATCATTTGCGCCAATCTATCACCAACATCCTTACCCTCAGGAATCGCCGAATCGATGTACTGCCTAACAATACCCGTAATAGCATCAGAAAGATCAATAATTGCATAGGCCCTATCACTTACTTTAATCAAGAAATCGTGAAATTCCTGCTCAAGCTTTGCTAATCTACCTTCAAGCTCAGACAATCTATTTTTCATAGAACTTATATCGAACTCGGTAGGTAATTCAAGAGGTGTGGTGTTGAATAGCTTATATACATTCATTAAGCCCTGCCTAGCCCATTCAGGGTAAATCACCAATGCATAGAACCTACCCTGAACCTTTACAGGTATTACTTCTGATCTATAATTAATGATGGCATTCTTAAACTCCTCGAAATCCTCCTCACCTATGGGCACAATATCGATTAAGAAATGCCTCAACTTCTCCATAATAATACCTCCAACCGTAGATACCACATCGACTATGCCCCTAAGTCTCTCATACTCATTCCTAATACCATTAATGGAGTCTAGATACTGCCTTATCCTAGTAAGGAGATCTTCGCCATCCTCGATTATGTACTCGATCAAGTCATTGAACAAACTAACCTTAACCTCGTGCGGCTTTTGTGGCGGCGGTACTGAGTATTGAGATAATACTCTACTAAGCTCCCTTGATATATCCTCAACCTTTCTAATCCTCTCTGAGTACTTACTTGGCACCCTTGGCGCCGGTATTACACCAGGTCTCGATATTGGCATGAATAAGTTGGTATTGCCTATGTTCATTAATAAATCGAGGGCATATTCCGAGGGCAATGCGATCTTATACTCAATAAGTCTCGCTATGGGCATTCGTTAGACAAAGGCTAACTGTGAAAATTTAAGTATTATTCCTCCAGAGCCCTATTGTCGTTATTCACGAAAGTAGCGCTTAAAAATACCTAAGTATGGATTACGTACGTGTCAACGCAGATAAATATTGTTAAGGCTAAGATATATTCAATAAGGAGGGGTTCCATTGGTTATTCAAGGGACGCCATAGTCATTGTACCTGGAGTTGAAACCGACATAGACGCCGCGAAATTCCTTGGCGCTAAGGTTGTTTGGAAATCGAGGAGCGGCGTTGAGATAGTAGGTAATGTGCTTAAGGTTTGGGGTAAGCACGGTCAATTACTTGTTAGGTTTAGAAGAGGATTACCGGGACAGGCTTTGGGCGATACTGTAGATTTAATACTTAAGGGTGTAAATAAAAAGTAAGAATTACGATTTACACGGCGGCCTACTTGGATCTGCAATCTTATACCCAAATAGTAGGCATATTCCGGTGTTTGCTCCATAATAAATGCATTCCCTGCAATCATTGGGTCTACCCACCACTAACTTAACACCACTTGAAAGTGGTTGTTGTGATACTAATATTGGTGCTGTCTCAATTGGTTTTTCTGGTGGTTTTTGTTGTAATGGTTGTATTTCCTTCAGGGTCTCTGGAGCTTGTCTCTCAATCTGTGGCGGCTGTGGTGGCGCCTG
>JAGDXB010000085.1:0-7291 GCA_023256215.1 Vulcanisaeta sp. | reverse complement strand
TTGTGGCTGTATTGGTTGTGTTGGTGGCGCTAGCGCCAGCATCACCTCATCCATTATCGTCTGTCTTACCGTGTCTGGTGGTGGTAATTGACCTTCAAATATCTTCCTGCCGTTGATTATTAATGCTGGTAATGATTTGACACCGTCTTGCTTCATTGACTTAACTAGGTAGATTAGGTTTTGTGGTACTTGGCTCTCAGGCATATTGAGCGCATTTAAGGCCGCATCAACGGCTTCGGGCTTAATTCTTATGAATGTTGCATTAACACTCCTCTCACTACCCTTGAACTTCTCCCTAACCTCAGAAACAACGTTGCGGATAACGCTCTCGTAGGCTTCGTCCCTACCAACAACCATATAAAACTTAATCATTACAGGCATATGCCTCAATTCTTGATTTAAACCGAACATTAATAAATCTTTAGTGTCCAAAATAGCATCAATGTTTAGCTATTACTGGTTGCTTAACGTTGTTTCTTAATAACCTATTTAGATAGAGCTTACGTTCAACAACATCACCGTCAGGTTTTAACTCATAGATTATCTGCGTTTCAAAGGCACGGATGCTTGATGGATTACATATCTTTAGATATTGACATAATTCATTAATGAAACCCTCATTATCCAATGGCTTATTAGTTCTTTGGTAATAATTCTCGGCAATCTCAATAACCTTCTGTGGAAGTAGTATTGATGCCTTGCCTGAATCAACAATATAAAGCCCATGATAGCCAAGGACGAGGTTGTTCCTCATCCATTCAATATTTACATCAGCTAATGGGGACACTACTGTGACTTCTAATACACAATTTTTGAACTCTGCAATGGATACCGGTGAGAATCTCGGGTCATAAAATGCCGCATGTAGTGCCGCCGCCACGGAATCCTCAAGTAGATTCTTTATCGGCCTTACCGTACCCATACTACCCCTAAGAACCCTTTTAACCATACCATCCGAATACATCATTTTCTCAATTGACACAAAGACGCCGAGTTTAAACTCCGCCATCTTCACTAGGTATGTCGGGTCTATTTCATACTCAGCCTTCACACCGAGTCTCTCGAGGATCTTAGCCCTCAGGTACTTTATCAATGCCGAGTATTCCTGCTCATTAAGCGGCCTAAATAATTGCATTCGAACTCATGTATTAAATAAAATGATTTATAATCATTATCCAAACATGGAGAGCCCTTAATTATTTGCGAATTATTAGTAGATTATTATTGACGCATGATGTTGAGATAGAACTCAATAGGATTCGTGCAAGTTCCAGCTCCTTCTTAATACGCATGTGATGACTACCGACCCAGTAGACTTGGCCGCAGCCTGTGCATAACCAAAAGTCATTGTACCTGGATAAGACACCCTTAGGCACTTTATCAGCAACTGCATCCTTACTAACCTTAATGAGGCTTGACCCACAGATAGGGCACAAACTCCTTCCCATATCCAGCACCAACGGAACTCCCAACACCAGTGAGGATATGGAAAGCCACTCAAGATGCCTAGAGGTTTCTAGCAACATGCTTAATCGCGTCCTCTTCCTAAACAACTCCCTGTCCCTAGTTATCAATAGATGGTCAATATTAAGTAATTCCTCGTCCTTAAAATTCGAATCATAAATGGCCCTGACGCCCAAAATCCTCAACCACCTAACCAACCAGCCAAGCATTGAATCCAGCACAACCTCATCCTCAACTATGGGAAGAGATACACACTTATTTAACCTGGCCATCTCCAAGCTTAATCACCGAATAGCAATTCTCCTTATTTCATCCCATGGCATCGGATTACCGCTATAGAAGCCCTCAATCATTGATGGGCCAGGGATAACCTCAACAATACTGTCTAAACTCACAACCTTAGTAAAGCCGGAGATCTTACCCCTGAACTCTTCATAAATACTCCTACCCACCTCAACCCTATCACTCTTCCCAGGCCTTATAATTACGTAATAATTAACTAACGAATTGATGACCTTGGGCGGTGCCGTTATTAACCTTATTAATGAAACGTCATTAAGCTTATCAACCCTAACGCCAATGCCGAGCCTTAACTCGACGTTCTTAACCCAACCCCTTGAACCATAAATCATGAAACTACCCTTACCAAGGTACTCGCCAGACGGCGCTCTCTTGGTCACCTGCTCACCCTTCACATAGAAGGAGTCCAATACCGATAGACCCATGACCCACGCTCTCGAGTAAGATACTGCGTACTGAGCAGCCTCAAGAATTTCCTCCTCCTTAACCTCATCGTTAGGATTATTGAGCCTTATTATTACGGTGGCTGCACCAGGTATGTCGGCATGTACGAAGATATCCCACGGCCTTAAATAATGCCTAACGAGAACCTCATTCTGCGTAGCATCCCTACCAGCTAAGACTAACTTACCACCACTGGTTATGAACCACCTAAACCTCTCAAACCACTCACGCGCACCGTAGACAATACGTATAGAACTCTCCCTAACACTCTCCGTTAACCTTTCACCCTCAAGCCTAAGCTCCTCAAGTTCAGCCTTAAGTTTAGCCATGACCTCCTCTGCATTCTTAGCCTTACGCTCAAGATCCTTAGCCCTGCTAAAGAGGTCATTAATTAAGTCACCAACATTTGCATTCAGGGGTATCGATATCGTAATGCCATTAATATCAAGTGTCAAGACCTTACCTCTCGAATCAAAATTCTTAACCTTAATTCCCTGGTACTCCATTCCTCTAATTAATTCCTGAAACTCATCCTTGTAGGATGCCCAATAATTTCTAAGTATGTTCAGTAACTCCTCAATGACGTACTTCCAATTAAGCACAGTCTCGGCCTTAACCCTCAATTCCTCAGAGCCCTTCCTAAAATTCTCTATATTGACCGCCAACTCATCAATACTCCTCTCAAGCCTATTAATCTCGCCCATAATGTTAGTAAGTTTTCTCTGTGTCTCCTCCTTAACCTCAATTTCGTGAAAATACTCATCAACGGCCTCATTAAATTTCTGGAATTGCTTAACACTATCATACTTAATCGATAGGAATTTGAGCGGCGTTACCGTTGTTGGAGAACCATTACTATAATAAATAGTCGGCTCTAATTTACCTTCAATCACGGTATTAATCATGGAATTTATGATCATCAACACCTTATCCACATCTACGGAATTTGTGGGCATGGAACAATCAATAGACGCCCTCGCACATACTTCATTAGCTATCTCACTGCCTAACCCTAAGCCCCTGGCTATGGCCTTACCTATATTATCAAAACTACGCAATGTATTGATTACATTATTCGCCTCATCGAATGGCTTAACGAAGCCTTGAGGCGGTGGTCTATATTCGAGGCCTACATTGATGGTTCGATCCTTACCCCTATAAGCCCTTAACACCCACTTAATAATGCCATCGTTACCTATGTATATTGAGTTCCAGGGCTCTAATAATTCTATAATTAAGAAGCCATCATCAAGAGTCAGCCTAATTACTCGATCAAAATTCAGAACCTCAATCTTCACTAACCTGGAATTCTCAATAAGCCTTCTTAATGCGGTCACACTCTCAGTGCCATGTTCAAGTACGTAACTCGTTAAACCGAACCTATGCGAGTTGGCTATTACGAAGTACTTCTCGGCCTCCTTCCTAAATCTAAGCAATAATGAATCACCCATGGTATAGACCTTATCGATTATAGAGCCCTCCAACTCTTTAAGTTCCGTAACTATGGCAAGCAGATCCAAAATATTTAATGACCTCTTTTGATTTGGCATTGTGCTTATTTTAAGGATAAAAATGCGTTTAAAAAGGCGATTACTTCCTTGGAACCGCAGAATTACCCTGCTCCTTCAGTAACTCGATCAATTCATTTATCGAATCCCTTAGAGACCTCAATTCCTTTATTAACTCATCAATACCCTCAAACTCCACCTTAAACCTAACACCGTTAGGTTGCTGGTACTCGTCATCATCACCCTTAACATATTTCCTAACCCTAGCTCTAACATCATTATCCTCATTATCTCCCGCCAACTCCTGAAGCAACTCTTCAAGATCCACCTTCTTTTTCCTACCAAACATACCAAAACACTAGATATCAACTAAATTAATAAGGCACTACCGAAAAGGATATTGAAATGATAGGTGTAATCTACGATGAAGCATACCTAGAACATAGACCACCTAGAAACCATATTGAGAACCCCATTAGAGTTTCTACAATAATTAAGGAGATAAGCAAGATGGGGGATATTACCATTGAAAAACCGCTGAGTAACGTTGATGAATGGTTATTTAAAACTCACGATAGAAGCTACGTACTCCAGATAGACAATGCGTGTAATGAGGGTTACGTATTCCTCGATGCCGATACCTACGTGAGCCCAGGCACCTGTAGAGCCGCCAGACTCGCCGTTGGTGCTGTGCTGAGGGGTATCGATAAGGTATTAAGCGGGGAGTGGGATGCTGCTTACGCCGTTGTTAGACCTCCAGGCCATCACGTTGGGCATACTGGCAGGGCCTTAATGGCCCCAACTCAGGGTTTTTGTATATTTAATAATGTGGCTGTTGGTGCTGTATACGCATTGGAACGCGGTATTAGTAAGATTGCAATATTGGATATCGATGTTCACCATGGCAACGGGACCCAGGAAATATTCTATGGGGACCCAAGGGTTCTTTATGTAAGTCTTCACCAGGACCCATTAACTATATATCCAGGTACTGGATTCATCGATGAGGTTGGTGAGGGAGAGGGAGAGGGCTTCAATGTTAATGTGCCTTTACCGCCATTCACAGCAGATGATGCTTATCAAGAGACTCTTAATAACGTTGTCTGGCCTATTATAGATGAGTTTAAGCCACAACTTATACTTGTATCCCTTGGCTTTGATGCACATGAGCTAGACAGTATCGCTAACTTAAGGCTCTCGCTCAATACCTACACAGAGATCTTTAGGAGGTTGAAGAACATTATTGGCAAGGTTAAGGGTGTTGTCTTTGTGCTTGAGGGTGGCTATAACTACGATGTACTTAGTAAGGGCTCTAGGTTACTCATAGATATCATGAGTGGTAGGGAGGTTGAGGTTGACGAACCGATTACTCAGACAGATCCTAGGACGCTTGCTCGGGTGAAGTCCGTAATTAAGGATGTGGTTAGGATTCAAAGTCCTTACTGGCACATAACCTAAACACTTATAATGCCGATTAGAACTATGTTGTTTGCGTGATGATGCTGGGCTGGATGATAAATGATTGCGGTTAATAGCGCTGATCAACAACTCTTTAAGTAATTAATGTGAGTTAGTGTTTTATACCGTTTAAAGAAACCTATGTATTGAGAATGAGGGGTCTTTACATAATTATAATAGTACTAGCATTAATAGCGATCACAGTTATTACTAATGCACATGCTCAACAGGTTCAATTGCCCGTCTACATACCCGCCGTTAATGTAGAGGTCACAGCACTTTCGGCCAATGGAATGCCGCTCACGAAGTACGCCATCGTTGGAATATCATGTGAACAATTCAATATGAGCAATGTTGGTTCAATAAGCACGGTAATCCCCATACCGAGCACTGGATCAATAACCTGCAAAGCATATGCATATTCATTCGGTGTTTACTCAAGTAAGACCATAGTACTCACAGCAAATGAGAGTGGTGAAACCATACCAATCACACTTGTAATACCAGTGAGTGGTTATTACGTGCCTGGCATAGGCTTTGTGCCCATAGGCACCTTAATAGCTATTGCCGTAATAATCATAGTAGTCATAATATTAGTAGTCATAGGGCTTATAGAGTATGCCAGGTGGAGGAGGGAGAGACTAGCGAGACTTATAAGACCGCCTGAATAATGAGGAGTGTGGCAGCATAAGATGGTTTGCGGCGTCATACTAAGCGGAGGCTTATCCAGGAGGTTTCAAAGAAGTGGTGAGCCGTGGCTTGATAAGGCGCTGTATATGGTCAATGGAAAACCAATGATAAAGTCCGTGTTCGATGCATTATCCGAAATTGCTAATCACATAGTGATTGCAGTTAACAACGCAGAGAGAATAATAAGTTACAGGGATTTGATGCCCAGTGCCACGTACGTTATCGATGACAATAGATTAAGAGGACCATTGGCGGGCATTTACTCAGCGCTTACTAAGTGTGATGATGATTACGTAGTAGTAGTACCAAATGATATGCCCTTCATAACATCAAAGACGATTAAACCATTAATTAGTGAATTAGTGAATTTCGAAGTAACGACCTACATATTGCCAAACGGACACATAGAGAATGCCCTCATGGCTATGAGGAGGGATGAGGCATTGAGATACGTAGAATTACTAATCGAGTACTCTAGATCAAAGACTTTCGATATAGTTAGAGGATTGCCACGAGTACTCTTCTTGAACCCCCTAAACCACGATGTAGAGCTGAGGGAGCTTATGAACATTAATAAGAGGGATGATGTAGAGAAAGGCAGCAAGAAACTTGAGGAGGGTGGTGAGGTGTCTATTAAGAACGATATTTCAATAATAAGGAATTTTACCTTAGATGACGTAGTTAATAAGAACTTCGAAAGTCTAGCTGGATCCTTATGGTACACGATAATTATTAAGGATCCTTGGCCTGAATTCAGGCTTTACGCAGAGGCTGGGCTTCACTTCCTTGCTGCTCACGTACTCCTTGACTCAATTAATGAAAACGTTAAATGGCTTGGTAAGCGATTATTAAGCTCATTCGGTGTTGATAAGGCATGAATATAATAATCATGGCCGGCGGTTCAGGAACCAGGCTCTCTAATCCCAATAAACCGCTAATTGAGGTGTGCGGTAAGCCGATGATAATGCGTGTCATCGAGGCTGTTGAGGACTTAGGCACTGTGTATGTCGTAACCACAATTAAGCATTCATCCATTATAGAATTTGCGAGAAGCCATGGCTATAAAACCCTAATAACAAGCGGTAAGGGTTATCCTGAGGACTTACTGGAGGCCATAAATAAGGTAGGTGTACCTACCCTCATAGTTCCTGCTGACATGCCATTCTTAAGCGGGCAATTAGTTAGGAAGTTCTTGATCATGGCTGCGTATGTCATGGCACCAATGATAACACTCATATATAGAAAGGGTGAAGCACTAGGATTTACGGGAATAAGCCTCGTAAGGAGAATAAAGCTAGAGCAAGGAATTATCCCGTGGGTATCACTAGTAATACCATGGAGCAAGGAATTACTCAATATAAATACTCCCAGTGACATTAACACAGCTCAGGAAGTATGCGAGAATATGTCGCAAAAAGTATTTTAAT